>CAVIUT010000155.1:0-2040 GCA_963646155.1 Eggerthellaceae bacterium | reverse complement strand
TTCGTCTCCGGGAGAGTAGGTCGTCGCCAGCTTTTTTTATTGCCTTTTTTCGAGGACTGATGTCCTGTTATTCTTCTCATCAAATCTTTGCTTTATAATGAATAGAAGGTATTTTCATTAATTAAAGTTTGGTTTATATTACATTTCGGTAAAATAAGATGAAACAGAAAAACGAAAAGATAAGAAACATTGCTATTATTGCACATGTAGACCATGGTAAGACAACATTGGTTGACGCGCTCTTTAAACAGAGCGGACTAGCGCTTAAAAACGACGGTCAGGAGCGTATTATGGACTCCGGTGATATCGAGAGAGAGCGTGGTATTACAATCAGTGCAAAGAACTGTGCTATCCATTGGAAAGGGGTGAAGATCAATATTATCGACACTCCGGGCCATGCAGATTTCGGAGGCGAAGTCGAAAGAGGATTGAGCATGGTTGACGGCGTCGTATTACTTGTCGATGCTGCTGAAGGTCCTCTTCCCCAGACAAGATTTGTACTCGAGAAGGCTTTGAAGAAGAGTCTTCCTGTGATTGTTGTTATAAACAAGATAGACCGTCCTGACGCAAGAGCTGAAGAGGTATTGGATGAAGTATATGATCTGTTACTCGAGCTGAGCCAGGATGAAGATATGCTCGAAGTTCCGGTGTTCTATGCTAACGGAAGGGATGGTCGATGCGGACTCTCTCCTGATAATATCGGAGATAACCTCCATCCTTTATTGGATGCTATTCTCAGCTATATACCTGCTCCTGAATATGACGATGAAGAGCCGTTCCAGATGCTTGTATCTGACCTTTCCTATTCAGACTTCCTCGGGCGTCTTGCTGTCGGTAAGGTAATCAACGGCACAGCAGGTACAAACGATCAGCTTATATGCATCAAGGAAGACAAGGAAGAGCCGCTTAGGGTTACAAGACTTCAGAGCTATGACGGTCCTACATTCAAGGAAACCAATGATGTAGAGCCTGGAGATATTATCGTCCTAAGCGGTGTCAGTGACGTATCTATCGGGGACACAATCTGCACTAAGGAAGAAATCAAGGCACTTCCGAGAATAAAGGTTGATGAGCCGACAGTCAGTATGCTTTTTATGCAGAATACTTCTCCTTTAGCAGGTACTGAGGGAAAAGCTGTTACCGGCGCAAAAATCTGGGAGAGGCTTCAAAAAGAGGCTCTGAAGAACGTTTCTATCAAGATTGAGAAGAATGCCGACGATACCTTCACAGTTAAAGGTAGAGGCGAATTTCAGATGGCTATCATTGTCGAAGAAATGAGACGAGACGGCTTTGAACTAAGTGTCGGACGCCCTCATATTATCTTTAAGAAGGATGAGAACGGCAATAAAACAGAGCCTATTGAATATCTTTATATAGACTGCCCTGAAGAATTCAGTGGTACTGTCATGGAAAAACTCGGCAGAAGAAAGGCTGTCATGACAGATATGCAATACTCTACAGGAAACAGAGTAAAGATTCAGTTCGAGGTTCCTGCGCGAGGTCTTATAGGCTACAGAGACGAGTTTTTGACAGATACAAGGGGACTTGGAATTATGAATACTCTTGTTAAGGGATACGAGCCTTATAAAGGTGATTTTCCCGACAGACAGTCCGGATCTCTTGTATGCGACAGGCAGGGTACTGCTGTAGCATACGGCATATGGGAACTTGAAGACAGAGGAAGGTTCTTTATTGTCCCCGGAGACCCTGTTTATGAAGGTCAGGTTGTCGGCGAACGAAATAAGGAACTTGACCTCTTGATCAACCCGACAAGAACAAAGAAGCTCACAAACCTTCGTGCTGCCGGAAAGGATGAAGCTGTAACCCTCACTCCCGTCGTGAAACCCAGTCTTGAAGCTGCAATCCAGTTCATCAAGGATGACGAACTTGTTGAGGTTACTCCGCTCTCAATAAGAATGAGAAAAAAGATTCTTGATTCTCAGCAGCGTAAGATCTTTAATAACAGAGGTGCAATTCCTGAATTTCTTAAATAAATGATTTAGCCCGGTTAGTTCCGGGCTATTGTTATACATATACGAT
>CAVIUT010000154.1:0-2081 GCA_963646155.1 Eggerthellaceae bacterium | reverse complement strand
ACGCTCTTGCCGAAGCGGCGAGGGCGGATGAAGAAGAGGAAGCGGGCCTCGCTCTCCAACTTGGGTAAATACATCGTCTTATCGACATAGTAGAGGTTGTCTCTCCTCACGATGTCGAAGTCAGACACTCCGTAGGGTATTTCCTTGATTCGATTCTGCTCCATAGCTTTCCATGTTTTGACAATCGTTTCTGCAAAAATACAACATTCTCCCGAAACTACCAAATTATTTGCCTGACATTACAAGAAAATTCTTCATAATCTCACTATATTACATTACAATATTATATCTTCCAACTCACAGTTCAACACATTGTAATCCACCTTTCCCATAATACCAGGAACATTTTTGATAGTTTTCTGATGAATCACATGGGGCAGATCCGCAGGATAATCGACATCGCCACACCAATACTTGCAATCATCAAAATGTACTCGAAAGTTCTTGATATAAAAGGGTTGGCTGCAATAGATAATTGGTGCTTTACCAAAATGCTCCTTGCAAAGGTCAACAAACACCCTTACCTCACTTCTCTATGTACTTATATACCATCCCTTACGAAAAGGTCAACAAGATTTATTCCCATGAAGCAGATGTCGCCGTCCTTCTTTTCGATGGTATAGTTGCTCTTTGCGAAAGTGGTTGTCGTGGCAGCTGTACCATCAGCAACGAAATCATAATCTTCTTCATACCTTATTATATTATAGGGTTCAACTTTCCTTTCCACGCCAGGCATCCGTCGCCCGCCGTTTCTTTTCGGTTGCAAAAGTAGGAAGAAATCCGTTACCCGCCAAACATTCCGATACCCTTCGTATGAAATGCCCCTCTGTATGTATGAAATCATCTTGAATTCTTCCAGAAGATGATATGGAAAGGGTAACATATGAAAAAATGCATCATCCTTGAGAGTTGGACAAAGTGTGCCGTGGTCGTGTGTAACTACTTTACTCCTTAGCAGGAACATTACGCAAACGGATAGCAGTATAACCATGCCTAACAGCTGATGCCGAGAATCCGAATCTGGAGACAACGCTCGATTTTGGAGAGAGTTTCGAGCGAGAGGTTCTCCTGACCTTTGAGGACTTTGGAAACATATTGCTGGCTGCAGCCCATGAGTTCGGAGAGGCGTTTCTGGGTCATGCCCAGTTCCTCCATCTTGTCGAGCATCATCATGGCGATATGCTGCGAGTAGCGGAGCCACGGCTTGTTGGCTATGCGCCACTCGGCATTCTCGCGCCACTTTGACGGAGTGGAAGCCTGATGGTCTTTCAGTCTGGAAATGATGTCATTGGCAGTTTTCATAAAAACCTCCTTTCTATATGAGTTCATTCAAAAAGTCCATAAACGAATCCTTGTCGGCAATGTCATTGTCGAGCAGGAAACGGCGCACCTTCTCCATTCGGGCAAGTTCCACCAGAGTATGCTCACGCTCCTGCATGGTACGGGTCAGTTTGATGGCACCGCCGGTGATGATGTAGATGCCCGGTTCGAGCTTGATGGCATAGATGCGAAGCCAAGAGGCGTGACGCGGCGTGTTGTGAAGACGGGCCTTCTCCTTGCCCAAGAGCATTTCGGAAGTGCGGCTGTTCTCCAATGGACGGAAAATCCTGTCAAGGTCAGCATCCGGGGAGATGTCCATGATGAGACACTGCAGGCGTTCGCTGTCTTCTATGGTGTCATAGATGGCCTTGTTGACATCCGTAATCTTGAAGTAAGATGCCAAGTCCTCTATGTTCTGCTTGAAGAAACTGCGAAGCCACGCCACATCGTTCCATTGTCCGAGAATGGAGTCGAGGACGTTGTCGAGACAGTCTTCGTATCTGACAGCCCAAAGGCGTTCGTTTTCTGTGATAAGGTCAAATTTCATAACTTCACTGTTTATAGCACAAAGATAATATAAAAATGCGAAGCATACAACTTGTAGGTTGATAATTTAAGGATAATTATGGAACAAACTATATTCAAAATGCAGAAATGCTCCTCCTACATACTTTGCATATTTCTTCTTCATACTCTTCATTTCTTTAATATTTTGCATAAACCATCACAGGTCTTCTCTTGGAAGACTCCCGGTAAATCTC
>CAVIUT010000153.1:0-2215 GCA_963646155.1 Eggerthellaceae bacterium | reverse complement strand
GATTGAAAAGCCTTGGATTGTTTCATAAAAAATCATCAAACGATATCGGCATTTTTAACGTTGCTCAACAAGATTGTTTGAGTTGAGTGCTTTCACGGCAAAAAATGGTAAAAGAAGATGAGAAGGCCGAGTTATTGCACTTTGCATTGGTACTCAAAACGCGATTGTTAAGGCGTCATCAGTACAAGTAATAAAGTATTTTTTATATATTAGAATTATAAAAATTCAATTTATAAAATTCAAATTGTAAAACTTGACAGATGCCCAGTTGCAATCTACCATCATGCTGGGAGGAAGAAAGATGTTCGTAGGAAGGAAAAAGGAATTAGCGAGGCTGGAAGAATGCTGGAAGAGCGAGAATCAGAAGCTTGTTGCTGTATACGGGCGCCGCAGGATAGGTAAGACCATCCTCCTTGAAGAATTCATGAAAGATAAGGAAGGGATAAGCTTTACGGCATTTAGAGGAAACCGTGACCTCCTTATGAAAAGCTTTGTCAATATGATTAACAGCTTTTTTGTCCCTTCAGGCCCGGGATATGCATTCTCTGATTTCAATGAGATATTCTCATTCATCTTCAACCAAAGCGTTGAGAGAAAATTTGTCTTCATAATCGACGAATTTGCATACCTTGCAGAAGAGTTTCCGGAGGTGACATCACTTCTCCAATATTATGTGGATTCCTATAAGAATAAGGGGAAGCTCCTTCTTATCCTGTGCTCATCATCCCGGAGTTTTATGGAGAGCGACGTCTTCGGTTCGAAGAGTCCGTTATACGGCAGGAGAGACCTCAGCCTCAAGCTCGGCCCGTTCGGCATCAGCGAGACAAAGGAGATGCTTCCGCTTTTAAGAAAGAACGAAGACATCTTCAAGGTTTGGGCAATTACGGGAGGAATCCCACTATATCTTTCTCTCTTTGCCCCGTACAGTAATGTCGATGAAGCTGTCAAGGCTTTATTCTTTGACGATGCCGGATACTTCGTTAATGAAGTTAATCTGATAATGCTCACAGAAGCGACCAGATCCGACAAGACTGCAGCAATATGCACTCTCCTTGCAACTGGAACAAACAAACTCTCAGACATAGCCGAGAAGGCAGGTTCGTACCCGAGCCTTGTTAAATCGGTCCTTGAGAACCTCGAGAGGCTCGATATCGTAGAAAAAGAGTTGAGCGTATCTCCGGCAAAGAGAAAACCGGTATGGAGAATAAAGGACAGTCTCATAGAATTCTGGTACCTCTTCAGATATCCCCTCTCATCATATTCTCCTGAGATAATGATGAGACATTATATTGAGCATATCCCGGAATTCCTTGGTGCCTCCTTTGAAAAACTATGTGCACTTTCTCTTCCACACATTCTTGAAGGAAAACCGATTATCGAGTGCGGTCGCTGGTGGGGTGGCAACCCATTAACAAAGAAGGAAGAGGAAATAGATATCGTAGTCAGGACTATGGAAAAGGAATTGATTACATGCGAGTGCAAATACATCTCGGGAGACCTTAAGCCTGAAGTTGTCTACACACTACAGAGAAGGACAGCGCTGATCAGGATTGAAGAAAAAGTGTCGTATATAATATTCACAAAGAATAAGATGACGCTGGATACTTCTCTCTTTCCCTCCGTCAGTTTCTACGACCTTGATGATGTGATATCGATGTTGATGTAGCATCCAGGTGTATCGGCATCAAATGGGCGACGGCAGAAATACAAGGAGAAACGCAGGTTGTGGGTATTCAAAGCGTTGAGTGTGCTATATCTTCATAAACCAGATAGTCTGTGTACTCCTGACGGACGCTGGGGCATTTGACTACGGCATTTCATTCTTCCGTATTCTCCTTTGTACCAGCTTTCTTTTCGGCGTGTTTTATGTCCTTACAAATGCCATTCAGGCGGCTGGCGCTGCAACTGAGTCTCTCATTGTCAATATCTCAAGACAGGGCTTGATATATATTCCGTAATGTTTCTGCCGGGCTATCTTTTTATGAGACGGGGCTTATCTGGGCACAGCCTGGAGCTGATGTGTTATCTCTGCTTTCGGCCGTAATCCTTTATGTCAGGGCTTCAAAGGAATTTCTGATAGATTGATTGATTTGCCACTCTCTGTAGGTTAAGGCACGGGAAGCAGCAACGGACTGAATATTCCACATAAAGAGGGTGTCACTTCGCTTAAAATTGGCGATAAATGCCAGTTAACGATATCAAAATTGATAAAAAT
>CAVIUT010000152.1:0-2236 GCA_963646155.1 Eggerthellaceae bacterium | reverse complement strand
CCTATTCTGTGACATCCACATCAATCCCATAGTTTAGGACAACCAAGAGACAAATCCTCCGAACTTAAGCCTATAGTTTTTCTCATTCTCAATCCGGGACCGCAATTCAAGCGAGGGATTTAGGAGATTCATAGCTGACTGCCTGGAGGCACTGGAAAAGAGAGTTAGCAGAAATACACCATTACCATACTGTGGCAAATAAGGACCCAGTCTTTGTAAGAAATATACGCAAATCAGCTTAGCGCATCAATGATCTCATCAATCGAAGACTCCTTAACAGAAAGAGCGTCACAGATTTGCTTCTGCGTCTTAGTCAGGGTATAGCGCCTCTCATATTTACCGGAAGAGAGGTTTTTGTCAGCCTGAATGGCAGCAAGGCTGTCGAGAGAAGCAGGAGTTGTAAAGGACTTCTTATCTCCTGTTGTGTCGCGTAGAGCAGAAAGTTTATGAGAAATATGAGAGCGCAAAATTGAAGCAAGGAACCATAGGAATGTCTTACCGACCATTGAGGCTTCAGAGTGAACTCCATATTTATCCATTCCGAGGAAACTCTTGAGGCACTGGAATACCTTCTCGACGGAATCTCTACCACTGTAGGCATTAATCGCCTCCAGCGCTGTCATCTCATCAGATGTTGCAAGCATATAGAATCCGCAGTAAGAGAATTCCTTCTTTATCATCTCGTCATTTTCCTTGAAGCTCTTTATGACATATGACTGCTGTTCCACCTTTCCCCTATTTCGGCCTTTCTTCGGTGCGACTATTGTTTCCGAGGGTTCTATCTCAAGGGAGAAGAGATTGTATTTCTTCAGGTTATCTTCTGTAAACTTTGTCTTCCGCTCAATTGCCTTCTCTATCTCAGCTTTCTGCAGTCTTATCTTATTCAATAGCGCATTCCTGTGCTCATTCTCCAGCTTCTTGTCGAAAATCAGATGAACGAAGCTTTCAATATCGCTAGCGGAGAAGAGTTTCACTTTGAACGTCTTACCGAATTTGTCTACCTCGGGAATATAACAGCTGTAGATGTCCTTTACCTCATCAGCATGAAGGGACAGTATTGTCTTCGCAATCGTCAGGTTTGATTTAACAAGAAGAAGATAATCAAGATTCTGATTCTTGAACGATGTGACATTATCTTCTGATATATAACCCCGGTCACATACGGCTACAATCTTTACATCCTTATTGAAAGACCCGAGGTATTGAATCATCTTGTCGGCTTCAGCTATGTCTACTATGGAACCGGGGTACTGCATATATGCTACCGGCATGCCGTCTTCCTGCCTTACGACATACTCCGTATTCACCTGGTCGAGTGTACTGTCATCCTTGGCATGTCCTTTCTCTACAATGGAGACACCTTCTGCCTGTGAGTTTACATTTGTTGAGTCATAACAGAGGAATACTTTATCTCCCGTGCAGAGTATTCTCTTCAGCCAGTTGTCCTTGAAGAGCTGTATCCTCGAGAAACCCAGTTCTTTCAGGAATCTTGAAATCTGGGTGTCGTCCATGATGATCTCGGAAAATGTAGCGTTATTCCTCGCCCATGCTGGAAAGTGCTGGAATACAGCTGTCTCGGCTTCAACCATATAGAGTGCAAGGTCTTTAAGGACAGCTATCTCATCTTCCTTGAATCCACTTTCAAGTAAAGTCTCAGTCAATCCCGTATTATTATCGGCCTCGACTGTGGCAGCATATACTCCAACACTCAAGGAGTCATTCTTCTTCGGTGGCTCGGGAAGTGTTTCCTTAAGGAACTTCTTCTTGTAGTTGTCATTGGCATAGAACTTGCCCTTTTCTTTCTCTGAGACTTTTCCTATGCAGAGTTTTACATGACTTACATAAGGCTTTCTTCCGTCCGTCGGTTCCACCCTATAATTCCTAGCGTTGATATATACGGCTCCACTCTTAAGGACATTTGCTCCCTTCGGAATTGGATAAAGATTATTGTCGCTCTTATCTATTTTAGCCATGTTTGACCCCTCTCTTCTATGCGTCTACTATACGCACACTTTTAACAAAAAGTCAAGCACTTTCTCAAAAATAATTCCTCTCACAACATAAATTTGTAAGAGGAACGTTACGAAATGCGTATTTAGTTAATCAAAGATTGGGTAAGGATAGAGAAGAATGGCTTGGTCTACGGACTGGGCTGTTTTTATGTAATATTGTAGAGTAGAGTGACAGATGACACAGAAAGTTCACAACTGGAACCTTGAAATGAACGCATGTTTAT
>CAVIUT010000151.1:0-2335 GCA_963646155.1 Eggerthellaceae bacterium | reverse complement strand
TTGAGTCTTACTGGATAGAGACTGGGGCAAGTACGCTAGCTGTAGACCTGGCTAAAGACTATCATTTTGAGAAAATTATCTCCCAGAATCCTGTTCTTCCCATGAGCTCTATCAACACATTCGACTATTCTCTTCTGAGAGAGCACAAAATGAAAGATTTGCAGGTGCTGGCCCTTATATACTTCACCGGCTATTTGACAATAGAGAATGGAGAAGCAGAAGGCTTGTATTTAACATTCCCTAATACTGAAATCAGGAAAACATTCACCGAGAATCTTGTCGAGCGCTTTACAGGCATTGAGGCAGGTCTCTATGTAATGGAAGGGACGAGGGCTTTAAGGGAAAGAAATATAGAGAGGCTCGAAAAAGTATTCAACGCTTTCTTGAAGGAATTTCCATACACAATACTCTCAGAGAAGGAGAAAAGCTATCAACAGGCATTCTTCTCTTTCTTCCTTATGATAGGAGGAGCTCGCATTGATGCCGAAGAGGAGTCCCTCACAGGAGGCAGTGACATCGTTATCTCCACAAGCCGGGATGTCTACGTTATCGAAATGAAGGTTGATGAGAGTGCAGATAAAGCCATAGCTCAGATAAAAGAAAAAAACTACTATGCAAAATATATCAACACGAGTAAGAAAATCCATATAATAGGCCTCAACTTCTCGTCTTCTCTACGTCAGATAACAGAACAAGAAGAAGAGGTAGTTGATAAGACAAAAGAGCCGACGCACCTCGGGTAAATCAGATGCTCTCGAGAAAGTGTGCGATGTTCCTTTTATCTACAACAAATGAAGAAAAAAGAGGAATATACTCTGGAAACTAAAGGTCACAACTCTTACTCGTAATCAGAGTCACCTATGACCTCACGCAGTATTGAATTTGAGGACACAAAGGTACTGCTTATCGGATATACATTACGTAAAAATGCAAGTAGACGCCGCGAGAGCTCATAGCACGGTCCGTCCTCCACTTTGACAGACTTCAATAAAGGCTCGACAAAAGGCACAAGGACCCCTATCTCATAGTCTAGTGCGCTGTTGAACATCACATCGGCATTGTCTTTTGCGGAAATATATGCTCCCTCTCAGCTTTCGTTACATTGGGTCACATACTCAATGTGCGTACTACGCTCATTCCACGTGTACGGTAGTCTCGTAGTAATCTCCTCAGGAGCCTGTTATCTGTAGTGGAGACTCTGTTCGAGTCATCAAGATTCAGCTGCGTCAGCGCTGATATACAAACCTTATAGACAAAGGATGGATTAATGCACCCTGTAATCCTTTCGTTGAGGGCGTGTATTCCCTCGATTACTGCTATGCACTTCTCACCGAGTCTCACAGGAGCAGAATTGAAGGATGTTATATGGGTGTTGAAATCATAGGACGGAAGAGAGACATCCTTACCCGACACAAGGTCTCTTAGGTTCGAGTCAATCAAGCCTATGTTCAAAGCCTCGATTACTTCCAAGTCAGGTTTTCCATTCTCGTCCTTCGGAGCCATAGAGGGTGGATTATAGTAGTCGTCGAGACTGAGTTTGAATGCCTTGTAGCCAAGAAGCCTCAGCTCTTCACAAAGCCTTTTACTGAATGTTTTTTTACCCGAGGATGACGGCCCGGCTACAAAGACAATCTTTGCGTCTTTTTGGGCAACGCTATCTGCTATCTGGGCAATTTTACGTCTCTGCAGGTCTTCGCTGAGTCTTACATACTCCCTAATTCCTCCTTCGATATTGACCCTGTTCATTTCCCCGATACTTCTTACCGAGAGTATTCTCCCCCACTTTTTATATTCATCGAATACTGAAAAAAGAAGCGGGTTGTCTCTGAAAGGAATTATCCTCTCGATTGAAGATGATACGGGATACCTCAAAAGTAATCCCTTACCGTAAAGCCTAAGGCCAAAGATAGAAAGAACGCCGGTATTGGGAACAAGAGGCTCATACGAGAGCTGCATGTAGCCGACAAGCGAGTACGTATATGACACACTGTCATTACGTGACTGGAGCAAGAGTACAGTATCTTTTCTACCGTTTTTTTTTGAAAACTTCAACAGCATCCTCACCACTGAGTGCCGAGTAGACAATATCTTCCTTCTTTTCTACAAGGGAAAGCATCTTATTCTCGAGAATCTTCACCTCCGTCTCTGTGATGGGGATATCATCATCGAATGAGAAATAAAAGCCGTCACCGAGGGAGTGTCCAATTACAAGATTCCTCCCCGGAAAAGCAAGGGAAGCTGAAAGAGAAAGAAGAAAACAGAGGGAGTGACGATATATACGCCTAAATTTTCCCCGTGTTTACACGAAAACTGATTAACTATCCATTATTTTTAT
>CAVIUT010000150.1:0-2430 GCA_963646155.1 Eggerthellaceae bacterium | reverse complement strand
TATTTGGAAGAAACAGTATTGATATCGCCGTCTCAGCCGGCAAGCTCTTTAACTTCAGAAAGAGGAAGCCCGGAACATATTGAAATGTCTTCGTAGGAAAGCCTGCCTGATGCAATCATTTTCTCTGCATTTTCAATACGAGTTTCAGCTTCACCCTTTTTTTCGCTTTTTATTCTGACGTCCTTTTCTCTTTCTCCACAATATCTTTCAAGTTTCTCACACATAGCTATCCTCCCGTCGTCTGTATCATCAAAGTGCTCCATACCTATAAAAGAACCTCGTAGTGCATATCGTCTGCCTTACTGCAGATAAAGTCCTTCAGCAGCAACAAAAGCTATACAATCGAAAGATAAAACTATTTCGATGTCGCCGTCTCAACTTAGAAGCTCTTTAACTTCAGAAAGAGGCAGTCCGGAACATTTTGAAATATCTTCCAGCGTAAGCTTACCTAGTGCAATCATTTTCTTTGTATTCTCGATACGAGCTTACTTTTCTCTCTCATTAACGTATCTTTCAAGTTTTTTACACATAGCCACTCTCCTTTTACCTACACTCTTAAAGTGTTGCATACCTTCCTTAAGAACCTCATAGTGCATATCGTCTGCCTTACTGCAGGCAAAATCCTCAATCATGAGCCCGATTTTCGAGTCTCCTCTGTAAGCACCATTTACATACAGTATATGGTTGCCGTCATTGAAGCTGTCAAAGCCGAGTTCCCATATCGTCCTATCAACATGATAAATTCCAAGGCCCTTTCCCATTACATCATGTTCGGTAATGAAGATTACATAAGAATCGTTCTTCTTACTAAAGTCCTCTCCGGCCTTCAGTATCCTGGAATCTATCACAATGCTATGGAACCTTGCTCTTTTACTACTCGCTCCACTGTCTGCTCTCTGTATCTCGATGTCATAATGCCTGCCGTCTGAATCTTTTGCATAGATGTCGAGTACAACATCACGTCCTCCTCTGAGCGGACTCTTTTCTTTCTTCTGTACATTGACCTTCCCGACCCTAATATCTTCGCGGTCGAGGAATATATTAATTACTAACTGAACAGCTTCGTGATTAGAGTCGAAGAAAAGTGACATGAATTGTCGTCCATCAGGGTGAAGCTGTCAGGAAGGCGTCAATTTCCGGCGATGGTACATAAGTTCTTTTTGTATCATTCACGATGGTCTTCTCCTCTATTCACATATCAATTATAAAATTAATTTATAACTAAAATATAAGCCGGAAAGAAGATGAAGGCAAGGGTAAGTGCTAATTTTACTCTTTCCCTTTCACGTCATTCACCAAGTCCAACTGCAGACGGAAACAACCACAATTCCTCTCAAGCTTATCTTACCTGATTTTATCCTTCGAAAAGACTGAGAGGAAAAGGATAAAGGCAAATGTTATTGCAAGGAGGTCGGCAACAGGCTCAGCCATGAATACGGCCCTAACCTGATTTGTCTTATATACGGCAGGCATTATGTAGATAAGAGGAATCAAAAGGACTATCTTTCTCACAAGTGCAATGCTGACGGAGCTGAGGGCACTTCCGATGGATACGAATGTCATCTGACTTGATATAAGTATCCCCATAAGGCCGAGCATCATCAGATATATCCTAATATTGGGTACAGCATAATCAATCAAAGCTTCGTCGGATGCAAAGATGGAAGCAAAGAAGGACGGAAAGAGCTCGAGAAGAGCCCAAAGGCTTATAGAATAGATGAGAGAAACAGTGAGAAGTGTTCTGTAGCATTTCTTCACCCTCTCCGTATTTCCTTTCCCGTAGTTGAATGAAGTCAAAGGCTGAGCGCCCTGTGCTATTCCCTGTAAAGGAAGAAGTGCCATCTGCATAACAGAGGAACATATCGTCATGGTACCTACAGCAACATCGCCGCCGTACTTCAGGAGATTAGAGTTGAAACATATGCTGATAAGGCTCTCCGTCGACTGCATGACAAAGGATGCCAGGCCCAGTGCAAATGACGGGAGGATAAGCTTATCGAGTTTTAGAACGTTGCTCCACTTGAGTTTAAGGCTGGACTTTCCAAGAGAAAGGTAGATTATACATATAATACAGCTTACTCCCTGGCTGATTATCGTCGCCCAGGCCGCCCCTTCAACTCCCATATCGAATAGGAAGATGAAAATTGGGTCGAGGACAATATTTAAAATTGCGCCCACAAGTACAACAACCATACTCACTACCGTCTTACCTTCAGCCGTTATGAATGCATTGAGGCCGAGGGTGAGCTCGACAAAGACAGTTCCGAGGGCATATATCGTCATATAGGACGATGCGTAGTCGATTGTGGCTGAGCTTGCGCCGAAGAGAAGAAGAGGCCTGTTGAAGTAGGGTCTTTTCATCAAAACACTGAATCCCCGTATATACAAACAAAATGACCTATTTTGACCATCGTTAGCCCTCGATTTTTG
>CAVIUT010000149.1:0-2472 GCA_963646155.1 Eggerthellaceae bacterium | reverse complement strand
ATACTCATCCATATAAGAAGAGAGCACAGAAGAGGTAAGCTTACCGTCAGTGTGCGGGAGAGAGATGACTTTGTGTCCCGTATATTCAATTGCACCTGACTCGTGGACATTTATGTGGCCCGTAGTTGCTGCGATGACACCTTCACAACGATTGAGGAGCGCGCTTATTACAAGCTGGTTCGTCTCCGTTCCTCCCCCTATTAGTGATACTTCAACATCATCGAGTCCTATCACCTTCTTTATCTTTTCCCTGGCCGAGAGTGTGTAGCTGTCCTTCCCGTATCCTGACTGGGGAGTATCGTTTTCTTTTATAAGACACTCGAGAAGTTTCGGCGCCATACCGTTATTGTAATCACATTCAAATGAAACCATAATCAAACCTCAAGGCGATTGTATTACTTTAACAACATTTGAAGAAGGCGCTAATTTTCAAATTCTATGCTCAATAACAACCACTTTTGCCCTTAGCATAGAAAATGGAGGCATTTTATGATTCTACATGTTCTTGCTGAAGCAAACCGCTGCTTCGAATGCAAAAAACCGATGTGTCAGCTTAACGGCTGTCCTATCCATACACCTATTCCGCAGATGATTCACATGCTCAAGGAAGGAAAACTGAGAGAAGCTGGAGATATGCTCTTTTCAAACAACCCTCTTTCCGTCGTATGTTCTCTTGTCTGTAACCACCAGATGCAGTGCGAGGGAAACTGTATACAGGGAAAGAAAGGCTCCCCTATTCACATCTCGTCCATCGAGAACTATATCTCCGACACCTGTCTTGACCAGCTCAAGGTATCTATTCCTGAATGGAACGGAAAGAGAATGGCCATAATCGGCGCAGGACCCGCAGGCATAACAGTTGCAATCGAAATGGCCAAGATGGGCTACAAGGTGACCATATTCGACGCCAAAGACAAAATCGGAGGCGTATTGCAATACGGTATCCCGGAGTTCAGACTTCCTAAGTCAATTCTTGAAAGATACTCCAAGTTCCTGAGATCCATCGGAGTCAATATCAGACCCAACACTACAATCGGAGGCGCACTTGAAATAAAGGACCTCTTCCGTGACGGCTACAAGGCTATCTTCATCGGAACAGGTGTCTGGAGACCAAAGAAACTTGGAATAAAGGGAGAAAGCCTTGGTAACGTACACTTCGCCATCGACTTTTTGGCAAACCCTGATGCATATCACCTCGGGGATAACGTCGCAATCATCGGTATGGGTAATACGGCAATGGATGTTGCAAGAACACTCCTGAGAAAGGGAACAAGGCATGTCACACTCATTGCCAGACGCAATAAGATTGACTCGAGTGAGGAAGAGGCTGAGTATGCACGCCTTGACGGAGCAGAGTTCTTATTCGGCCACAGCACGCTCGAAATTACAGACTACGGTCCGATGCTCGACGAGAACATCATCGATGAAGAAGGAAAGATTGTCGGATCAAAGAACGAGCCAAAGCTTTTCAAGGCCGACAGTACGATAATCGCCATCAGCCAGGGCCCAAAATCAAAGCTTGTCAACACAACAAAGAATCTTCAGGCATCCTCCTCCGGACTTCTCCTTACATCTGAAAACGGTGAAACAACATGTCCCGGAGTATTTGCGGCAGGAGATGTCGTCTTAGGCGCAAAGACAGTTGTCCAGGCAGTATCGTATTCGAAGAAGGTTGCCCAGGCTATCAACGAGTATATCGAGAATCTTCCTCAGGACTATGTCTCTCCTCTATTGGAAGATTAAGAGAAAGCAATTCTTACTTTCCCAGCACTCTCTCGTTCCGAAAATGAGAGGGTGTTTTTATATCGTTTATGTAATTCAGGGGTGGAATATGCTGAACAAGCCGGGCTTTCTTTGACTTTTGATGTCTCTTCCGTTATCCATAAACATAGAAGAATTTATTTATGAGGAGAAGCTTTGGGTATGTTCATCAACCCCGGCAATAACGGATTTTCTGCCATCAACACAAAGAACTATGTAGATAAAACCATGCTGATTGAACTGGTCAACAAAAGGGTTGGAAGCGAGAACAGCCTTATATGCATTTCGCGTCCTCGCCGTTTTGGAAAAAGCTATGCGGCAAAAATGCTTACTGCCTACTATGACACATCATGTGACTCGCACTCTCTTTTTGATGACAAGAAGATAGCTGAAACTGAAGATTATAAAAAACATTTTTAATCTGATTCAGAAGAAATGAAATATCATGTGATTTTGGCATTCCCCCTTGACTTTCCAAATATACTATCAATGCCTTTGCAGCCTTTTCCGCCGCTTGTTGACAATGATAGCAGATTACATTCAGTGGACGCGGATTAAATGGTGCTCCGTTCAAGTATTTTGCGCTTTCAAAATCTATACGAGCAAATGCTTTATCTGTAGTTCCCTGTGAGTTTTTCTATTAACATTTAGCCATTTCTATCTCCACCGGACATTTCAGCTTGAAGAACTTCAAGACGTCATTGCTTTTCC
>CAVIUT010000148.1:0-2708 GCA_963646155.1 Eggerthellaceae bacterium | reverse complement strand
TGATGCCCTGGCATATTCAGGAGGTACGCCCTCAATCTAATACATTTCAAAGTACAAACTTAAAGGGATATTGTATGTGTATCGCTTTTGGATACGCTGTTATTTTACTAATCAAAGATTTACCGGATAGACCACATTTGCGATTTTCTTAGGCTCATGGCATCTACCGTTGATTGTTAAGGAGGAATAGATTAATGGGAACCTTTTTAAGTACCATTGGCGACATCGTCATAGATAAAGCTGAACGTACTGAATTCAGGGATATGTACATCAAAGTGGCAACGACCGGCGGAATGATGGATGTCGAGAGGGGAAAGATATTCGGCAGGGATTTTTCTCTGCTTGCACCTTTGAAAATAGAAAATGACGGCAGCGTGGTAGTTTCCTACAACTATTTTGAAGATACCTGGTGGGAGTCCGGTGCTTTCAATTATGAACACGGCGAAGTCTTCAGTTGCAAAGTAGGTTGGCGACAATTCAACATAGTATCGAGTGCACTTGAACTGCTCTCGGAGTTCAATTCATCAACAGAGGGATATGCTTCCGGTGAAAGGGTACTTTCCTTAGATGTCCTTACAGGATGGCTTAATTATGTTCTTGATACGAAATATGATTTAAAGAAGCGACGGAATGCATTACATATCTATGAAATGCTGAAGAAGGAGCGAGATGACATTACCCTGGCTGATATCTGCCATGAACTCGAACCTTATGGCTTATGTTCTCACCATGAGCTTATGAGGACGATATTCGCCGAAATGCCGGTAGACGGGGCTATAAAATTTTTCGAGGATTCAGACCAGGATAAACAGTCGAGATGTTTTCTCTTCTCTCCCGGACACCTAATTACGGTTGCGCAGGAAACTATACAAAAGTGGCAGGAGAGTGGTACTCCGTTGGAACAACAACTGGCTGACATAAAGAAGTTTCTGGCTAAGACAGCAGAATATGTTGTATCAGGAGAGAAAGGATGGGGAGAGAAAAACAAGGATGTGCCTTATACAGATGATTTTCTTTGCGTATATATGCTGGGGTTGGATGTGTTTACCAAGATATTCCTATATAAAACAGGCATTGACGATGAGGAGTTAAGGGTATACGCATCAAAGCCCCTAAAGATGAAAAAGCCGGAATGGATGGTACATAACGAAGATTGTCAGTGTATCCCAGCCCCAATCAGCACACAGGATATTCTCTGCTACAGAGACCCTGATGATATGGCATATTGGTGGAAGAGCGAGGGCGATATCGTCCTGAGTGATAATTTCTGGTCGACACTCGACAGCATTAAGAAGAGATATCAGGAAATCAGGGAGAATATGGCCGGGAAAAAGTTGATGGACGGCCTAAGTCTGATGCGGGAATTAGCTGATATAGGAGCAAGATGCGAAGAAATATTCGGGCTCCCTATAATCTTTGGAGATTTCTTCTATGAAATGACATCGTACAGCCAGTCATTGGATAATCAGGCCCTGGTAAAACTCCTTGATGAATATGTGAAAGAATATGGCGCACGGCATGAGAAAGAAAAAGATGAGTTCACGAATCGCCTCGCAATCGGCAGCAGTGAAAACTATAAAATGCTGAAGAAGTTGTCTGCAGTCCTAGCAAATAAGAATTTGAGGGAGCTCATATTGTAAAATGAGAAATTCTATTAATCCCCCATCTGAGATGGGGAGAATGGAATAAGCAGTAGCGATGCGTGGAGTAAGAGAAATAAAAGCCTCCATGATATAATGTTGTGGGTTTCGTGATCCATAACAAAATAACAAGGAGGATTCCAATAATGGATAACAGCAGTATACAACATACGCGGTGGAATTGTACCTACCACGTGGTCTGGATCCCAAAATATCGCAAAAAAATTTATGTAAATCTAAATCCATGTGACACATTATTTAATATGTGCTAAAATAAGGCATGTGAGAGGGAGTATGCACATCATTACATGTCGAGCAGCATCTGCCACCGTCCCTCGTCGACAAGAACACCCTTCTCCATTGATTCCTTGCGTATTCTCTTTATCCCTTCGCCGGGTGTGTGGATCGGGCTGTTTGCATCAAGGGGCGTTGATGCTTTGATGTCGAGAAGGGTTTTCTCTATCTCCTTATCAATCCTTTCTCTATCTGGAAAGACAGAGACATCTATGCACATGAATACCTGACTCAGCTTCGTCTCTGCCGTCTCTTCTCCTATAAGGCGTGTTGTGAGGCCGCCCGAGAGGATGGCTGCAATGAGGTCAAGCACTATCGAGAGCCCCGAGCCCTTATGGTAGCCGATTGGAAAAACCTGACGGCTCTCGATTATATCCTCGGGTTTTCTTGTAACTCTGCCACTCTTGTCAAAGCCTGCGTCGAAGGGTGTTTCCTTTCCCTCGAGGAAGAGCTTTTCAAGTTTCCCGTATGAAAAGAGCGACATCGCTACATCTAATAGAATTGGACTGTCGCCATGAGGAATGGCAAAGACAATCGGGTTGTTGCCGATTTTCGCTTCCTTTCCTCCCCAGGATGGCATATTGGGCATTGTGTTGGTCCACATTATGCCGATTGTGTCAGCCTCTGCAGCCATAAGACCGTAGTTACCTGCCCTGAGCCAATGGTTTGTATTTCTCAGCGCTACGATACCAACCGTATTTTTCTTCGATAGCTCTATCGCCCTCTTCATCGCAATGTATGCGTTAATATTTCCCGGGCCCTGCTGTCCGTCCC
>CAVIUT010000147.1:0-2792 GCA_963646155.1 Eggerthellaceae bacterium | reverse complement strand
TATGGAGCATGAGGGAATCGAACCCTCTTTGAAAGGTCTCCTTTTCAGGCCTTACCTTCCTCACCCCTTATATGCCCCGCTGCTTTGTATCTGAAGAATAGCAGACCCATTCATCAAAAACGTTGAAGAAATAGTTCCAAAAGCTGTGATATTTCCACATGAAGTTTTTCTGCTCTGTCCCTCAGAACTGATTGTTTTCAAATCAAAACTTCTCATTCTCATGGTTCTCTTTCTCCTTTGAAGCCTTCGCTTCCGTTCTTGATACAAAAAAGATAGCCTTTATCTTCCTGCTTGTTGTTGAAGAAAAGTTTCCATTCATCAATATTGAAAAATATCCACTACGTCTGATCAGTCATGTATAATACTCTCAAGGGAAGGCTTTCTGTGGGATACAGTGAAAACGTCAAAAACTACAACTCGATACGTTCTACGCTGAGAGAATTATATATAGATGGATATAAGACCCGTAATGATTACATTTCAGCCACTTTGGATAAGGAAAGCTCGAAGAGCGTAGACAACAGAATCCGTCGAGTTTTGAATATCATAAAGGACCTTTACTCGAGGTCATCCTTCTCCGAGAAGGGAAAGACTTCCTATATATCCATCGATTCCCGAACAGATACTACCAATCCGCTCTACAAGACATTTGAAGCCAAGTCTTTCGATAAGGCAGGTTTGATAATGTATTTCCTTATCATCGAACTCTTGTCGGATGGCAGGGAATATCTTCTCTCAGATATTGAACAGAAAATACTCAATGAAAACAATCACGACATCATGTATTGGGGAGGTCAAGGTAAAGATGAAACTCCACACAGAGACACCCTCAGGAACTGGCTCAATAAACTTGTCGACTGCGGCATCCTTCAAAAAACAAAGAAAGGCAACAAGGATGTCTACAGCATAGTTTCATGCAACATAGACTGGAGAGAATATGCCCTGCCCATATCCTTCTTCTCTGAGATAGCTCCTCTCGGCATATTTGGCTCTTTCATAGAAAAGGACATTATTGAGAGCAATGATACTTCAAATATCATATACAAGCACCACTTCATAGTATCGGCTATAGATACCGAGATACTCGAAATTCTACTGACTGCAATAAAAGAGCATAAATCAGTTGAAATCAAACTTTATAAATATGACGACAAGTCCAAGGAAGTAATCCTCTGTACTCCAATCAAAGTTTATTCCAGTACACGCTCAGGACGACAATATGTATTGGTTTATAACAACCAATCAGATGCAGAAATACGGTTTCAATTTATCCGTCTCGATAAGATCAAATCAATCCGTACAGGTAAATCAGATTCTCTCTTTCCTCTTCGTTTAGAGGAGGCGAATGAGCTTATACCTTATATCTGGGGCGTCAAGCTTCCAAGAAAGAAGACAACGCCTTATACCGTATCGATGACTATCGCTGTGAAATTATCAGGAGACAAACCTGAAACATATATAGTGGACAGGCTCAGAAAAGAAGGTCGTGGAGGTATTGTTAAAATAATTGATGACAGCAGTTGCAGATATGAGAAGAAAGTATTCTGCCCAGAGGAGATGCTCCCCTGGATAAGAACCTTCTACGGACGGATTCTCGCATTTGACTGTGATGATCCAGCTATGGGAAGGATTGTCATTGACGACATAAAAGAGATGTATGGAGAAGAGTTATGATTTTCAATGAAGTATACGGCGCATATACAAGAACGATAGGTCTTCTCATAAACGAAGCCATTAAGAAATCAGAACTCTCTGTGACAGATTTCTCCAGGATAATTGAAGCGAATGCCTTCTCTGAATCCCTAGACTTTATCAGGGAACTATTGAATCCCTCTGATGACACGCCTCCCTTCCCCTTGATAAATAAGGATTCCTCAACAAGAAAATATACCACTATCCTATCCAAGCAGTATAAAAGGCCGATTACAATCTACGAACTAAGATGGCTAAAGACAATATCACAGGATCCTCGGCTCAGGTTATTCTGCGACAACTTCCCCCTTCTGGAGGGAATTGAACCATTATTTAATCCTGATGACATAACTTACTACGACCAGAATCTCTTAGGTGATGATTTTGAAGACCCTGTTTATGTTGAAGTCTTCAGAGCCATACTGAAAGCAATAAACGATAGACAGGAAGTGCAAATCACAAAAAAGAATAACGCATCTTTTGTCGCAACACCTTTAAAGCTTGAATATTCTCAAAAGGATAATCGTTTCCGTCTTGTGACAAGTCCACGGGAAGAGAAAGGGAATAATTGGTACGTAAATCTGTCCTCGATAAAAGAGATTCAGACAGCAGACAAAGACTTTACTCCGCTGATTGAACAAGGAGAACGAGATACGACTAAAGCCGTACTGGAAATCACCGACGAAAGAAATGCTATGGAACGCATCTGCCTGAGTTTCTCTCATCTGGAAAGAACATCAGAACGTATTGATAAATCCCACTACAGGCTGACAATTACATATGACCAGAGCGATGATGCCGAGATGATTGTTCGTATTATGTCTTTCGGTAAATATGTCAAAGTATTAGAGCCCGAAAAGATTAAAGAAGAAATTAAATTAAGGTTAAAATCACAGCTGAAAATTTTATCTTAGAGACTGTAAAAACAACTCAAGCTTTTCGTGCTATTTTCTTCATGTACAAGGGATAGTTCTCCCCCTATCTGTGCACAAGAAAAAATGCAGTCTAAGCAAGGAAGACCACCGGCTCTAAACACTATCAGGCAGAAAACAACACATAATATACAGATAACCCAATCCCTCTTTCAGGGAAAGAGGTTT
>CAVIUT010000146.1:0-3025 GCA_963646155.1 Eggerthellaceae bacterium | reverse complement strand
GGTTGGAAACAGGTAACTGTCACGACTGTTTAGATACCATTTCCATAGGACGACGAAGTCACCGCATGGGAGTGGTAGTTCATAAAATTTCGTGGAGCGCGATATCGTAAACGAAGACTGAGTAGGGTGGAATTGTGTCTCCGTCACCGTCGGGAAGCCTTGAGAGCTCGGGGGGAATGAAAACCCTGACAGCCTGTCCTGTGTGGGTGGCTGCTATTGCACTCCTGAGCCCTGTCGAGAGGTTGAAAAGACTCACTTCTACGTTGTAATCGGCATCGGTGAATTCCAGTTCCCCTGTCGTGTAGTCAACTATATATTCGTTGTAATCCATAACTACGGTGTCGTACTCCGTTGGTCTCGCGCCGATGGTTTCGTCCTCATCGAGAACGAGAATCTGAACACCGTTATCGAGAATTTTTATGCCGTCGGTGAGGACGTTCTCCTCCAAAAATGTTTCGGCGTTGATTTTATTATCTTCAGCCTGGGTTTCAAGCTTTTTGTAATACTCCTCGTTGAGGTAGATGATATACATATTGACTGCATTCTGTATCTCGTCGTCACTGAGGGGTCTTACTTCCGAGTACAATGAATCAAGAACACCTGTCATAAATGACATGATTTCGATATCTACACCTTCTGAAACCAGCATCCTCATTATGTTGAAGCCGTATGCATAGCTGAATGAGGAAGGAAGATCCTCGGGAGAGGTGAGCGCGAGTATGTCCTCAAGGTATTCCGGCCTAACCCCATAGTCGAATGTGATGCCGTTACTGAGGTATTGGGTTATAAAATCGTTGACTATATCCTCTATGTCGACAAGAGAAATGAAGGACGGGGAATTCGGCTTATTGAACGCATCATAGAGACCGCGGACAAAGTAAGAGCCGATTAATGATACACCGCTTGATGTAAGTTCCTCTGTTGTCTTTATCCCGTAAGCGTAGTTGAAGGCGATAATCGTTTCGTCACCTTCAGCTTTTTTTATGCCTGTCAGTTTTTCTTCTGCAACTGCAGCTTCCTCTTCTATGAGAACAGGCTGTTCTTCAGATGGGGTTACAATCTCCTCTTTCGTTTCTTCAGCCAGAGGAGTTTCTACCACTACCTCACTTGTTTTCGTCGTTGCACACGAAAAGAGCAGAAGAAGTAGCAATATAGAGAATAGAAGTTTGAGTTCTTTCATGGTTTCCTCCATTAAAAATCCCCTTTATTGTATCACACAACAAGGGGAGAATATATGAGAAAAATCTCTCAATTCTTTTCGAGGAGGTTTTTGATGTCTCTCAAAAGAATTACGACTTCCTCCTTCTTTGCTTCCTCTTCGTCGAGTTTTGCCTTTTCAATTCTTGCTTTTTCTTCCTCTATCTTCTTTGCTTCCTCTTTTTCCTTCTCGGCCTTGAGCTTTTCTTCCTTATTCAGGTTCTCTTTCATGGTGTTTACACCTCTAATTATCAGGAAGAGTACGAGGGCTGTTAATAAGAACTGTACGATTGTCTGAATGAGAACGCCGTAGCGTATTGCAACTTCGCCTGTGCTTTCTGTTGCGTGGACGAGTACAATCTTGAGATCCGCAAAGTCGATTCTGCCGATGAGTAATCCGATAATAGGGTTGATTATATCCTGGACGACGGATGTTACGATTGCCGTGAATGCACCGCCGATTACGATACCTACAGCCATATCGAGAACGTTGCCGCGCATTATGAATGTCTTGAATTCAGAAAAGAAACTTGATTTTTTACCTTTAGCCATAATTTTCATCTCCTGGGGATATATTATTTCATTTGAAGAAGTTTGTTAATAACGAAAAAAGAGGCAGAGCAAAGTGCCGTGCCTCTTAATATGTATATTCCGCTTTTATACTTCAGCTTCTTTTTCGACGATTCCCTTGAGGTAGATACGGAAGATGAGAAGGGAGTTGGGCTCGATTGAACTTGTTCCGCTTTCACCGTAGCCGTAGTCGGGGTGGATGTATACATAGCACTCCTGACCGACTTTCATATTCTCCACGGCCTCTACAAAGCCGGGAATGAGGGACGACAGCGAGAACGTAATGTCCGTGGCGCTGTCAACCTGTGTGCCGTCAAGAAGGAAGAGGTCGTAGTCGACGATGATGGAGTCTTCCGCGGCAGGTGTTGCGCCCAATTCCTCGTCTTCGCTTACAATCTCCAAGAGGTTACCCGACTCAAGCTTGATTATTCCTTCGTTGTTTTCGTTTTCCGAGAGGAATGTTTCGGCTTCTTCAAGGTTTGTTGCCGCTAGTTCTTCTAGGTATGCCTCATATTCCTCGTTGAGGGATGTTGCATATTCGCTTATTGTCGCATCCATCTCATCCTCTGTCATGTAAATCGGCTCATCAAGATAGAGTGCTTCTGCTGTGCCCTGCAGGAATTCCTCGAGGGATATACCGAGTCCGTTCATCCAATAGAGCTGGACCATATATATGAGGGAGTAGGAGTATGAGAACTTATCGAGAACGCTCTCGGGGGCGGAGAGTGCTTTGAGCTCGTCCTCGCTTAAGAGAGTGCCGACTTCTCCTGTAAGCCCTGCATTGTAGAAATTACTGATGTAATCGTTAATATCTGCATCCATCTCGTCTGTGCTGACAAGGAAGGAATCAACAGCATAGTTGTAGCCGTCCATTGTTCCCCTGAGCCAGTAGGAACCGTTGATTGATACACCGCTCTGGAGAAGAGAGGATGTAATCATATAACCGTAGGAATAGCTGAAGCGTGATTCGAGGCTATCCATGTCGACTGAACTGAATGAAGGAACTGTAATCGCCTCTGTGGATGGAACAAGCCCTTCAGCTTCCATCTCCTCCATCTTTTCTTTTGCACCCTGAGCCATGAGTGGCATCACAAGAGCGAGAAGGAGTAAAAGTACAACTGTAATTTTTCTGATTTGCATTTTTGAAATGCTCCTTATATTTTTTACATAAATTTAAGTCCGTTGACTTTTTCTCGTCAACACGATATGGCTCCATCACGGTGAAGATTAAGTGTAGTTGACCTTTTTTCGACACTTG
>CAVIUT010000145.1:0-3082 GCA_963646155.1 Eggerthellaceae bacterium | reverse complement strand
ACCCAGAGCTACTTTCTTTTGCATAACAGGTAACTCTATATACGTTACCTTTTGATGCATTTTCAGGACTGAATGTAATTTGCTCCGATGTGGAACTAATCGGAGTTTTTGTTCCGCTCAATTCATATTCCCAGGAAAGAGCGGAATAAGAGCCCGTATATTTGATTGTCCAGGAGTTTCCACTTCCGATTCTTTCCACTTTTATATTCCCGAAGGTAGTTGCTACATCAAATGCAGATCCGTCATTGGAGCCGGTTCCCTTCTGGTAGGCACAAGTTTCGCACTTCCACACCTGTGTACCATTCTGATACTCAGAAACAAATGAATGCTCAGCCTTTTCAGAGACAGAAGAACACTGCGTATTTGTACAAGCTTTCCAATGATGAGTTTCGTTTGTACTCCAACTTTCTGAATATGTATGATTACCAGTTGCCGGAATCACAACGTTAGAAAGTTCTGTGTTTCCTGCTTTGTCGCTGAAGTTTTTATTACATCTTGAACAGGAATAATACTCAACATTGCCTGCAGTACCGCAGGTAGCATCAACTTTGGCATGGTGAGTCATCTGGTGCCCCAAAGCTGAACCTGAGGTGAATGTTGAACTGCTCTTCTCTCCGCAAACGCAGGAGTAATAATAGACGGGAGCCTGGGTGCAGGTTGCACTGGACTTGAGGTATCCTGAAGCTGTGGATCTCTCTGTGTAGGAATGAGTCTTCTTTTCTGATGCTGTCTTACATCTGAGACAGACATTCCAATGGGAAGTGCTGTCTTTCTCGTAGACATTTTCATCATAGAGATGGCCAAGGGCTGCCCGGTCCTTTTTCACATCGTCGGATGTGGTGGCATTCATTCCGTTTGTATCTTTGAAGAGATGCTCACAGACTGTGCAGGTGTAATACCTTGTGTTTCCACTCTCTGTGCAGGACGGAGCTTTGGCCTCGGTGAGCTTGGTGCTGTGTCCGAGGGCATCTTTATAATTATAATGATATGTGACTCCGCAATCTGTACATTTACGTACTGTATAGCCACGCTCTGTACATGTCGGGAGAATTGAATGCTCTTCTATTGCGGCTCTCGTTGTCTCGCTTTCGAAGTCTACATCTTCCCATACATGAGGATGATCCGCTGTGTCGAGCGGAGCTATATCTTCAGTTTTGGTGGTTTTACACTTTGTACATGTATAAAGTGTAGTTCCACTTGAGGTTGCTGTTGCAGCTGTCTGAACTTTTCCTTCGTCCCAGCTGTGGTCTGTTGACTCTGATGTCTCTCCACAACGAGTACACTCATTGTATGAACAACTCAAAAGAGAAGCACTGCTCTTGATAGTCCAACTATGGCCGAGAGCTGTTGTTGAGAGGTCAGAGAGTTTGACTTCTGTCTTGGCTTCCTTATCGGAGAAGAGAGTATGGCATCTTGAACACTCGTAGTGAGCCTTGACTCCGTCTTCTGTACAGGAGACTTTAACTTCGTCTATATAGACAGCAGAATGACTTCCGGGGGAAGTTATTGCGATGCTGTCTACAACTGTATTTGCTTCGCTATCGGAGAAGCACTTCTTGCAGCTATCGCATTCCCAATACTCGATACTTCCGTCCTTGAGACAAGTTGCTTCCACTCCTTCGTGGTGGACAAGTTCAATGGACTTCAGCTTAGCATAGACTGCAGAATGACCGCTCTCAATCTGGTCCCCGTTCTTGACCACTGTCTCTGAGTCGGTGGTGTACCAACCGAGGAACTCAGTTGTCGAAGTATGTCCGAGCTCCGGGAGGTTCTGCCATATAGCACCGGTATCGAATGTATTGTACTTGATAGCCGACAATGCACCCACCTGGGAAGAAGCCATCTTGAGAACTGTTGATGCAGACTCAATGACAAGGTTCTTGAGGTTCTTAGCGTCCTCATCACTCTGGTAACCCGTGAAGTATTTCACAGGAATTGCCTTCCCGTCTTTCTCGACCGATGTTGGGATATAAACAGAATCGGGGGAGGCACCCTTGATGATGGATGCTGAGTAATATGTCCCGTCCTCTGAGAGCGTGAACTCCAGATACGGGAATACATATTCATTGACATGTTCTCCCTTCTCCATCGGTGAGATGTTACAGGAGAAAAGAAGTGCAACAAGTGCAACTATAACTAATATGTTTGATAATCTCTTCATTTCCCTACTCCTTATCAGAATGTGTATGTGAGCACGGCACAAAGAGGATCAACAAGAACGGTAAGGGAATCCCTTATGTTCCCGCTCTCCCCGGTCGTGAGGAATGAAAAGGCAACTCTTGTGAATGCACCAAGTTTAATATTCTCACTCAGAGCATAATCGCCTCCAAGCCTTAAACCGAAGTAAGGTGCTACATTGTACTTACTGTTGTTTATGTGGAACATGGCGCCACCGAAGAGTCCGCCATAGAGCTCTATCTTCTCGTTCAGTGAGAAGATATAATCGGCTCCAGCTCCGAGTTTGATATATTGCACAGCCTTTGCTTCAGGAATTACTGTCTCTTTCTTGAGAGTAAGAGCATACCCTGCCTCTGGATAGAGCCTGAATCTGTTGCTGATTTCCCAGTCTCCCTCCAAGCCTGCAGAGAAGCCATAACCTGTTGCTGTCACAGTCTTGGCTCCTTCTATATCTTTTCCGTTATAGAAGTCAAAGACTGCAACTGAATATGGAGCTGCGTTAAGGCGGAGTGAGAGGGAATTCCCCTCTGCCTTTTCTGATGCGAAAGCAGGAATAAGGACAAATAAAATGAGGAGTCCTAAGAACACAATTCTCTTGGAGAATGTGCAGAGTCTCCTCTCATTCCTACTGTTTGAACGACTACTTGAACTTAGAGAGGGATACCCCCCCCCGGTATACAATTGGGTTTACAAATCTGATTTTTCTTCATCTTTCCCCTACCTAAATATATAGAAACCATATAACACAATTTGGGGGAATGCAAGTTTTATCTTCTGTCTTTCTGAAAATGCAACAAAATGCAACGTAAAGACATAGAGAAAGGGAGCACCAGGCTCCCTCAATTACCGAAGACAACTACATCCAGAAAGAGGATGAAGAGGAAATAGACTCCCGCAAAGAGAA
>CAVIUT010000144.1:0-3100 GCA_963646155.1 Eggerthellaceae bacterium | reverse complement strand
CGCGTGAGCAGGCCATAACGGTACGGACAGCCGAGAGGTTGGAAACAGGTAACTGTCACGACTGTTTAGATACCATTTCCATAGGACGACGAAGTCACCGCATGGGAGTGGTAGTTCATCGATACCTCGGTCGGGAATGTCGAATCTTCGTCCCTCTCCGTCGATGGACGTGCGGAGATAAAGGTCGTGTCCGGTGATATTACAATATCATCTCTCTCCTCTTCTTCTGCTGGACTCTCATCACCAAGCGGTAATATCACAATATCGTCTCTTTCCGCTGGCTACGCTGATTTTTCCTCATCAAGCGGGGCCATAAGAGTCGATTCTTTCGATACGGAGTCTTTCAATATCAAATCATCAAACGGAGATGTGACCCTCTCTCTTTCCTCCCCGTCTGACGGAGAAGTAAAGACTTCAACGGGTGACGTTTACTTCTCTCCGCTACCGGAGGACACAGTTTTGAAATACAAAACGAACAATGGTGATATTTCCTACACGGATCTTCTCTCTTATTGTGAGGGTGTCTTCATAATAGGAAACGGCGACCATCTGATTTTGGTCTCCACATCTACAGGGAAACTGACCGTTACATGATTCGCTAAGCTGCAGCTTTTGTGTATAGTCGACAGAAAATATCGTGGCGGGAGTGATTGTGGGAAATCCCGAGCAGTAATGGAACAAGATCTTACGAGTAGTCAAAGTGAGCAATTAAAAGGGCATATTTCTTGTTTGTTAATGATTGAATTCTGGCTTAATTCTGATAAGATTATGCCAAGGAGTTAAGCTATGCTTCAAATTATGCCGGTATCGGATTTACGTAACAATTTTACAGCCATTGAAAAAATAGTAAATGGAGGCGATCCTGTTTATCTTACGAAGAACGGGTATGGTAAAATGGTTGTGATGAGCATCGACTCTTACAGTAGGCTTGTCAACAATATTGAAGACGCATTGGATGCAGCAGACTATGTTGCAAAGAACACCACTAAGCGTCTTTCTCATGAAGAGGTTTTTTCAAAACTTAGGAAGATTGCAAATGGAGAAGAAGTATAAGATAAGGTATCTCCCTCTTTTCTATGAGGATTTGGCAATTGCAGCATCTTATATTTCAGGAACACTAAATAATCCAAAGGCAGCTCTTAATCTTGTTGATGATGTCGAGAGTGCAATTCTTGAGAGGTTAGAGTCTCCAGAGGTCTTTGAAAAATATAAGTCTGAAGAAGATAGAGAATGTCCCTACTACAGGATAAGAGTCAGGAATTATCTTGTCTTTTATGTTGTCCTCTATGAGGGGAAACAAAAGGTTATGGAAGTACGACGTTTTCTTTATGGAAGGCGATATTTGAATGGCTTATTGCCGTAACATTCTTTGTTGCCTGATGGAGATTTAAGTTTGCTGTTATTGTATACTTGAGTAGTAGAAACCATCTTCTTTACTACTTTCTGCTGCCACTATATGCCCTATCTTACCTCATTCTGACTTCTTCTCCATTAGTCTGGGTTTCTGCTACACTTGTCATAACTTTTCCCGTTGAGGCAGATTGGAGCAATTGGAGTAAAAGTGAAGATAATGTTTGTGTGCCACGGCAACATATGCCGTTCTGTTATGGCTGAGTATATTTTCAAGAGTATGCTCGAGGAGTATGGAATTGGGGGAGTTTCTGTTGCCTCGCGGGGCGTCAGCAGCGAGGAGGAGGGCAATGATATCTATCCCCCAGCTAAAAGCGTGTTGAGAAAGCACTCGATTGCCTTTGCTCCTCATAGGGCACACCATATAAGTGATGACGATTTTGACTCCAGCGATATTGTATACGCTCTGGATGAAAGCAACTATCGGGCCCTCGTAAGAAGGTTCTCCCATTCTGATAAGATACGCCTTCTTGTCTCTGGCGGTGTTGATGACCCTTGGTATACCGGAGACTTCGAAACGGCATATCTTAAAATTTCTCAGGGATGTCTGAATATTGTCAAAGAACTGAAAGATGATAAAATAGATAATAACTAATAGGAGACTTTTTATGGATATCAGATATTCAACAGGAAAAGAAGATTTCAAGTTTATGACGACAGATGACCTCAGAGATGAGTTCTTGATTACCGATATATTTCTTGCGGATGATGTGAGCGCTGTGTACTCTCACATTGATAGAATCGTTACAATGGGTGTCATGCCTGTTAAGGAAAGAGTTAATATCGAGAAGAACATCGATGCATGGAAGAACTTCGGTGTCGATTACCTCCTCGAGAGAAGAGAACTCGGTTCAATCAACATCGGCGGCAAGGGAAAGATTATCGCTGACGGCGTTGAATATGAGATGAACCACTGGGACGGCATCTATCTTCCTATGGGGACAAAGAAGGTTGAGTTCGAGTCTGATGACGAGAAGGAGCCGGCTAAGTTCTACATCTGCACAGTTCCTGCACATACTCCAAAGAAGGCTGTTCATGTTCCGTTCGAGAAGGCTATCCATAAGCACCTGGGAGCACTCGAGACAAGTAACGAAAGAACAATCAATCAGTACCTCCATCCGGATGTACTCGACACATGTCAGCTCTCTATGGGCCTGACCCACCTCGAGCCGGGTTCGGTATGGAACACAATGCCTGCTCACACACACGAGAGACGTATGGAAGTCTACTTCTACTTTGATGTTCCAGAAGACAATGTTGTCTTCCACTTCATGGGAGAACCCAATGAAACAAGACATATCGTAATGCACAATGAAGAGGCTGTTATCAACCCATCGTGGTCAATCCACTCAGGTGCAGGTACATCCAACTATACATTCATCTGGGCTATGTGCGGTGAAAACAGAGCTTATGACGATCAGGACTGGATTAAGACGCCCGATCTCAGATAATCCGATACACAAAACAAAGTGGGCTGCATTCTTTCGGGAGTGCAGTTTTTTCATATGTAATCGGAAAAATCTAAAATCCACATCCTTGCGATTTCGATATATGTATAATGACAATTATTAACATATGAAAGGGGAATTCAGATATCCATGAAAATCGATAATGAAGGTGAGCAGATTATTTCCGATGCATTAGTCAGTGAAGCAGAGATTTCTATCAATGCTGGGAAGCTAAATACTGA
>CAVIUT010000143.1:0-3190 GCA_963646155.1 Eggerthellaceae bacterium | reverse complement strand
ACAACTCCGACGGGTACTACAACTCCGACGGGTACTACAACTCCGACGGGTACTACAACTCCGACGGGTACTACAACTCCGACGGGTACTACAACTCCGACGGGTACTACAACTCCGACGGGTACTACAACTCCGACGGACACCACAACTCCAACGGGCACCACAACTCCAACGGGTACCACAACTCCAACGGGCACTACAACTCCAACGGAAACGACTACATCTTCGGAAACGGCCACAGAAACGAAAAGTACAACGGGGGAAACAGATGAGAAGAGCGGAGAGACATCCATACTCTCCCCGACTGTCGATAAAGAAGAGAAGTCGGCAGAAAGTAATTTAGATACTTCCCAGTGGAAGTTCCTCTTTTCGATAGGACCTGCATGGCGCAGCACCATGGGTGACAATGCAATCGTCTACGGAGGGCTGGGATTTACCGTCACAACGGAATTTACCAACTCCTTCAATGAAGAAGGCTCCATCTACAGCTCCAATTTCTATGCGATGCTCTCCCTCGATATAGATTACGGCTTCAGAGTCGGACTGAAATACAGTAGAACTACAATCCGCATCGGAGTTCATGCAATTGCAAACATCATCGGCTTCAACCAGAACAAAAGCTACTCTGAGAACAGCAGTGAGACGAAGAACATCGACATCTACGGCTACATTGCAGGAAAGAACGGCATAATGGGTTCTACAAATGGCAGGGGATATATAAGGCTTGCCACTACATTCAGCGGAAAGAAAAGAGATGCCTACAACTACTCTAATAGGACATCTCTTCTGGGAAAAGGACAGCTTTCAAAAGTTGAATAGCTATCTCTTATCTTTGTCTATGCGTTTGAGAAAGAGTGACGCAAGAAGAGCAAAGGCCACAATGAAAACAATAAGGGCAATCCAGGAAGTTACTACGTTATCTGGTGTGGAGGCATAATCGGGATTGGGACTCAGCTCTCCCATCTTCTGCTGGAAGCTTTCAACTCCACCGGGATTTGCCTGTATCTCTTCAACAACACTCTTGAGTGGCGTCATACCTTCATACTCGGTATTCTGGAACTTCACGAGCATATTCCATACGCTTACCATCTTAAGCGAATTGTAGCCGCATATTGCACATATTGCATTCATACCCCAGCGGGCAAAAGTAATATATGACAGCGTTTCGCTTATGCCTTCGAGGGTAAAGACTGCGCCGGAGAATAAAAGCTCGAAAATGAGTACAAACGGCATGACGGTCATGGCTGCAGTAGTATTGCGCGCAACTGTACTTATCCAGAGAGACATTATGTCGGAAGCATATGTAATAAGGAAAAATGTGATGGTTAAATCGATGACGAAAAGAGGTGTCACAACTCCGCCCATGGGGAATCTGATTCCCGAAACCCTGCACACCGTTACAGATATCATAGCTTCCGCCATACACAACGCTGCCTGATAAATCATATGGGAAAGGATGTATGAGCCTATTCTCATTCCAGAGCGGTGCTCTCTCTTGACGACCTCCCTCTCCCTGCATACTACCTGTATGGAGTTGAAGAAACCGTTCCAGATACATATGCAGGAAAGCGCAAGTGCACCCTTCATCGTCCCCTCCATAGTCTGGAGCATCGTCCCCTTTATTACGAACGAAACGAGAGCCGCAATAAGCGCAGCCATCGGGAGCATCTTCCAGTCATCCTGGAAGACGAACATCCTGAAGAATTTTCCGAGGTATATAGGAACCTGTCCGAAAGTTTTTCTATGTTTATCCTTAAGCATTATGCACTCTCCTCTCGTTCTCGAACTTCACGATGAGTTCGTCGGTCCTTCCTTCTCCTCCCTCATCACGCCGGTTGATCATCTTTATGATGTCCTCCATTGTTTCACGCTTGAAGAACGAACGGGCATCTTCCACACTTCCGGTGAAGACAAGACGGCCGGACTTGTTCTCATCCTTTCCCAGGATGATTACCTGGTCAAAGAGGTCGATGACTCTGTCGGGAGAGTGGGTTATGACAATGACAATCTTTCCCTTTCGTGATATCGCCCTGAGTCTCTCCATAAGATCGCGGGCAAGAACGCCGTCGAGTCCCGAATCGGGCTCGTCAAGGATGAAGAGCGAGGGGTCGGCAACAAACTCGGTTGCTATGCTCGTCCTCTTCTTCTGTCCTCCCGAGAGTTTAGACACAAGGTTGTTCTGAACAGCTTTGAGACCGAAGATTTCGAGTGTATCATCGATTTTCTTCTTCCTCTCCTCCTTGTTCACGCTCTTCGGAAGCTTCAATAGTGCTGCATCCTCGATTGTTTTTATGACTGTGTCATTATAACGGATTAAGTCCATCTGGGGGACAAAACCTATGTCGTACATCATCGAACTGAAATCACGGTAGATATTCTTCTTTCCGAGTGTAACCGCTGCATCGGCCTTCTCGTATCCTGTTATTGCGTTGACAAAGGTTGTCTTTCCCGCACCAGAGCCCCCGAGAAGGAGAACCATCGTTCCCGGCTTAATAGAAAGGTTTATATCCTTCAGGAGTGTCTTTTTCTTGAAGAAATCCTTGACAGTGCGTGAACGTATCTGGACAGCAAGTACACCCTCGGCTCCCTTGAGTGGAATTGAAGATATGCCGTCGAGTCCCTCCAGGGCATCGTCCACATCTTCAACAGGCTGGAAAGCCGGGAGTAACCCCCAGAGCAAGGCAGGAAGAGGCTCTATAATAATCCATAAGAGCGTCCAGAGTTTACGGCAGCCGAATTTTACGCAGGCTCCAGTATAAACCCTGATGGAGTAAACAAGCTGGGAAACTCCGAAAGTTAGAATCAAAGCAACATATACAATACCGTATACATCAAGTGCCTCTTCACTCTTATGCTGGATGATACGCATCACCACATACGAGTACTGTACTATGAAAAAAAGTACCTTTGATATGAAAATACCTCTACCCTGGTCCTCCCTGTGTACACTCACCGCCAGTTTGTAGTAGCGGTAAAACGGCACAAGGGCCCATCTTGAGTCAATCTTCAACTTTTTGAAGATAAACCAAAAGCCGACTGTCGTGAGGATTAAACTTACAATAGAAAGAATATCTGAATCTAAATATGCGATGAATCCCTGCACTTTTATTTCTCCTCTTTTCAGTTTAGTCCTTTTAATCCTCTTTAGTGAAGTTTAATCGAAAGGAAATAGCCGTCTCTCATATAAAAG
>CAVIUT010000142.1:0-3549 GCA_963646155.1 Eggerthellaceae bacterium | reverse complement strand
TTTTCAGCATGAAAAGAAAATGTCTCCTGCCGGAAAGCGGGAGACATATATGTTGAACACACCTTTTCAGAATGGCCTGTAACTTACACCGAGCATAAGCTGGAAGTCATGAGCATCGTTTGTGCTTATATTGTATATGTTGTTCATCAAGATGAAGTCCAGTGTTGCATTGAGGGTGAGATTATCGAGAAGTTCATATTCTGCGTTGATTCCGATATCGAAGGTGTACCAGACTGAGTCACGCTTATCTACTTCCTTTCCGTAGCGGTAGTTACCGGTGTTGGAATGGTCTGATGTGATTCCTGAGTGTTGCTTCTTGTAGTCTTCCTCTGTGGTGTGTGCAGGAACCTTTGTCCATACTGTCCAGAAGTCATGGGTGCCGTGCATCATGAAGAAGGCCTTTCCTCCGAGAGTGAGTCTGTCTTTAGTCCATTCGGCACTGATGTTGGTAACAAAAGAATCCGGACCGTATGTATAACCGATAACATACTCATCGTAGAGAATGTCGGTGTCTTTGGCGTAGGATTCATAGGAATAGAGCCTGTACTTCACCGCAGCTATGTAATCCAGGCCGTAGCCGTCGTTGCCGTCCCTGAGGTATGTATATGGTGTGACGTATACGACTTCAGGGTTGACTGTAAAGGTACCTTTTGCAAGCTGTGTGATGTATTTTGCCCCGACAAGATAGGCTTTGGCATCTGGTGTGGTATCTTCATCCTTGTCAGGTCCTGGGCCGGATTCAAATCCCGGCATAGCAAAATTGTCCAGGAGCATCTGGGCATAAATTGCAAGGCCGGGAATTGGTGTCCAGTTGAGTTCAAGAGCGAGTGTCGAGTTGGTGTTACTCGGCATGTATGCATTATGCATGAAGTATATTGGAGAGAGAGCTGCAAACTGTATACTGCTGGTTCTCGATTCATAGACAAGTGCTTCCGTTACTGCCAATGAGAGTTTGTCATTGAAGAGACGCCCTTCGAAGCGGTGAGCTGCATAAAAGGAAATGCCCTGCATTTTAATTGTACTGTTGTTGTAATTGGTCGCATTATAGCCCTCGCTGCCTCTACCGGTATCATAATAATTCATCTTATGTGGGAAGAATGAGATAAGGTACGTGTACTTGAAACGTGGGGCATAAGCTGTGAAGCGTATCATATCGTGATATGGGAAGTTGTCCGAAAGAACAAGATTACCTGTTGTTCCGCTTCCCCAATTGAGTCTGTCTCGCCCAATCTGGAGCGACCATCTGTTTCCTCCAAGAGAGAGGAAAGCACGGGATGGAAAGTTTATATCGAGCATCCCGAGATCAAAGTCAAAGAGATTCTGGAGGGTCGGTATATTCGAATTGAGTCTTGTAGATCCTATTTCCTTCTTCCCTCTGACAGAGTTCGCAAGATAGGCATTGAAAAAGGTGTAGAAATTGTCCCCAAGATATGTCTCCCAGTCGACCTCAAAGAAATGTGTGTCCTTAGTTAGGTCTTTACCAAACCAATATCTGCGCCCTGCAAATGCTGTCTCTTCAATTCCGTTGATGTCCTTGCGTGTGATGGAATCTGAATTGTATGTGTGCGCATAGAGATCAAGATTAAGGTACCCGTCGAGATTCATGGCTGCACCATCAAAGTTAAAATCTGCACTGTCTCCTAGTTCAGACAGGATTTTCTCATAGGTGGCTTTATAGCTAGCAGGGACACTGTCCTTATTGATAGCAGAAATCATCATCTCGAGTTCACTTCCGCTCCAGGGGCCTGTTGTGGATGGCATGGCGTGCCCGGTTACAAGGTATATTGTTGAGATATCGCGGTAGACAGAGCTGTCTACGCTGTAAATTTTCTGGCTGTTTGTCCCTGCAAAAAGTGCAAGGGAGAGAAACAGGGAAAGTAGAATACAAAGAGTTCGTTTCATCTGGTTTCCTTTTTTATATTGTTTAGCTATGGAAGTTATATCATATAAATCTGTTTTTGTAGACAATATCTTTTTTTCTTGATGCGGTGCTGAGCATTATCGGGTGATGGTGCTTGTAAAAGCTTAAGAAAGGATTAATGATAAAGAAGTGAAAAAGTTGGTTGTCATACCTTTGGTGCTGTTATGTTTACTGGGTTTTCTGTATGCATTTCCCCTTTCTCTCGCTGCGGGACTGGGAATCCCTTCTGACATAGGCCTGGAATACTCTGCCGGAAGATTTGATTCTGGTTTTAGGGTAAGTACGACAATGGGACTGGGTGGGGGGCTCACGTATTCTTTTATGGATATGGTGACGGATAGTCACCTCTCCGGGTGGGACAGGTTCACATACGGGAATAATTTAATTCACGGGCTCTCCCTTGATGCTTATTACAGGATTCTTGATAGTAACGCCTTTTATCTTTCTGTGGGAGGGAGTGTTAGTGCATATCATGTTTCAAGCAGGAAAGGGGTTATAAACCACTTCACGAAAGGCGATATGGTGCTCTTCAGCCTGGATACAAAACTCGGCTTAAAGACAGGTGAAAGGAGTAACATATACCTTCAGGCCGGCTTTCCTCTCCTGGGCTATTTTAACTATGGAGGGGAAAGCGGTAATTACAACTATGCTCCTTTTGATTTCTGGGCTTTCGTACCAAAGGCAATTAAGGAAGTCGAAGAAGGCGGATGGGTAGATATAACGGCGGACAAGTTCGCACTTGCCTTCCTTGTGCTTAATTTGCGTTTCGGTTATGTATACCGTTTTTGAGGAGGATGGATGAGAAGGTTGCTATTGCTGTTTCTGATGATTATCCTCGTTGTGTCGTGTGCTCCTTATTCTGTCAGAAAGAGTGAAGGGAAAGTTAGCTATGACAGTGTTGTCTTCATTGGTGTTGACGGATGCGGAAGCTACTTTGAGAACTACAGTGATGAGTTTGAGCAGGTCTTTGGTGAGAATTCTGCATTTACATATCATGCAACAAGCGAGACTCCGTCTGTCAGTGCAGAGAACTGGGGATCATATCTTCATGGAGTAAGTCCGGCAGTCCATAAATGTACTAACGGCAGTATTTCCTGTGAACGTTTCCCGTACGGTGAGTACCCGAGTGTATTTAGGATAATCAGGGAGATTTATCCTTCGTCTTCGCTTTTTTCCTTTACAGAGTGGAATTCAATCAACTATGGTTTGATTGAACCTGAGGCGGGAGTCGTCAAATCATCAGACAAACGCTTCTGTTCAACAGTGTATTCAACTACGGAGATTGAGGAAATGGCACTTGAATGTCTTAAGTCTGAGACGCCGAAATTCCTTTTTGTGCATCTTGAGAATGCAGATGAGAAAGGTCATTCTTCAGGGTATGGAAGCGAGGAGTATCTGGAGGAAGTCAGGGAGAATCTGAACTTTATCAGAAAGATTGACACAGTGATTGACTATAATCGTACTCTTCTGATTGTTGCGACAGACCATGGTGGAATCGGCTATAACCATGGCGGAAACACGAAAGAGGAGATGGATATAACAATAGCAATCAAAGGGCATACGGTTACATCAATGGAATTACCATCTTCTGTAACTCCGAAAGATATTGCTGTTGTTGTCTTGAATGC
>CAVIUT010000141.1:0-3610 GCA_963646155.1 Eggerthellaceae bacterium | reverse complement strand
GAGGATTTCGGGTACCTCGAGAAACCCCGGACGCTACGGTTCAGCGATATAAAAGCAAAAGTATACCCGATGAGGGAGTAGTGGTCGCGTGAGCAGGCCATAACGGTACGGGCGGCCCGATAGGGTTGGAAACAGGTAACTGTCACGACTGTTTAGATACCATTTTCGTAGGATAACTTGTTACCGCATGGGAGTGGTAGTTCATTGTTTCTACAAAGCAGAAAAGAAGGACGGAGCCGGTAACGCAGCGGTGATAGCAGAGAGGATTTGAACGCGGCTAGATATATCCCTGTGATTGACTCGGTTGAATCTATCGATAACGGTAAAACTGCCAACGTAAACTGTACTCTGTTGAATCTTTCTTCGTGCATTTATTTTATGGCGACGTTTCAGTGTCATTTGGTATAATAAATCCGGGGGAAGACAATGGAAATTATATCATGGAACGTAAACGGCATCAGAGCATCGTGGAATCATGGGCTTTCAACCTTATTGGAAAGGTACAATGCGGACATATACTGCTTCCAGGAAACAAAGACAGATGAAGCTGTTCCAATGGTTGAAAAACAAGGCTATCATGCGTACTGGTCATTCTGCACAAAGCGGAGGGGTTACTCCGGAACTCTATGCCTGACGAGGATGAAGCCCCTCAGTGTAAACTACTCGATGGGCATTGCTGACTTCGACACCGAAGGAAGGATAATCACACTGGAGTATGAAGATTTCTTTCTCGTGAACTGTTATGTGCCGAACTCTCAGCGTTCAGATAAACGTTATGATTACCGCTCTACGTGGGACTTCATATTTCTCCAGCATCTTATGCACCTGAGGTATCAGAAACCGACAATCGTCTGTGGGGACTTCAACGTTTCCATATCTGACGATGATATATATGAGGAGAACAAGTGGGTCGAGAAGAATAAAGAGGGCTTTGTCTCAACAGAACGTGAGAGCCTCGAGGAGATAATAAAAGCGGGTTTTGTGGATACATACCGCTTGAAGCATCCAGATGAGAAAGGAAAGTACACTTGGTGGTCGAACAGACGTTTCAAACGCAGGGAGAACCGAGGATGGAGACTTGATTATTTTCTTGTCAGCGGGAAATTGAAGAGTATGGTCAGAGAGTCGACAATGCTTAGCGAAGTCTACGGTTCCGACCACTGTCCGATAGCCCTTAAACTCGATACTGAGATCAAGAGGCCACAGACGAATGATAAGCTCGGATTCTTCCAGCTTTCATACACATACGATGATCTTTTGAGGTATGAGGAGAACTCAGTCCCGATGGACTACGTCAAACGTACCGATATGACTTCGCTTTGGGAGAGCATCGACTGGGAAAGAGCAGAAAAGCACCTTGAGGATATGCAGATGGCTCTGGCGAAGTCTGCATACTCCAGGTGCTCTGATCTCATCGAAAAGTGGCAGAAGAGGATAGTGTGTTCAATAGATGCCAAGCTCCTTGCCGTGAGGCATGCCTCCAGAAGCAATCCCGGAGCGGGAGTGGACTGTATAAAGTGGAAGACAGCGCATGAAAAGATGTCTGCGGCACTTTCGCTGACAAGTAAGGGTTATGAGGCAATGCCGTCAAGGCTTCTTCTCGTCAAATCGAAAAAAGGAAAACAGCGCAGAATCCACATAGAGACGTACTATGACAAGGCAATGCAGACCTTATATGCCTATGCTCTTGACCCAATAGCGGAGTCATGGGGTGATAGAAAATCATTTGCGTACCGTAAGGGGCGCTCAGCATTCGATATGAATGAGTACATAAAGAACGGCCTCAGCGGAGAGAATGCGCCGGAGTGGATTTTTATCGGTGACATAAAAAAATGCTATGAGAATATAAGCCACGACTGGATTATGAAGAATATCCCGATGTCGGAATATGTTTTGAAACAGTTTCTGGAGGCGGGTTATGTCTTTGCCGGAGAGATGTTCCCGACAGACGAAGGTGTCGGAATCGGGTGCACTATCTCTCCGATAATAGCGAACATGACACTCGACGGCATGCAGGATTATGTCTACAGCCGTCTTTTTCCAGATGGAGAAGAAATAGACTACCCTGACGGTAATATGGTGAGGTACGCCGATGATATACTCTTCACAGCTCGTACAAAGGAAACGGCAGAGAGAATAATGGGTTATGTCAAAGAGTTTCTCTCTCCCCGCGGCCTGGAGCTTTCAAGCGAGAAGTGCCGTATCGTCAATGTAAATGATACCTTCGATTTTATGTCACGTACTTACTTCAAACGTGGCGGTCTTGTATTCTCGAAGCCCAGTAAAGATGCTGTCGAGCGTTTCATGGCAACGCTTGAGGAGACTATAGTGAACTACACAGGCTCTCAGCAGTCACTCATCGAAAAACTCAACCGCAAGATAGACGGCTGGGTTACATACCATAAAACAGGCGAGGCGGACAGGGAGTTCAAGATTATGGATGCATACATCAGGGGACTATTGCTCGCGCTTTCAGAGTCGAAGCACCCGAAGTGGACGAGAGAAAGGGTCCTCGAGAAATACTGGTACGTTGATTCGAAGGGGCGACATAGATATGCTGTTCCTAACAAGAAGGAAGTAATGGTGAAAGCCCTTGAGGATACCATTCTCATCTCCTACAGTCCCGTTAAGACAAAATTCAATCCTTATATAGACCTTGAATATCTGGAGATAAGGACAGAGGAAAGGGCCAAGGAGAATGTTAGCGGGACATACCGTTCTCTATGGGAGAGACAGAATGGACGCTGTTACTATTGCGGGAATAGAATTTTACAGGATGAAGAGAGGACTGTGATAGAGACTGATCATGATAAGGCAAGTTTTATAAAACGTATGGCATATGTACATAAACGCTGTCTGAACTCTTCTATAGACTATATCGAGACCGAGCTTCCGCCGTCATCGCTGGACGAGATAATGGAACTTCTTGAGCTCCTGGACGCGAACAAGAAGCCGGTAGGACAGAAGTATATGCGGCTTTCGGAATATTTCAGAACGTGTGAGAAGAATTCTGTTACGCTCTCATTCAAGGAAATAGAGGACATAATGGGCGAGAGTCTGGGACTGACGGCACAAAGACGTGAGTTCTGGTACCGCACGGGGCAGGGGAACATCAGCCAGTGCTGGCTCGATAACGGCTATGAAATAAAAGCTCTCCACATTGACGAGAAATGCCGGGTGACATTTCGTCTAACTGCGAAAAGCAAAAACACGGCAAGTATCGATATTCCGGAGGTTATCAAGTACTCTCGTGTTCCGAATGATGCCAAGTATGAGATAGAGAATTATTTCAAATACATCATAAAGAAGTACGGACTTTGATAAGAACTATAGTAAACGTCATTAATTCCTGTGCTTAAAACTACAGAGACTCTTCAACTCCTCATGGTTCTTTAAAATCATTAAAATAGTTATCAAGTTTTTCCTCGAGCTCGTTTACGTTATTGAAATATCTGTTATGTGTTACTTCCCGTCGGGTCTTTCGCCAAATCTACAGATTAGCCTCAGCGGGGAGGAGTTGTAAAACAAGTCTTTGTAAGCAACGAATCCTCGTGGGCAACGAATACTCGTTGTATGTTACTGGAGAATACACAGGTACCGATAGGTGTTG
>CAVIUT010000140.1:0-3614 GCA_963646155.1 Eggerthellaceae bacterium | reverse complement strand
GTGGAAAAGGGTAGACTACTGCTGTGTGTAATTCTGAAGGAAGATGAGGATTTATAGAAGTGCGGTAAGTAGATGAGAGCAAAGCCAATCCTCTTGTATCACAAGAAACAAAGTTGTATTAATCAATAATTTTAGTAAATACATTTTTTGGAGTGGGAATGAAGAAAAAAACTGAAGAGACTAAGCTTATTATAAAGAGCAGAGCAGAGGAGAAGAGCGAAGAGCTTTTAGAAACTGTCCATTCGACTGTAAAGGAAATGGAGAAGGGCTTTTTCCCTTCTCTTCTTGAGGGTAAGAAGGACCAGGACATCGCACCGGCGGTCGATGCGACAAGGGAGAGCTTCAGGCGCACGAAGAGGAATATCGTAAAGAGCTATGAAGCCCTTTTCGAAGTGTCGGATGAGCTTTCGGGAAGGTGGCACGATATAAAGATGCACACAAACTTCGGACTATCGAACGCAAAGATTGACGAAGAGGAGAAGAGTAAGAATCATTTCTCGAAAGGCGTCAACTGCTACAAAATCCTATGGATTTTCTACATAGGCTCATTTGCAGGCGTAATTTTGGAGATGTTATGGTGCTATCTTCAGAAGGGCCACATAGAGAGCAGACAGGGCCTTATATACGGGCCTTTCAACATTCTTTACGGCTTGGGTGCTGTTGCGCTTTCCTATTTTTTATACCGCTTCCGTAACCACAGCGACTGGGTCTCGTTTTTAGGGGGATTCGTCGTGGGGTCGATTCTTGAATATATATGTTCATGGGGGCAGGAAGTGACTCTCGGCGTAAGGGCATGGGACTACAGCCACCTCCCGTTCAACATCAACGGCCGTATATGCCTCTACTATTCCCTGATGTGGGGAGTGCTGGGTGTGCTGTGGATAAAAAGACTTTATCCTCTGCTATCTGTAATCATTCTCAAGATACCCGATAAAATCGGAAAGGTCCTTACATGGGTTTTACTCGCTTTCTTTATCTTCAATATAATTGCATCGGGATTTGTCATGGCGAGGTGGACACTCCGCAGCGAAGGTAAGAGTGCCGAGAATGCAATTAATAGATACATTGACGAGCACTACCCTGATGAAAGGATGCAGAAAATCTTTCCCAACTGGGTATTCCAAGAAAACTGAGAGTGCTTAAGTCGAATTTTTCTCCCGGTGCTTAACTAACGCCGGGGATTCTTCTTTCTTTTGCAACAAACTGCAACAAATTTTGTTTACAAACGAATTATTAGGGCTTACACTTACCATAACTGAAAAACAAATGATAATAACGGAGGTTCCTTTATGGATTACGATGTAATTAAACAGAAGGCTGAAGCTTACGGCCCGGCAATGACAAAGTTCCTCAGAGATATGATTGCTATCCCGTCTGAGAGCTCGGAAGAGAAAGGTGTTGTTTACCGCATTAAAGAAGAGATGGAGAAGCTCGGATACGATAAGGTTGAAATCGATAAGCTTGGTAACGTCATCGGATGGATGGGAAGTGGAGACAAGATTATCGCAATCGACAGCCACATCGACACTGTAGGTATCGGAAATATCAAGAACTGGACAGACGACCCGTATAAGGGCTGGGAGAACGAGACGCAGATCTACGGACGCGGAGGCTCTGACCAGGAAGGCGGCATGGCATCTGCTGTGTACGGCACAAAGATCATGAAGGAACTGGGACTTATCCCCGAGGGATATAAAATCATGGTCGTCGGATCGGTGCAGGAAGAAGACTGTGACGGTATGTGCTGGCAGAGTATCGTAAACGAGTATTTCGACGGACCGGAAGATGCAGCAGAGAAGATAGCATTCGTTATCTCCACAGAGCCGACAGACGGCGGAATCTACCGCGGCCACCGTGGAAGAATGGAAATCAGAGTCGATATGCGCGGTATATCATGCCACGGCTCAGCTCCTGAGAGAGGCGACAACGCTATTCACAAGATGGCTGAAGTCATTTTAAACGTCAGAGATCTCAACGAGAACAAGAAGGACGATCCGAACATTGCGGGACTTGAGAAGATGCTCGACCCGAAGTGGAACCCGGAGCACTATGAAGACGCACGCTTCCTCGGGCGCGGAACATGTACAACAAGCCAGATTTTCTACACATCTCCTTCGCGCTGTGCAGTTGCCGACAGCTGCTCGATTTCAATCGACAGAAGAATGACAGCCGGGGAGACATATAAGTCATGTCTCAAGGAAATTGAAGATCTTCCGGCATGCAGGAAATATGCAAAGGATGTAAAGGTCAGTATGTATATGTATGACCGCCCGGCATGGACAGGACACGTTTATGAAACAGAGTGCTTCTTCCCGACCTGGATCAACAAGGAAAGCGCTCCTCACGTAAAGGCACTCGTCGAGGCTCACAAGGCTCTATGGGGCGACGAGAGAGTGTGGGCTGACGAGAAGGCTAAGGCGACAAGAGTCGGCAGACCTCTCTGTGACAAGTGGACATTCTCCACTAACGGCGTATCCATCCAGGGTAGATACGGTATTCCCTGCGTAGGATTCGGCCCGGGCGCAGAAAGCCAGGCTCATGCTCCAAACGAAATCACATGGAAACATGACCTTGTTGTTTGTGCTGCTCTCTATGCAGCTGTTCCTATGCTCTATAAGCCTGAGGAGGGTGACGGCAATGCTACATCCTTCAGACAGGAACTTACAGGAAACAAGATTAAATAAATAAAAAAAGAAGAACAAAGGAGGGAAGGCAGCTGCTTTCCCTCTTATTCACGAGGTGGTAATGAATCCATTTGATTTACTGAAAAAACAGAAAGTGTGGGGCGATTTCTCCTCCCGCCATGTGCAGTTTACACAGTTTATCAATTATATCTCTTCTCATCCGATTGAAGAGGGTGATGTGATATCGTGTGCAATAGATAAGGCCGATAACGGTGGAAAGATATCATCAAACTTCAAGGTTACAAAAGAAGACCTTGAGTTGATAAAGCTGGTACAGTCAATGGGAAAAAAGAGCTGAGATTAGATTCAGCAGGGATACATTCTCTGTCCTTTTACGTTCGTTTCTCCCTCTGGCGTAGTAGAGAAGTGAAAACTCCTACCAAAATGCGGAAAAACAGTCTCTTTCGGCTTGATTGAAGTAAGCGGCATGGTCAATACTGAAACCGTAAAGACCGTGAATAAGAAAGAAATAGACAGGCTCATCAATGAATTTGGGGATGGTGAGAGACTTGAAACAGCCCAAAGAGGATTTTTCGTTGTGACTTCTGACCGCAGTGGTGTCTACTGTCCGAACGGGGAAAAGCTTTATAAGAAGAGCACAAAGAAGGACGGACGGGTGCGCTATTGCTCGAAGGGGGCGTGTCCGAAGTGCCCATCTCCATGTTTTCAAAGAAGTGACAGAAAAACCTTCAAGGAGATAGATTTTTCTCCTCTTGTCTCCATAAAGGGCGATGAGAAACTTCTTCTGGAAATACTGAGAGATAAGGGCCTCTTGTAGTTTTATGTGGACATTTATCTTGGCAATAACAAGAGATATGCTCCACTATCTATGGGTCGGCGACGTAGATGGTGCGATAGCATATATAAACAGCATAGAGGATAAGTACATCAAGAATGAAGAAAATCGAAAAGAAATGGCGGCTTACCTCT
>CAVIUT010000139.1:0-3685 GCA_963646155.1 Eggerthellaceae bacterium | reverse complement strand
CATTAAAACTTTTTAAAATAAATAGTTATAAACATATTCCGATTGCGCTTGACGATATACCGGGGGGGGGTAAAATCAAAGTATTAAAGTAAGATGTACAAACATCGAAGGGGAAAATTATGAAGAAAGTTTTAATCGCACTATTAGCTGTTCTCCTTCTTGTGTCATTCACAAGCTGTGATACACAGAAGAAGATTGATGATGCTGTGGCAGAAGCTGAAGCAAAGGCTGCTGCAAAGGAAAAGGCAACATTAGATTTTAAAGTCACTTTTAGTTTTGCGAAGAATTTTGGTAGTGTCCTGGACAAAGACTATGTTGGAACTTATGACCTCTCCAAATGGAATAGTACCGATTCCGAAGATTCTGAGGCAAAAGGGAAAGCCAATGATGCAATTTCGAAAATGTATAGTATCTGGTACAGTGACAGTAACAATAGTGCTTCTGAATATACAACAAAGAGTGCATCAGGAACTATCATCATTGAAGAAAAAGACGGGAAAATAGTTTTTACTGCTAAGGATGTAAATATTTCCTTCCTGAAAAATGGTAATGAAAAGATAACATATTGGATAAAATTGGGAGGGGTAATTTCAATTAAGACAGAAGAGAATACGGAAGAAGGATATTCGACAATAGTCTTGACTGCAGATGAATTATCACGCGGTGTAGACACATTAGAACCGATTGTCGCAACAATCAAGAAATATACTGATAAAACAAAAGGTGTGTTTACAAGTGCAACATGCAGTGGCATTGAACTCGATTGTGACATCATCAACAATATAATCTCTCTTTAACTTTAGTGTTGGATAAGATAAAGCACCTCGGGAACGGGGTGCTTTATCTTGTTATGCCGGGAAGTATATCTTCTCTTGTCTTTAAACGATGTTGTTTACCCAGATACGTTTTCTGACAAGGATTATTCCGATAACGCACTTGATTATATCTGTTGCCTGTACTGCGAGGTATATCCATGTGACGGAGAGGGTTGTGTACCTAGATACAAAGTACGCAACGGGTATTCCGAAAGTCCAGAGGAAGGCCGAGTCGAAGAGTAGGGTAATCCATACCCGTCCTCCGGAGCGCAGCGTGAAGTAGGTTGCATTCTTGAGAGCGAAGAGCGGCATACACACAGCTTCTGCAAGGATGAGCTCAGTTGCAATCTGACGCGCATTTGCGTTGGTGTTGTAGAGTAGGGGGAAAAACGTTGAGAGGCTTGACATTACGAGAGCTGCAATTGTTCCTACCATTACGGAGAAGACAATGAGCTTACGGTCATTGTCAACTGCCTCCTCAATCTTACCTGCTCCAAGGAGCTGCCCGATGATAATTGATATAGCCGACCCGACTGCCATGAATGTGACGTTGAAGATGTTGAGGAGTACGCTTGAGATATTATACCCCGCAATTGCATTGAGGCCTCGCATCGAGTAGGACTGCGAAAGGAATGTCATTCCGATTGACCACATTGTCTCGTTGATAATAAGCGGGAAGGCTGCAAATAAGATTGCCTTGAAGTTTTTCTTCGGGATTATGATTTTCTGATATAGCCCCGTGAAGAACGGGTACTTGTCCTTCTTCCTGTGTGACACGAAAACGATGATGAAGGCCTCAACATATCTGCTGAGAACGGTAGCGATTGCTGCTCCGACTACTCCGAGCTTAGGGAAGCCGAACTTACCGTAAATGAGGAGGTAATTGAAGAAGAGATTGACTGCAATAGCACATAATCCCGCCCTCATCGGAAGTACCGTCTCTCCACTTTCTCTCAGCGTTGAGGCATAGACCTGACTGAGTGCGAAGGCAATTAGACCGGGAATCATTGTGAGGGTGTAGTTGTATCCCGACTCGAGGGTGAGGAGTTTGTCGCCGCCGTCTTCATTACCCTTGAGAAATAAAGAGACAAGGTCTCTCCCGAAAAAGATAAGAACAAGGGATGCAAGTACAGTTGCTGCAAACCCTATGATGAGCTTGAAGCGTATTGTTATCTTTATACCTTCTCTGTCCTTTTTCCCGAAGTACTGTGCTCCGTAGATTCCACCACCCGAGACAACCCCGAATATGACAAGGTTGAAGACGAACATGAGTTGGTTTGCGATGCTGACGCCGCTCATCTCTTCCGTCCCGATTCTTCCGACCATTATGTTGTCGAGGAGTGAGACGAAGTTTGTAAAACCGTTCTGTATCATTATCGGGAGTGCGATAGCCAGCGTTGAAGCATAGAATGCTTTTGTTCCTATATATTTCCTTATTGAATTAGACATATATTAGGAATTTTATAGAAAATATCTCAATAAGGGAATATGATTTACCCATGGACAAAGTTACACTCGGTAAAACAGGAATCACGGTATGTAAGAACGGCTTCGGTGCTCTTCCCATCCAGCGCCTCAGAACAGAAGATGCGGTATATCTTGTAAGAAAGGCATTTGACGGAGGAATCACATTCTTCGACACGGCAAGAGCTTATTCCGACAGTGAGCATAAGCTTTCAATTGCTCTTGAAGGAATCAGAGACAAGGTTTATGTGGCAACAAAGACTGCATCGACTACGCTTGATAAAGTAAAAGAGGACCTTGAGACATCCCTCAGGACTCTCAAGACCGACTATATAGACATATATCAATTCCATAACCCGTCATTCTGCCCGAAGGAAAGCGATGACATCTATTCATTCCTACTTCAGGCGAAGAAGGAAGGAAAGATAAGACACATCGGCATTACCAATCACCGCCTTGATGTTGCTACTGAGGCAATAGAAAGCGGACTCTACGAGACACTGCAGTTTCCTTTCTCCTACATTTCCGGAGAAAAAGAGAAGGAACTCGTCAAAAAGTGCAGGGAAAAAGATATCGGGTTCATCGCAATGAAGGGCCTCAGCGGAGGACTTTTGACAAACAGCAGACTCTGCTACGGCTTCATGGCCCAGTTTGACAACGTTCTTCCTATCTGGGGAGTGCAGAGGGAGAAGGAACTTGATGAGTGGCTCTCCTACAACAGTGAAGGTGTTACTCTGACCGATGAAATGAAAGAGGAGATTGAGAAGGATTGTAAGGAGCTCAGCGGGGAATTCTGCAGAGGATGCGGTTACTGCCTTCCGTGCCCGAGGGGGATACAGATCAACCAATGTGCGCGAATGATTCAGCTTATTAGGCGCTCTCCGTCAGAGAGTCAGCTGGGCAACGATGGGCAGGAGATGATGAGGAAAATCAAGGAATGCGTGAAGTGCGGACAGTGCATGAAAAAGTGTCCGTACTCCCTCCCGATTCCGACCCTCCTCGAGAAAAACCTCAAGGACTATGAAGATATACTAGCGGGTAGACTTGATGTAAAAGTGACAAGGGACGCCAGGCTATAGGGATGGTTTTCTCTTGTAGTCATATGCAATACGCTCTGTTTTTTATCCGCCGCGTTCGTAGTAAACGGTTCCGCACTCTTTAAAGCCGTAGGAGAGAAGGGCGTGGCGCATTGTTTTGTTGTCACGGTGGGTGTCGATTCTTATGTAGGAAACAAAATGCAGGGCGTAGTCGATGACGATTCTCAATATTCCCTTTCTTGTTCCGTTTGACGCAATTAATTCTATGAAGTAAGACAGAGTACCACTTCCATAGGATAGCTTGCTCCCGCATGGTGGTGGGTGAATGTCACTGGATATATGTTTAGAAACAGTCGTGATTTGTGGCGC
>CAVIUT010000138.1:0-3779 GCA_963646155.1 Eggerthellaceae bacterium | reverse complement strand
ATCACTCAAGTTCTATCGTTGCTGGTGGTTTACTTGTTATATCATAGAGGACTCTGTTGATATGCTTTACCTCCCCTACAATTCTTGATGAGACCTTATCCAAAAGCTCCCAGTCAAGGCGCGAGAAGGTTGCAGTCATGAAGTCGGTTGTATTGACGGCCCTGATGACTACTGCCCAGTCATAGCTCCTCTCGTCCCCCATAACACCTACACTTCTCATGTTTGTAAGAGCGACAAAATACTGGCTCGGAGCATTTTTGTAGCCGAGCTTTATCACTTCATCCCTCAATATTGCATCGGCATCCCTCAATATGTCGAGCTTTTCCTTTGTTATATCCCCGATAACCCTTATTGCCAGTCCCGGGCCGGGGAACGGCTGTCTCATGACAAGGCTCTCGGGAAGCCCCAACTCAAGGCCGAGCTCTCTCACTTCATCCTTGAAAAGCATCCTCAAGGGCTCGATTATCTCATCGAATGCAATTACCGACGGCAGTCCTCCCACATTATGGTGGCTCTTGATTACTGCACTCTCTCCCCCCAGTCCGCTTTCGACTACATCAGGGTAAATCGTTCCCTGTGCCAGGAATTCAACCTTTCCGATTTTCCTGCTTTCCTCTTCAAAGACACGGATGAATGTCTCTCCTATTATCTTTCTCTTTCTCTCAGGCTCCGTTACACCTTCGAGCTTATCTAAAAATAACTTCTCCCTGTCTATACGTCTTATATCAGCATCGGGAAGGGAAGCCTTGAGAGCCTTCTCCACTTCCACTCCCTCATTCTTTCTCAATAGTCCGTGGTCGACGAACACACATATTAGGTTCTTACCGACAGCCCTGTATAGAAGTGCAGCGCAAACAGAACTATCAACTCCGCCGGAGAGTGCAAGGAGCACCTTCTTCGGGCCCACCTTCTCCTTTATGCTTTCGATTGCACTCGAGACATAGTCCTTCATGTTCCATTCACGGGTAAAACCACATATTTCATAGAGGAAGTTCTCGAGAATCTTTGTTCCATACTCCGTATGAAGGACTTCAGGATGAAACTGTACGCCATAAAGCTTTTTTCCGCTGTTCTCTATAGCGGCAATCGAACACGAAGAGGAGGATGCAGTCTTTTTAAAGCCCTCGGGAAGTACATCGCATTCAATTCCGTGGCTCATCCAGCATACCGATGACTCGGGAACATCCTTGAAAAGAAGTGATTGACCATGATTGAGCAAAACCTTACCGTACTCCCTCTTTTCGGCCTTTCTGCACTTACCGTCATTCTCATAGACCATGAGCTGCATGCCGTAGCATATGCCGAGTACAGGAATACCCATCTCGAATACTTCTTTGTTAATTCTTGGTGCATTATCTTCGAATACAGTTGCCGGTCCGCCTGTAAGAATAACAGCGTCAGGGTTGAATGCCTTTATTTCATCCATCTTCATCCTGTAGCTCTTTATTTCGCAGTAAACACCGCTCTGTCTTACGCGGCGTGCAATCAAAAGATTATACTGTCCACCGAAATCTAATATAAGAACCTTCTTCATCTCAGTCCTCTCTGAATTTAATTGTGCCGTCATCGTCTACGTTTTCAATGACAGCAAGGGCTTTATAGTTTATTCCCTTCTCCCTCAAGTTGTCTCCACCGCCCTGGAATCCCTTCTCAACGGCAATACCGACTCCCTCAAGGCGGCATCCTGCCTCATCTACTATATCAAGTAAGCCCTGGACGGCATTACCCTTTGCCATGAAGTCATCGATGATGAGGACATTATCGTTCTCGTTCAGCCACTCCTTGGAGACAATGAGTGTGAACTTCTTCTTATATGTATAAGACCAGACCTCGCTCTTGAAGAGTCCGTTCTCAATGTTGTCACTCTTTGCTTTCTTCGCAAAAAGAAGCGGCACCCCATACTCATTCGCGCAAATCGTCGCAAGCGGGATGCCGGAAGCCTCTGCGGTCAGGACCACGGTAATCTTTGATACATCAAAGTACCGTTTGAACTCCTTTGCTATTTCTCTCAAAAGTGCAGTATCGACACGATGATTCAAGAAACCATCGACCTTGATGATATTCCCGGGAAGTATCTTCCCTTCCTTTCTGATTCTTTCTTTTAAAGCTTCCATATAATCCTTAATCTGTATTGGAAAATCATTATCACAGTTAGTGATAAAAGACAACATACCATAAAGGAAATTTAATAAATACTCTTAAACGAAATCTTAATATTACAAAAACAGAGGAAGGGAAAAGAGGTTTAGAAAAAGAAAGCTGAGAGCAGAGAAGCTATCACATAGTTGTTATATAACTTCAAATTAATATTCCGATTTAAGATTAATACATTTTATTATTTGCTATATCAGCCTCATAAATATTCCCCCACCCGGAAGAGTGAGGGAATAGTGCGCGTTAGATATATCAATATCCGAAGAGCGGCCACTTTGCAAAGTAAGGTATGTAAGATACAAGTATGAGTACAATAACCATACATGCAAAGAGCGAGAGCATCTTCTTACTCGTCGACTCAAGGCTTGTCTTACCAACTGCACAGCCGACAAAGAGTGCCGATCCGACAGGAGGAGTACAGAGTCCTATGGCAAGTGTGAAGATTATGATGATTCCGAAGTGGATTGCAGGTAGTCCTATAGACTCTGCAACGGGCTTTAGAATCGGGGTCATAATCATGATAAGCGGTGCCATATCCATGAAGCATCCGAGAATGAGAAGGATGACAATCATCAATAGGATAAGGAGTATCGGATTCGATGTCACCCCGATGATTGCAGCCGTAATCATTGCCGGGATACGCAGGAATGTCATCATATATGCAAATGCCTTTGCAGTTGCAATGAGTGTCAGGACTATCGAGAGAGTCTTAAGCGAGTTCTTGAGAACATTACCGAAGTCCTTGAGTGAAGCACTCTTGAAGACGAAGTATGTGAGGAAGAATGTGTAGAAACATGCAACGGCACTGCTTTCTGTTGCCGTAAAGATTCCCGCACCTGTTCCGACCATGATGATGACGAGTGTGAAGAGAGGAAGAATTGCGTTGAGTAAAACCTTCAAGCACGGCCCGATCTTCATCTTTCCGTTTTCCTTACCCAGCCATCTGATCTTTTCGTCCTTGAACATCTTCTCGCCTTTCGGGAAGTTGTACTTTCTTCCGAGGAAGAAGCAGAGAATCATGAAGCCGACCCCAAGTGCAATACCGGGGAGGAAGCCTGCATAGAAGAGGTCTCCGATAGATACACCGCCGCCGTATGCGAGTGCGAAGATGACCATGTTGTGTGATGGAGGAATCAAAACTCCCTGACACGATGTCGTGACGGTAAGACCTACTGAGAAGTCTCTGTCATAACCCTGGTCGACCATCATAGGAATAACGACTGACCCGAGTGATGATACGTCAGCAACAGCTGAACCTGAAATACCGCCGAAGAACATACTATCGAGACAGTTGACGTATGCTAATCCTCCGCGGAAGCGTCCGACAGCGAGGTTTGCAACATCTACAATCTTGTCGCTTATCTGTCCGGCACCCATTATCTCACCCATTACGATGAAGAACGGGATTGCGAGCATCGTGAAGTTATTGACGCCGCTGAGCATCATTCTGCACATCTCGGTTATAGGCTGTCCTACAACAAGACATGAGCCGCATGCTGCGATGAACATTGCGAATGTAATCGGCACTTTCACTGCCATCAAGATGAAGAATCCTCCGAGGAGGACAAATGTAGCTAGTCCGTTCATGCTTTCTTTCCTCCTTCAGCCATTTCTTTCTCCTGCTC
>CAVIUT010000137.1:0-3815 GCA_963646155.1 Eggerthellaceae bacterium | reverse complement strand
TCACCCAGGTTAATGGCTGACCACACTTCGGGCACGTATAGCTGTCACTTCGAGCGCATCCCCCGCCGGAGACAGTATCAACTTCATCATCCCCCAGTTCTCCAGAAGTTCTACGTGATTTGAAAAACTTCTCCAAATCTGAAGAAGAAATACCTTCTTTTTCAAGAATTTCACCAAGCTCTAACTTTTCAGTGTCGTTCATTTATCCTCTCCTTACTCTATATAAGGTCCAAAAGAGATTTTGTTAGAAAAAACAGACAGTTTTGAAAAAAATATCATTTTTTTTCAATTTATCCACAAGGAACCGGTAGAAAATAGACATAGTCCATGAGTAACAAAAGATGTTCTGAGATTAATCTGTCCCATTTGCCGGCAAAAGTCCACACTCTAAGCAGTAGGCAATTTCTCAGGCATCCTGGCGAAATAACAAGAACACCATCATCTCGTCTGCACCTATATTTCCCGACAGCAGTCAGTACCAGTAGAGAGCAAGCCTCTTTATCTTTACGGCATCGATTTTATCCATCAATTTCCTGTTCTTCTTTGCTCCTTCGTCAATTTAATCTGAGATTCGGCTTTGAGGCCCCATCTTTTGAGCCGTAAAGATTCGCCTGGGTGCGTTGATATGTCTAAACAACCCTGTCATCGGTTGGAATTTCATCAGCTATGGTAAGATTGAAAGGGTATATGACTGCATCAGTTCCGGATTCTTTTCTATGCCATCTGCTCTGTTTATATCTGAATAGACAACGCCGTTGTAATAATCAACATCATTAGAGAGCGCAACTTCACCTTTCTGTTCTTTTGCGACAGGTCATCCGACACGGCAGAGAAGGTATGTAACATAATCTTTTTGAAAGGGTCATTGGTACCTAACTGTCGCTACCGTTATTTGTAGACTGCATCAGTTTATAAAAAGAGAGCCCTTTTCAGAGCTCTCGATTTTCTCAGTCTGCTTTTTTTGCATCTTCAAGGACTGTGTCCTCATCGCTGTGGGCGACATGGACGGGCTTTACATGCCATATGTCCTCTGCATAATTCCTGATTGTTCTGTCGGATGAGAAGAATGAAGAGGATGCAATATTGAGGAGGCTCTTCTTATTCCATTCATCTCTGTTGTTCTTGTAGAGAGCTGATGCTCTGTCGTGTGTTTCGGAATAATCGGCGAGGTCTGCAAAGAGGAAGTACCTGTCGTTATGGTCTAACAGCGACTCCAGGAGTGGAGAGAAGATTCCGTGCTCGTTATTGCTGAAGAAGTCGGATGCAATGAGTGAAACAGCGTCCTTTATCTCCTGGTTGTTATTCATCCATTCACGGCTTGAGTAGGTTGCACTGAGAGCCTGGATTTCCTTTTCGGTGTGGCCGAAGATGAAGATGTTGTCCTTTCCGACTCTCTCTGCCATCTCGACGTTTGCTCCGTCAAGAGTTCCGATTGTGAGTGCACCATTGACCATGAACTTCATGTTACCTGTTCCTGAAGCCTCTGTTCCTGCTGTTGAAATCTGCTCGGAGAGGTTTGTTGCAGGGATAACTGCTTCAGCAAGTGTTACCCTGTAGTCAGGCATGAAGTAGACGTGGAGTAAATCCTTCACATCCCTGTCGTGGTTGATTATCTTACTGATGTTGTTGATGAATTTGATTATGAGCTTTGCGTTGACATAGCCGGGAGCTGCCTTTCCACCGAAGAGGAATGTTGTCGGCTGGAAGTTCTGACGGTAGCTCATATCGCTCTTAAGACGGTTGTAAATCATAACGATATTCAACGCATTGAGAAGCTGTCTCTTATACTCATGTATTCTCTTGACCTGAACATCGATGAGTGTCGATGTATCGAGGATTATGCCCGAGTCTTTCTTCAGAAATGCTGCGGCATCAGCCTTTGCTGTTTCTTTAACTGCTCCAAGCTTTTCGATGAATGCCGGGTCGGATTCAAACTTCTTGAGTTTCTCTATCTCATTGAAATCTGTAATCCACTTGTCGCCGATAGCTTCGGTGATGAGGCCTGAGAGCGCCGGGTTTGCGTCAAGAAGCCAGCGGCGCTGTGTAATGCCGTTTGTCTTGTTATTGAATCTGTCGGGGTAGATTGTTGCAAACTCGGGGAACATGTTCTCCACAAGAAGCTTTGAGTGCAGTGCTGCAACTCCGTTTGTCGAGTGGCTTCCGATTATTGCGAGGTTGGCCATTCTCACCATCTTCGGGTTGCTTTCCTCGATGATTGAAATCTTTGCAATCTTGTCGTTCTGCATCGGGAAATATGAAACAGCGGATGAAAGGAAGCGTCTGTTGATCTCGAATATAATCTGCATGTGGCGCGGGAGCAGTGACTCAATCATCGGCAGCGGCCACTTCTCGAGTGCTTCAGGCATGAGGGTGTGGTTTGTGTAGCCCATTGTCCTTACGGTGATATCCCAAGCCTCATCCCAGCCGAGGTTTTCCTGGTCGATGAGAAGTCTCATGAGCTCAGGTACAGCAAGGGAGGGGTGTGTGTCGTTGAGCTGGATTGCAGCTTCGTCAGGGAAGGATGTCCAGTTGTAGTCCCCGTTACGCTTGAACCTTCTCACAATGTCCTGGAGTGAACAGGAAACGAAGAAGTACTGCTGCTTGAGCCTGAGTTCCTTTCCCATATAGAGGGTGTCGTTGGGGTAGAGGACCTGAGAAAGTGTTTCTGCGTTGATCTTCTTTCTTACGGCCTCTGTGTAGTCACCTGAGTTGAACTCCTCGAATGAGAAGCCGTCGGGACTTGTTGCCGACCAGAGACGGAGTGTGTTGACTGTCTTTCCTCCGTAGCCGACAATCGGGGTGTCGTATGCAACGCCGTCGACTTCTTCTGCGGGAATCCACTTGAAGACATCACGTCCGTTCTCCCTGAGCTGGGTCACATAACCGCCGAAGTATACCGGGTATGATAAGTCAGGTCTCTTGAGTTCCCACGGGTTACCGTCCTTGAGCCAGTTGTCCGGCATCTCGACCTGCCTTCCGCCTTCAATCTTCTGTCTGAAGATTCCGTAGTTGTATCTTATACCGTATCCGTAAGCCGGAAGCTCGAGAGTTGCGAGTGAGTCGAGAAAACATGCGGCCAGTCTCCCGAGTCCTCCGTTACCCAGTCCTGCGTCCGGCTCTGTATCTCTGAGGTCTTCATACTTATAACCAAGGGATGCCAGTGCTTCCTTGACAGGTTCCTCGATACCGAGGTTGATGATGTTGTTTGTCATTGCCCTGCCCATGAGGAATTCGAGCGAGAGGTAGTACACGCGCTTCGAATGATTCTTTCTCTGGGTCTTTCTCGAGAGGTCCCATTGGTGGATAATCCTGTCCCTGATTGCATATGCTATGGCCTCATACCTGCCTTCGCGGGTTGTGTGGTAGACGTCTGCATCCTGGTTATATTTCAACTGTTCAGCGAAATCTCTTGCTATTTCCTTTGGTGAATTGCCATATCTTGTTTTCTCTTTTGACGGCATTTTCTTCTCCTAGCTCTAAGTTTTTGCTTTTTTATTCTAATTAAATCTTGGCCGTATATTCAATAACAGAACAGACATTATTTTTCTTAACATAAAGGCGGTATCGTTATATATAATTAATGTATGCGGAAAGGCCGTTTATTTTGTTTTTCCGCCTCTCTTGAATCTTTTTCTGTTGGTGCATAAAATAACCGGGATTACTTATTTTACATGGCCTTTTGCTCAAGGCTCTTCTTTCTATTGACAAGAGGGACTGTCTTTTGCTAGAGTTTGTGGTGCGTGTCGCATTCCGGTGCGTATGCTCTTGTAGCTCAGCATGGTAGAGCACCACCATGGTAAGGTGGGGGTCGGCGG
>CAVIUT010000136.1:0-3951 GCA_963646155.1 Eggerthellaceae bacterium | reverse complement strand
AATCGGGCTTACATCCCCGGAGTAAACTCGGGGGTTTTACGCCCTGGGATAAAAAAGGTTTCGTTTTCGAAAGAAGATCTTACAGGGTTCCGGGAGAGAAATACCCGAAGGCCGAGACTAAATGTATAGGTAAGATTATCGACGGCGAGTTCTGTCCCAATGCGTATTACATTGAGCGCACAGCTAAGGAGAACCTCGAGAAAGAAGTTAAGGCTTTAAAAGAGCAGCTGGAGGCTCTTACTCAACAATCTCAGAAGCACCCCAAATAAGAGGAGAAGTGCACTGCTGTATCTTTACCACTTGGAATGTGCTGATAATATCGTGAATATGTACCGTATTAAATTCAAGAGTGGAGACTTCGTTGTTGATAAAGACTATTACAGGAGCCGCATGAACCGGAAAATCCTGTAAAAAAATCTGACTAAGAAAACAATTGTCAGGAGAGCTCTCATAACAACCTTCGGCCTTACAATAAAATGAATACTCCGACATCTACAGAAACGTAATGCTCACCGAAGATCTCTCCGCCTGATAGTACACAGGCTGGAGCATCCGTCTTTCCTCAGAATAAGAGCCTCGAGCCCGAAAAAAATTCTAATCATCGAGATGTTCAGGAAATGCCGACAGGAGCACTTTTCCGATATTATAGGAAGGGAAATCTGCTGAATGATATGTATGAGAAAGAGTCAACTCTGCGCATGGGGAAAAATATATAAAAAAATAACAAAACGTAGTTTTTTGCGTATACTATCAATATAAAGGAACGGAAGATGATTGAGAACTTTTTCAACCACTGTGGTTTCTCTGGTGTTTGGAAAGATGGAGTCGACTGGGAGATTTGTGGTAACAGCAGGCACATTGGCTATGACGGGCTATATGGATTGCGGCTGCCCCGGGAGATATGAAAACTGATTCGCACATATATTGAGTAGATTCAAAATAGGAAAGTAAAGATATGAAACATAGCGACAAAGAGTGAGGGGTACTCTGTCATCACCTTGAAGGATGAGAAAATTAACTCGTGACAACAATTATTGGTTGAAATAAAATTCTTATAAGCCGGATAATTTATCTGCTATAAATAGGGAGAGTTGAAACTTGTACTGTATATTGAATAAACAAATAGCACTGCGCTCGTGGGTGCGTTCACCATACGCTTATTACATGAGAGGAAGAAGGGACGCCGGGAGGCTCAAAAAAGAAGAATACGAACTCTTGAAGAAATGTGACGGTCAGCATGACTTAGAAAAGTCGGATCTTTTGAAAGGTTTTATAATGTCGGGGTTTGTGAGCACATGCAAAGAGGGCGAATGCAGGCTTGACCCCTGGCAGGATAAGACATACGACAACCGCTATTTCCCAGCCATGAACTGGATGATAACGGGAAAGTGCAATTATAACTGCCTCCACTGCTTCAACGCCGCAGACAACGCACCCCTTCAGAGCCAGTGGTCACTCGAGGAGGCGGAGAGCCTTCTCGATCAGGCCAGAGACTGTGGCATAAACGGCTTCACCATCACAGGTGGAGAGCCTATGCTGCATAAGAATTTCTTTGAGATTCTCGAAGGAATTTATAAGCGTGATATGTATGTATTTGAACTCAATACAAACGGACACTTCATTAATCAGGAAGCGCTGGACAGAATGAAAAGTATCGGATGCATACCACTTGTGAAGATTTCATTTGACGGTATAGGCTGGCATGACTGGCTCAGAAATCGTAAGGGTGCCGAGGAAGATGCTCTGAGGGCCATCAGACTCTGCATAGAAAACGACTTCCCCGTTAAGGTTCAGACAAATGTCCACCGCAAAAATGTGGGCGTGATGCTCGATACGGTAAGGATGCTCGATAAGATGGGTGTGAGGGAAACGCGCATCATAAGAACTACCGAAGCACCACGCTGGGAACAGAACGCAGACGGTTCGACTCTGACATTCAAAGAGTATATGGATTCAATGCTTGACCTCTGGCGCGAATACTCGAGAGAAGACCACACAATGGATTTGACAGCCTGGCAGATAGGAACAATGTATCCGAAGTCTAAGCGATATTTCATGTCATCAGTTGAATGCGCTGAGGGTGAGTACCGCTCAAATGCACCAGTATGTAAAGGTAACCGTGGAATGATAGCAGTTGCTGCAAACGGAAACGTTTTCCCATGCCATCAGATGTCGGGTTACTACGAGATGCATAATGATGTTCTTGGAAATCTTAAGACGGGCACACTGAAGGACCTTATTTCAGGCGGAAGATACATGGACGAAATCTGTACGACAGTCGGCACGCTGAGAGAGGTCAATGAGAAATGCGGCAAATGTAAGTATTATGAATACTGCTGTGGTGGATGCAGAGCAATCGCTCTTGCTCTCTCCGGCGACAAAATGGCTTCCGACCCGTCGAAGTGCTTCTTCTTCGAGAACGGATACTATGACAAGATTGTCGAAATCATGAAAGGGTGGCACAATCTGACGGTTATCAAAGAATGAAGAACTGTTTGTTTCTAACAGTTCTTCTCTCGAATCGTATATATGTTTGAAAATTAAAAATATATAAGGAATATGAATATGGAACTTAATGATAAACTCTTGGAAAAAGCAAAGAAGGCAAAGAGTAGTGAGGATCTTATCACTCTTGCAAAGGAAAACGGCATTGATTTTACAGATGATGAAGCAAGAACATATTTTTCCCGGCTCAATGCCGAAGCCGGTGAGCTATCAGACGATGAACTTGACAGTGTAGCTGGCGGCAGGAAATGTGGAACATCATACTATGACCACAGGCCAATTGTTACCGTTGGAAACAGCTGCGGACTCTATGAAGATGAGGAAACCAAAAGAGCTGATACAGGAAACGGGAAGTGTGGCACCTGTTTATACAGTAAGGTTATGGAGATCTTTCTGATTTGCAATCATTACAAAAGATATGATAATTAATTAGGACAGACTGATTTTCTAAATAAGGAAAAATTATGGAACTTAACGACGCAATCTTAGAAAAAGCAAAAAATGCGAAGGTCCCTGAGGAACTTCTCTCTTTAGCAAGGGAAAACGGTGTCGATCTTACAGAGAAAGAAGCAGAATCATATTTTGCGCGCCTCAATTCTAAGGAAGGCGAGCTCTCTGATGATGAACTTGATTCCGTCGCAGGCGGCAGGAAATGTGGAACAATGTACTATGACCACAGGCCAGTTGTTACCATTGGAAACAGCTGCGGACGCTATAGAGATGAGAAAACCAAAAGATATGATACAGGAAATGGGAAGTGTGGCACCTGTTTTTACAGTAAGGTTTTTGATATCTTTCTGACGTGTAATCATCACGAAAGATATGAAAATTAATTTGAACAAACTGATTATCTGAGGAAGAAAAAATTATGGAACTTAGCGAAAGACTGCTCGAGAAAGCAAAGAATGCAAAAAGTGTTGATGAACTTGTTGATGCAGCTAAGGAAAATGGTGTCGAACTAACAGCAGAAGAGGCTAAAACTTATTTTTCTAAGCTCAATATCAAATATGGTGAGCTTGATGACAATGAAGTTGACGGTGTAGCAGGTGGTAGAAAATGTGGAACAATCTATTACCACGAAAAGCCGGTTGTTACTGCCTGCAACAGCTGCGAACATTTTCGTGTTGGAAATGGTAAATCTGCAAGCGGACAATGCCAGGATTGCCGGTACAGTTGGTGGAATGGGTCACTCTTACTTTGTACCTGCGAAGAAAGACGCAATAACTAGCTAAGCCCTATTAAAAAAAGAGTCCCTGAATCTGCATATTTGATAGGTTTGGCGAATCCTGCAAGAGTATCGGAAAGAAATGAAAAACAATAGAAACGAAAGAGCCCTGATTTAAACTTGACATTGCCCCTTCAATTTTCTAAAATTTACGAGTTATCAGATATGGAAGGATGTCCGAGAGGTCGATGGTAGCTGCCTTGAAAGCAGCCGTGGGGCAA
>CAVIUT010000135.1:0-4009 GCA_963646155.1 Eggerthellaceae bacterium | reverse complement strand
ATCTGATAGCCTTCACCTTCAACATCAGGGTTCTTGATTTTCTGGGTATCGAATGCTGCAGCTTCGACAACGATTCTCGTAACAGGTAACAGCTTACAGACATTCTCGATTACAGTCATATGTGTGCCGATTCTATTCTCGACAGACGGAGCGAGGCATCCTTTGTTCTTCGAATGCACTCTATTGTCAAACCTTGGAGCGCGGTAACGAGTCTTGCGGTTGCGTCTCGAGCGTCGCTGTTCACGCCTTGTTGTAAGAAGATTTGTTATATCATCCCTCAGTTCGACTTCAGCTTCAAAGAGTACCTTTGTCTCGGTAGTGGCAGATAAGCCGATAGATTTGTAGCCTGAGTCTACACCTAATGTTAGAGGCTGGGTAATATCGTCAACGACGAACCTGAGGCGGATCGTAAAAGGTGTATAGTTTACAATTTCGGCTTTGTGCTCTTTTAAAAGATGTCTGGCTTTCGCCTCAGTGCATGGCATGAGCGGTAAGCCTGAAATATTCTGTACATATACCATGAACTGGACGCTCCCTTTCAGGGTGTTGACGACATGCGTCAACCCTCCTCGGGTGGTGTGACTTAGGTGCCTTGATTTACAGTTCTGTCACGAAGAAGCTGTTTCAAGTGGAGATAAAATGTCTTTACGACCGGCTTCTCCTGCCGTCACGGAGTTTTTCTCCGCCGTCCTTCGCCAAGGTTACGGGAGGTTTCTCGTTCGCATCACTGTTCCTACCCATGGATACTCTTTAGACACGGACCGTAGAGCGACAGGCCAGGACAACACCTATCGGTACCTGTGTATTCTCCAGTAACATACAACGAGTATTCGTTGCTTACAAGGATTTGTTGCTCACAAAGACTTGTTTTACAACTCCTCCCCGCTGAGGCTAATCAACAAGGGTACGAGATGCTTTCGCTTCAATACCCCGGGTCTTGACCCGTGGGTTGTTGATTTTAACCCCCTGTATCCTCTTTGTCTCAGAACCTCGTATAGAGCAACAGCAACACTGTTGGAGAGGTTGAGACACCTCTCATTCTCCCTCATTGGTATTCTGAGAGTCCTATCCCTGAAGCGTGATATTATCTCATCCCCCAGACCTGTCGACTCCTTACCGAATATAAGATAGATGTCTCTGTCCTCCGGATATGATACATCATAGAAGTTTTTTTCTCCATGTGCAGAGAAGAAGTAGATTTCGTCTTCAACGTGTTTTGATATGAATTCATCGAAGGAATTCTCCTCAATGAGGGAAACATCCTTCCAGTAGTCGAGTCCGCTCCGTCTGACGCTCTTTTCGTCGAGAGAAAAGCCCAGTGGATGTGCAAGAACAAGACTCGAATCGGTTACAACCGCCGTCCTTGCTATATTCCCCGTATTCTGCGGAATTTCAGGCTCGATGAGACACAAATGAATCATGACGAGATGATAGCAGAACGGAAAGGGGAGGTCTCACTCTTTTCCTTTCGTCAACGCCGATGCCTTCTGTATGATATTACCTTCTTTCCGGAGACTGAGAATCTCCTTTTCAAGGAGGCGCTTTTTCTCTTCCGTCTCCTTGAAAAACTCCCCCTGCTCGGGCTTATCTGCTTTATAGAGATTGCCGAGCGTCACACCCAGGAGTCTTACCCCGAGATTGTTGTATCTACTTTTGAGGAGGTAGAGGGCTATTTTATAGATGTCGTCGGAGGAGTAGATTCCGCTCTCGGGGGTTGAACTTATCGTATAGGTTGAAAAGTCCCCGTAGCGCAGCTTGACTGTGACAGTACGCCCGACTTCGCCCTCGTCGAGCGAGCGGAACATAACACTCTGGGCCATCTCATTGAGCTTCTCTGAAAGTGCCTCTATACCGTATATATCGGGATAGAATGTCTTCTCTTCACTGATGGAGTGGCTTTTGGCTTCCCCCGTATATATTCCGGGGTCTATTCCGCGTGAAACAGCGTAGAGATACTCTCCGCTCGAGAGGCCGAAAAGAGCCTCGAGTTCATTCTTGCTGTACGTCCTCAATGCCTCTGTTGTATATATTCCCTTGCGGTTGAGACTCTCGAGTGTGCTTTTCCCGACGCCCCATAGCTTTTTGAGCCCCACTTTGTCGACAAATTCGATTTCACGGCCCCTCGGAACAACTGTGAGTCCGTCAGGCTTATGGTAGTCGGATGCAAGCTTACTTAAAAAGCGCGAAGGAGCAACCCCTATAGATACCGTGAGTCCCGTCTCGGTGAGTATTCTCTCCTTAAGTAGCCTTGCAGCCTTACCCGGAAGAGGGTAGATGCGTTCCGTTCCCGTCAAATCCAGAAAGGCCTCATCTATCGAGACCTGAAGAAAGCCGGGGGCAAAGGACGATATTATCCCCATTACCTCCTTGCTTTTTTCGCTGTAGCGCCGGTAGTTGCCGTCCACACATATTGCGTTGGGGCATTTTCTCAGCGCCACAGTCATAGGCATTGCCGAATGTACACCGTAGCGCCTTGCTTCATATGAGCAGGTGGATGCTACATTCCTCGGCCCGGGATGGCCGATAATTAACGGCTTACCTCTGTACTCAGGATGGTCAAGACACTCGACGGAAGCAAAGAAGGCATCGAGATCTATATGAAAGAAAACAGAACCCATGTAGTTATTATCATAGGGGAGGAGGATAATTTTCAATCATGGTTTTTTCTTATATAATCAAAAGTGTGAAACGTTCGCTGTTATTTTTGATGATAATAATTCTTTCCGTCTCCCTCTATGCCTCCTCCGATGCACTGGAGACCGACACGTCTCTTCTCGGCTTGAAATATTCAGCACTTGGGAGCGTCTCATATTACGGTGCCTTTTCAGATATCTTCGTCAATCCCGCATCCCTTCCGCTCCTCAAAGGCAGTAAAGACTACCAGATTTCTTTCAGCCCCAGTGAAAGTTACAACACCGATTTATTCGGGAATGAAAAGCTTTCATTCATGCAGAACCTCACAAGTGAACTCCAGGGTACTGTTGTGAGCGGGCCCGTATCATTAAGCGCGAAAATCTCCTCCGCACTCGATAACCGTACTCTCCGGAGCGACGGAGTGTATTACGATATTTACTCTTCTTTCGATATCGAGCTCTCGCTTGCTTACTCATTTCTCTCCCATTTCTCAATCGGCGCGAGGCTCGGGGGAGGTAACTCCGTAGCCAGGCTCAGTAAACGCCTTGACGGCATAATCGATACAGTCGGTAATGCATGGTTCAGCCCCTACGATCAGCTTTCGAACAGCGAAAGGTTCAACGCCAACCTCGGAGCTCTTGTCTACTCGAATAATTTTTCACTCGGCCTTGTCTTCGACGACCTTTTCTCTGTCTCTCTCGACAGCTCATTCTTCAATAAGCTCGTTACAAATACGACAGTGGGGCTTTCATTCAAGGGCGATGAATACAACAGTGCCGGGGATTTGAAGTATCTTGTGCCGCGTCTTTCCGTCGATTTGAAGGGGATAGGGTTTTCCGGTGGCGAGAGAAGGCTGACAGTCCAGGGTGATATCACCCTCCAGTTTTTAAAGGATGTTCTTCTCGACGCAGGCGTCAAGTATTCCTACTCAGTCTCATCGACTGATGAAAGCACCAGCAACATAGCATTTACACTTCTCGGAACATACTCCGACTTCTCGCTTCTCTTTAATGTTGTCATTCTTAATAATACCGGGGAAACATTGAGGCCGAGTATCGTATTTTCGTTCTCGACATAAAAAAAGGAGGTGTTTTTGACACCTCTCTTAATTACTTACGGCCAGTTAGGCTCGAACTAACTACCTAGTGCTTAGAAGGCACTTGCTCTATCCAGGTGAGCTATGGCCGCATGAAACTTTACTAGAGAAAAATAACTTGAATGAAGGACATTTTCAAGGGGGTTGGAGGGAATTTGTTGAAAATTAGGTTCCTTCCTCATGCTTTTTCACCTTTTTCTATCGTTTATGCCCTTCCATTGATGCTTTTATATGAGAGACGGCTATTTCCTTTCGATTAAACTTCACTAAAGAGGATTA
>CAVIUT010000134.1:0-4012 GCA_963646155.1 Eggerthellaceae bacterium | reverse complement strand
AAGTTAAAGAGCTTGCCGGCTGAGACGGCGATATCAATACTGTTTCTTCCAAATATTGTTATGTGCATTGTGTTCTGTAAAGGAAAATACAAGGAAAGTGATTTCGATTCTCTTATGTAGAGTGATATGGACTTGACTACTTTGATGTTGTTCAATGGTAGCTTTCAGATTGAATATGAAAAGTGACTTAGCTTTACCTGGAAGTTTGATGTTGTCTTTGGAGATGGTATAGATGATAGAAGAAATTAGAGTCAGGAACTACAGAAGCATTGTCGACACGACGCTGGATTTCACTTATGCAAATAAGCGTGCACCTAGAAACTACCGTGACGACGACACGCTGTACTTTCTTGAGGACGGGGGCAAAAGGGTTGTTCCGATTCTTGTGATATACGGGGCGAACAGTTCAGGTAAGAGTACACTCATATCTGCACTCTCGAGTCTTATCAAAATAGTGAAGGACGGAGTTGAAAGTGTTTCCTTCGAGCCGAACAGATTCTCCAGTGACGACGATACATTCTTTTCAATCAAAGTTGTATGTGGAGGAAAAAGCTGCACATATTCCATACTTTATAACGCTGACGGAATAAAGAAAGAGAGCCTTGTTGAAAACGATGTTGTTCTTTTCGAGAAGGAAGGAGAGAAGAAGACAGAGCTTTCTTCATCTCTTTTACCCGGTGCTGTGGTATTGAGAGAGGAGCTTTTGGATAAGACACTCTTCTTCGACTCCTTCTCGTACTCAGTTGAAGATTGTTTTTCCACATACTGCCGGTTATCTAAGCTTGATGAGAAGGATGCGCTCGAGAGTGTAGTTGAGATAATCAAGAAGCTTGACTTGTCGCTTGACGACATAACAAATGAGAACGGATGGAGAACAAAGTACAGAAGGAAGGACAAGAATGAAGTGACGCTCATGCTTTCAAGTGAAAGCGAGGGCACTAAGAGGCTTATTGCAATCATTTCAATTGTGCTTGCTTCTCTTACTTCCGGCTCTCTTCTCGTCGCAGACGAGATTGATGTGTCGCTGCATTCGGCAGTTCTTAGGACTGTTGTCTCCATCTTTACAGAGCGCACATACAACAGCAGTAACGCCCAGCTTATCTGCTCGTCGCATAATACCGACCTCATGGATGCGCCTTACATGAGAGCGGATGAAATTGCCGTATTCGAGAAGACGGGAAAGAAGGGAAGCCGGATAGAGAGGCTCTCGGAAAAGGGTGTAAAGAAGATGAGAAGAATAAGAGAGAAATACCTAGAGGGTTATTTTTCGGGGGTACCGTTTCCTTATATATGAAGAGTGTCATCATTGTAATAGCCGAAGGTAAGAGTGAAGTCGTATACCTCAATGAGCTTAACCGCTTTTTCAGGGAGGAGGAGATAGACTGTGTCTTCTATCCCGTCAAGGCGGTCAACGGACAGTACAGGGAGGTGAGACGCACCTATAATGAAGTGAGGCGGAAATACAGGAAGGAAAGAATCGAGATTCTTGTAGACAAGGACATATACATAAGGGAGGAGAAGGAAATAAAGGACTACAAAAAGCGTGAGGAGGACGGACTTCCGTACTTTTCATTCTCATACAATAACTTCGAGGACTATCTGATTCTCCACCTGCCGTACAAGACGGCAAAGAGGTGGAGTGATATCGCCACTCTCCACGGCCATAACAAACTTCCCCTCACGGCAGGTGAGTATCTTGTTCTTTTATCCGACAGTCAGATATGGGGTCGTAAGCATTACAAAAAAGGAGTAATGCCATTTGAAATAACGAAGGAAAGGCTCGAGTGTCTTATCTACAACGACAGAAGAAAAGACATATTCATGCATTCTGATTTTACAGATATACTTGTCTCGGTGCTGCCGTAAGATAAGGGGCGGCAGGAGAAGAGAAAAGCATTACGATTGATTATCGGGAGGCATCTGTGGATAGTTATGATATATTGAAAGCGGGACTTTTGAAGAGATTTTCTTCTTTTCTTCTTGATTTTATCCTCTTAGTTTTACTTTCGGCTTTTTTTATCTGGGTGCTGGGGGTAATTACCAATTACGACTGGTACAACACACGCCTCATTGACGCCTACGAGACATATGAGACGAAGCACGGCGTATCCTTCTCGATAACAGAAGGCGAGTACAACAGCTACACGGAGGAGGAGAAGTTAGCATACGACAATGCCTACCGGGACTTGTATGACGACGAAGATGCCGTCAGCGGCTACAGACGGGTGACAGTGTTGACATTCTTCAATACGCTGATGGGAGTTTTTCTTTCATTTTTTATCCTCGAGTTTATTATTCCCTTGATTTTAAAAAATGGAATAACAATTGGAAAGAAGATTTTCGGCCTTGAGGTAATGAGTAGAAAAGGATATGGAATTAACCGGATGACATTGTTCATCCGTACATTTACCGGTAAGTATTTAATTGAGACTGCCGTTCCTTTGTTTCTTTTCCTTCTCTCTCTTTTCTCCCCCTCCTCTATTATTCCTATTATCATATCGGCAATATTCATTTCTGATATACTTCTTGTTTTCTGCTCTCCACTTCATCTTGCCGTCCACGATTTAGTCGCTGATACAGTTGTTGTTGATTCAGAGCGGAAGATTTATGAAAGAAGCGAAGGCAGTGATTGGGACGGAAATAACGATAAGAAATAAGTAAAAACCAGGAGAGGATAATGAGTGAAAGCATAAAAAAGGAAATACTCGATAAAATAAAGAAATACGACTCAATAGTAATCGGTCGTCACATAAGACCTGACGGGGACGCAGTCGGGTCGGCAAAGGGACTGGGGAGGATAATAAAGCTTACATACCCTGAGAAAAAGGTATACGTTTCATCATCCGACTCATCCGAGTACCTCTCGTTCCTCGGCCCGGACGACGGTGAGGTATCTGAAGAAATTATTTCCTCGTCTCTTGTCATCCTTCTCGACACAGCAACATCAGACAGGGTGAGCTACCCGATGCTGATGAAAGGTAAGGAGAAGGTGAAAATTGATCACCACATAAAGTGCGAGGATTTTCCGGGACTTGAGTGGATAGAAAGCACCTACAGCTCAACATGCGAAATGATAAGCGAGTTCTATGAAACATTTTGCAGTGAACTAAAGCTCGATACTGACGGCGCCGAGGCACTATATACAGGCCTTGTCACAGACTCCGGGCGCTTTCTGTACTCCTCAACAAGCCCCCATACCCTCCGGATGGCTGCTCTTATGCTCGACTTCGGCTTTGACATTGAGAGGCTTGAAGCATACATTGAACTCAAACCTTATGATTTCTTCCTCTACCGCACAGCTCTCTTTGAAAGGATACATGTGACAGACAATGGACTCGTGTGGGTATATGTCGACTCCGACTTCCAGAAGAAGTGGAACCTCTCGCGTGAGGACGCCAGCGAATCGGTAACATTCATGAGCGGGATAAAAGGTTCAATATGCTATATAGCTTTTATTGATAATCCTGACGGCACGATACGTGTCAGACTCCGCAGCCGCTTCATGACCGTTGTCGATATCGCCTCCCGCTACAGCGGTGGGGGACACGATAGGGCAAGCGGAGCAACATGCTACTCAAAAGACGAAATGAATGCCCTGATAAAGGATGCGGATGAGAGCGTCAGGAGGTACAAGGAAAGTCACAAGGGTTGGATGTGAATAAGAGAGCACTCCGCTTTGATGTTTACGAGCGCAATTGAGCTTCATCTCAATTCAATGACGGCACTTTCAATCAGCAGATACACTAAGCTTTCTCTTCTTGTCTCTGCTCTATTTCCTCTCTTATTGTTGAGCCCTGTCTCAGAAAAACATTCTTTGCTTTTAGGGGAAATAACTACAAGGTAAAAAAGGCAAAGGCTTACAAGACCTTTTGAGGCATGGGGAGGGATTATCTCTCTCTATTTTGTATTCAATAGAGTACAATGAACGGGTAAAGTAAGAAAGAGCAAAATCCCCAATAAAATTTTAACCAAAATTTAAAATCTACTTGCAAAATTCATACATGGGGGGGTA
>CAVIUT010000133.1:0-4123 GCA_963646155.1 Eggerthellaceae bacterium | reverse complement strand
GTTTATTATGTATTTTGAAAGGAATGCGTATACGATAATTACAGGCACCACAGATATCGTGATGGCAACATACATGGCTCCATAATTCGAAAGGAACACACCCTTTATTGTCGAAATCAGAATAGGCATTGTGAATTTCTTCGAGTCACTGAGGATAATCAAAGGGGAGAGATAATTGTTCCAGCACGAGACAAAGTTGAATATGCCGATTGTTGCGACCCCCGGCGTTATGCACGGCAGTACAATTCTGTTGAAAATCCTCACTTCTCTGTACCCCTCCATTCTTGCCGCCTCAATGAGGGAGGTCGATACCGTTTCCTCAATCATCCCCTTGAGAAAGAAGACTGCCGAGGCGTTTGCTGCGCCCGGGAGTATGAAAGGCCAGTAAGTGTTCAGAAGTCCGAGCTTGAGGTTGAGTTTGTAAAACCCTATCACAACAAGCTGGGATGGAATCATCATGGATGCGATGACAAGCGCAAAGAAGAACGATCTTCCCTTGAAATGGTATTTAGCGAGGCCGTATGCAGTAAATGCACCGAAATAACATGTCAGTAAGACATACGGGACTGCTATAATGAGGCTGTTGAAGAAACCGCGCCAGATATTTGTTAGTTCCTGCAGTTTTGTATAATTTGTAAAGAAGTATGTTCCGGGAAGGAACTTAATCTTTGTGACGATGTCTATTGAGTTGTATGTAGAGTTCACGATTACCAGGTAAAATGGAATCACACAGAGCAGGAGCAGTAAGATGAGAAGAGCGTAGATGAATATTTTGATGACTTTTTCCATCCTATTTCTCCTTTTTATTCATAAGTCTGTAGCTTATGAAGCTTAAGGCAGCAATGACCATGAACAGAATCACGGAAAGTGTGGAGGCATAGCCGAAGCCCCCGTTCTTGAATCCCTGCTGGTATATATACATGCTGCTTGTAAGAACTGCCTTCTGAGGATCTCCCTGAAGATTCGTGAGATTTACAGGGACATCAAAAATCTGCATTCCTCCGATAAGTGATGTAATTGTAATATATATGAGGGTCGGTCGTATCAAAGGAATCGTGATACGGAAGAAAGTCTGGACTCTAGAGCATCCGTCAATCTGGGCAGCCTCATATAAATCAGGCTCTATTCCCGTTATTCCTGCCATCACAAGGATAGTGGTGTAACCGAACCACATCCACCAAAGAATGTAGGATGCAATTGCCTGTGTCATGGCTTCAGACTTGAAGAATGCTATCGGAGCACCCTTCACCTTCAGTGTGACCAAAAGCTGGTTTATCGTTGACTTGTCTCCATTGAGGAGTATGTTGAATAAAAGTCCGACGCTGGCGGCCGTTATCAGATTGGGAAGGTAATAAACGGCCCTGAAAAGTCTCATTCCCTTTATTCTGTAGAAAGTGAAAATCATCGATAGAAGAAGGGCGAAACCCAGCTGGGGAATAAAATCTCCCAGCCATATTTTCAATGTGTTGATAAGTGTTTTGGGAAAAGTGGAGTCTGTAAGAAGACGCGCGAAATTTTCAAAGCCTACAAAAGTCTCCTTTCCGAACCCCTTCCACTTGTAGAGGGAAAGCTGGAAAGTATAGATAATCGGATAAAGATTGAAAACAATGAATGTAACGACAAACGGCGCTATGAAGAGATATCCGTGCCTGTTTATCTTTTCACTTATTCCTTTACTTTTCATCACTACTCTCCCTCTTTCCTCTTTCATTTTCAGTCGACGATTATTTCAGGGAATGCTGTTTTTACATCATTCTTGAACTGATTGATCGCCTCTTCTTTTGTCAATCCACTTGCATAAGCCTTGATTGCAGAAACAAATGCGTCGTTAAGCTGTGAGTCGTACTCTGTGTTAAGAGCCTTGAACTCGTTCTGCATAGCCTCGATGAACATGCCGTTCGGATTCTGCCCTCCGAGGACCTCTTCTCCTTCAGATTCGGCAAGTTTCTCACATACACTCTTGAGTACGACAAAGTCTCCGCTCTGTTTTGCGTAGTCATAGAGAGCATCTTCATTCAGCATGACATACTCGAAGAAAGCCCAGGCCTCTTCTTTGTGAGGAGTATCTCCATAGATTCCGAGGTATGAACCGCCCGAAATGTATGATGTACTTGGAGTTGTGATAGCCCACTTGCCGATTGTTGTGTTGGCCGCAGGCTTCACGACATATTGATATCCCCATGGAGGAAGAATGTAGCAGAAGAGAGAGTCTGACTCGACAGCTGCTATCCACTCACTTGCCCACTGATCGACGCCGAGGTCATATCCCTTTGTGATAATCTCCTTAGCCATGTCGAGGAAGTCCAGAAGAGCATCATCGATTACAAGTTTTCCGTCTTCAACCCATGCATGTTCTCTTGAAGCGACCTTGCTGTCATAAAGGTCCTTGAAACATGACACGAAGCTTATGCCTTTTTCTTTCATTGTTGCTGCAACTTCGAGCATCTTCTCATCACTGTCGAGAGCCTTTGCAACTTCCTTCGGGTCATCTGTTCCGATGAACTCTTTTGCAATATCACGTCTGTAGATGATGGCACCCGGGTTTGCCTGCCATGTAAGAGCTCTTACCACACCTGTTGAATCTGTACCTACCTTCAAAACAGCATCCCAGATATTATCCTTGTAGTCATTGATATGATACGGTGCTTCATTAAGGTCTGCAAAGCATCCTGCCTCAACAAGGTATGTGATATAACTTGCTTCCTGCATGAAGAGATCTGGTACTCCTTTCCCGCTGCCGAGTACTGTAATGAGCTTGGCCGTCATTTCCTGATCCGGAATAACAGTCACGTTGACTTTGATTGAGGGATTTGCTGCCTCGAAACCCGGCACCCACTGTTTAATCTCATCTCCACGAGCCCATACTTCGAGAGTAACTGTCTCATCCTTCTTCTCCTGAGCACCTTGAGCAAAGAGCAATGTTGATGTTAGCGCTAACATCAATACAACAAAAATAAACCTTCTGATATTCTTCATATCAAACCTCCTATATGTCCAGAGTAGATTCTTCTTCGTCGAGAGTGCCTTCTACAAGTTTATAGACCGGCTTGACTCCAGGCTTTTTGATTCTCTCCAGTAAACATTCTGATAATTCTTCCGCTATTTTATACACCGGCTGCGCCATTGTGGTGATTTTCGGACTTGACATCAAATGGTGCCCCAGTCCGTCAAAACCGACAACAGAAACATCCTTTGGAACATCGAGACCGGAAGCCTTTGCTCCTATGACGAAGCCCATTGCAAGAATATCTGTAATCAGGAAAACGGCCGTAGCCTTATTTCCATGTTCATTATACCACCTCGATGCGTTGATTCCTCCTTCAATGGAGTTGTCTACAACAAAGGTGAGACTCTCATCAAATTTGATATCATTATTTCTGAGTGCTTCTTTGTATCCTTCAAGTCGTTCCTCGACATAAGGACCTTTGACGGTATTCAAAACAATTGCAATCCGTCTGTGTCCTTTGTTAATCAGGTATTCGATGATTTTTCTGCTTGAAGAGATGTTGTCTGTGTCTATGCAGTCGGCCTCGTCATCCCTGTGTGATGTGAATATGGCTACAGGTTTTCCTGTACTTTTGGCCTCTTCAATGCTGTGGTCTGCATAGTTGTAGCCCATGAATATATAGCCGTCACAGAATTGGTTGGCTTTAATCTCGTGGGCTATCTGCATGGAGTAGTTGTTTTTCGATAGTGTAGCGCTTACCCCGACTACAAACTGTTGAAAGAACGGGTCAAGATATGAGAAATCCCTTGAGGCATAAATGCAGATGATTCCCGACTTGTTTGATGCCAGATTATGTGCTGCACTGTTATGTATATAGCCGGATTCTTTGAGTATCTTTGTTATTTTCTCTCTCGTCTCCGATGAAACAAGTTCCGGGGTATTTATTACCCTGGAAACTGTAATCATTGAAACTCCAGCCTTTTCAGCAATATCTTTAATCGTCATCTCTATGCTCTATGTTAGCGTTAACATTTGTAATTTTATCACTCCATTTCAAACTGTCAATCACTTTTTCGTAACAGTTCAGCCCTAGGAGGGGGGTATGACGCACGACGACTCGGCCACTCTCAATCGCAATTGAGATGGCCTTGCCTTTGATGAAATGTTTGCGTTTAT
>CAVIUT010000132.1:0-4138 GCA_963646155.1 Eggerthellaceae bacterium | reverse complement strand
TTCCAATGGTATTGTGACCGCCCTGATTGACGGTGAGACAACAATCACAGCAACAGTGAATGCAACAGGAAAAAGTACAACAAAAACTATTAAGACTTATATTCCTGTTAAGTCCATAGAAATGACAAATAGCTGTGCTTTCCTCCTCGCAGACTATAAACTTACAGACTATGGAAGAAGTAATTACACATCAACAACATTAGGACTTTCCTTTGTTGGAGAGAATGGTAAAGAAGCTTCTGCCGCGGCTAAAGAGAAAATCAGTTGGTCAATTAGTGGTGGGTGTGCATCGGTGAACTCCGGAACAGTATCTTCTCGTGGTAATTCGAATGGTGGAACCGCAACAATTACAGTAACCTCTACAGAGAATGGCTCGGTGACAGACACTACCTCCATCCCGGTGTATAAATTTGATATCTATGACAATAATGGAGGAAGTGGGGATCCAATAACAGGGACAAATTACAAGATTGAGTTTAAGTTGTTTCAAACTACTTCCAAACAAGTTTTTGCCTTGATATCCGGTTCATCAAATAATGTGAGTATCTTTACATATTCATGGTCTTTGGAAAAAGTTGCCGCAGATAATAGTATAGAAAATTCGGATACATATAATCCAACTTTAAAATTCAACTCAAATACTTATAATTGTACCGCCACTGTATTAATAAAATATAACGGGAATGAGGTTGTCTCGCTTTCTTTTACAAGAGTCAGCTGAGTTTAAACACAGGGAAGAGACCAAACCTCTTCCCTTTTCTTATCTCCTTATTCATTATACCCTACAAATTGACAGCAGGGTATAGTGAGGTATAATGGCGTTATATCAAAGGATGAAATAGATAAGAATCTCGAAGAACTGGAAGAAAAGAAGAAAAAACTCGCCAAAGGATCTATCTCCCGCAAGAGAATCGGAGGGGAGGATTATTTCTATCACAGAACAAGAGAGAACGGCAAAGTAAAAGAAAAGTATATACGTTTCGAAGAGCTCGACGCATTAAGAGCAGAGATAGAGGAGAGGCACCGAATAGAGAAGAAAATCAAAGAACTGAAGCTGACAGAGAAAGAAGAAAGGCCGACATTTCTGACAGATATTGTTATCTCTGATGCTCTTATTGACATATCCTCCTCTGTTGCCGGCTGGAAAAAGCGAAGCATCTTCAAAAGCCTTGAAACATATATCTACTCATCCCTGTCCGACAGAGTGTTTATACTTTATGGTTTGAGAAGGACGGGTAAGACAACCATGATCCGACAGCTCATACACGAGATGAATAAAGAGAATAGAGATGCTGCCGCATATATCAGGATAAACCGTTCCACCACATTGAAAGATGTCTATAAGGACATGGAAAAGCTACAGAGCATGCACTACAGGTATGCCTTCATTGATGAAGTTACACTTCTTGAGGACTTCATAGAGAGTGCGGCTGTCTTTTCCGACATCTTCGCTTCTTCCAGGATGAAGATTGTTCTCTCGGGAACAGACTCTCTGGGCTTTATGCTAAGCGCAAGCGATGAGCTATACGACAGAACTGTCACATTGCACACCACATTCATTCCATATCAGGAATTTGTTAATGTACTGGGCATAAACAGCATTGATGAGTATATACGCTATGGTGGAACGATGTGTGCAGGAGGAATTCACTACAACAGCATCAGCTCTCCTTTCAAAGACGAGTCTACAACCGACAGATACATCAACTCGTCGATTGCTGGGAATATACAGTCTTCTCTTGTCTTCTATAAGGATGGAGGACATTTCCGCTCCCTATATCCACTATATAAAAAGGCGAGTTGAGCAATGCTATCGAGAGGGTCGTTGAAGATATAAACCATCGTTTTACAGTTGAAACAATAACACGGCCTTTCAAATCCTCCGACCTTTCCATTTCTGCTAGAAATCTCCGAAAGGACAGAATCTCCCCTCTCGATATTCTCGACTATCTTGATACCGGCGCTATAACCAAAAACTGATGGAGCTCCTTTCAATAAAAAACAAAGAAGAACAGATGGTAGACATTGATAGCGCTGTTGTGTCTGAGATAGAGGAATATCTTGTCAATCTGGATCTTATCTATTATGTGGATGTGGTCTCTCTCGGTGAGAAAAGAAGCAGAAGTCGGAGGGTTCTTATCTCCCAGCCGGGACTGAGGTATACCAAGGCAGAAGCCCTTATAGAAAGCATAATCGACAATGAGAACTTCAATCAGATTCCGGCAGAGAAGCAGTTCCAGAACAGTACAAGCATATAACAGACGAGAGAAAATGTGCCTTGACAACACATTTCTACGGCGAAATAACAAGCCGTAATGTTATCTACAGAGGAGAGTCGAAGACAGTGGGTGATATCAGATACGTGAATGTAGAGGAATACCTTTTGTCTCTTCCTCCTTATGAAGCCGTCACATGGCTCTGACTTCCTTCATTTCTCACTTCATGTCGCAATGCATACTACTTAGAAGAACACCCTTCGGTGGAGTCAAGAGGATGCGCAGGAAAAAGAAAGAGGGGATAAGTTAATACGAGGAGATGGCCAGTAAAGACGTATTCAGCGTTGGATACAAGTTTATTTTTAAAGAAGAAAAGTACATTATTAAGTGCAATAGAGTTGGAGGATAACAGTCAAGTTGTTAGGTATCCTTACGAAGGATATCAAGATATTCGGTATAAGAATATATTCTGGCTTTTCCAGCTTTATCCGTCTGTTTCAAGATTCCATTATCAACCAGGATGGAGACAGCCTTCGCCACGGTATTGTATGACATTTCAAGAGACGTGGCAGTTTTCTGGATATCAATGATAGGGTGTGATTCCAGGTAATCAAACACTTTAAGAACACTGATACGTTGTCTTTTTGTCAGAGCAGGAAATAGTTTTGTGCTTTTATCGTGTAATGCTGTGAGACGGTCAATTGTATGGATTGCATCCTCGGCAGAATCAGCAAAAGCCTGAAGAAAGAAGGAAATCCACTGCTCATAATCACCGGTACGCCGTACCTGTGTCATACGGTCATAATATTCAACACGGTTTATCTTGAGATAATAAGAGATATAAAGTGCCGGAGTCGACAGAATTCCTTTTTCTATTAGGAAAAGGGTAATCAGCAGTCGCCCGACCCGCCCGTTACCATCAAGGAAGGGATGTATGGTTTCAAATTGATAGTGAATTAAAGCCGCCTGGATTAGCGGGTCAAGTGTCTCATCACTGTTGATATACTTTTCGAAATCGGACATGGCGGCAAGCATATCTATCGGGTTCGGTGGAATATAACGAGCATTCTTAAGTGTGCTTCCCTGTCCCCCAATCCAGTTTTGCGAATAGCGGAATTCACCCGGATTCTTTTCCCCGCCTCGCACACTTTCCAAAAGAACGGCATGAGTCTCTTTGATAAGGCGATTACAAAGGGGAAGCGTTTTAAGTCTCAGAGTGGCAAATTCGGTCGCACGAATGTAGTTGACAACATCAGAAACATCCCGATTAGAGTTATTCTCAATAAATGGATTCAAAATATCCTCAAGAGTGCACTGTGTGCCTTCAATCTGCGAGGAAAGAAGGGCTTCTTTACGAACATACATCGAAACAAAGAGCCCCATGTTTGGTATACGAGAGGACAGAGCTTCAAGTGTTGCTATTTTCTTGTTTGCATCAATGAGTTTCGTGAGAAGTTCTCCTGATACATCAATGGGAGGATTAGGAGGAAGAGGAGTCGGCCGAAAGGATTCATATGCCATTTCGCCCGAAAGGTTGCTCACAAGTGTTCCTGCTCGATTTGTCATGATTGTCCTTTCCTTTGGAAAACGGAATTTCTAAATCAAATTTAACATAGCATTTTCACGTAATCAATATATTTTGAAGATTTAAAACAACAGAAATTTCATAAAAATGGATTTTACTGAAAAATAATTGATTATAAAGTCCTGGAATTTTCAAGTTAAGGAATCATTACAAAATAACTTAATTATTTCGTGACAATGTTATTTATGTTTTGTTTCCTCTATGCTATAGCCTAAATTCTCGCGCAAATTGTAGCACGAATTCGGCACCCCCTATTTCAGCCCCCTGAAAACTACTCGAATCTCATTTTGAAAGTACCACTTTGGCAACGTGGACGACTATAAGACATTTGTTGTAC
>CAVIUT010000131.1:0-4241 GCA_963646155.1 Eggerthellaceae bacterium | reverse complement strand
TTCAAGAGAAAGAAGGGGATAAAAATTGAAAGAGAAATAATTGATAATGAAGATGGGACATCATTTAAGGTAGTGCTTCTTACTCCACTAGGCGGGAAAAACGACCTTCCTCTTATTCTCTATCTCCACGGCGGGGCATATGTATATAAGGCAGCAGTACATCACTACAGGTTGATGGAAGAGTATTGTCTGAAAGCTTCATGCCGGATCCTTTTTGTTGATTACTCCCTTTCCCCCGGAAGAAAGTATCCTACGGCTGTAGGAGAAGCAGTAAAGGCATATAAGTGGGCAATAGAAGAACTTGGGGTCGATAGAATTGCCGTCATGGGGGACAGTGCAGGCGGAGAGATTGCTATATCTGGAGTTATGAGACTCCTTGATGAGGATTTACCCAGGCCATCATTTCTTTCTCTTGTTTATCCTGTAGTTGCTCCTATTGATACTCCATCAAAGGAAAGTTTTGTTGATACCCCCGTCTGGAACGCACGGCTCAATAAGAGGATGTGGGGATACTACCTTGGAGATGTTCCTTACTCGAGTGTCTTTGACTATCCTCGGCTCTCTGAGTTTCCTCCTACATATATCGAAACTGCAGCTTTCGATTCCCTGCATGACGAAGCAGAGATGCTTGCGTCTGTGCTGAGGGAGAAGGGCGTGAGCGTTGTTCATAATGAGGTTGCTGGTGCTCCCCACGGTTTTGATATCGCCCGTGGTGCGGAGGTGACGAAAAGGATGGTGGAGGAGAGGATAAAGTACATTACTGAATACTTTGAGGAAAATAAATAAAATTTATGACCATATAGACAGCTTTTATATTGCCTTTTCTGTCCCATAAATGGTAAAAGAAAAATGTAACTACTTTTTACGTAGATTTAAATGAAAATTAATATGGAAATGTCAGAATTCATCAATCAAATGCTGTCTAACCCGATGCTGCTGGTATCTAGTATACTCACGCTCGGTGTTATTCTCGTCAATGGCTGGACAGATGCTCCGAATGCCATTGCCACGTGTGTCTCAACGAGAGCCATAGGAGTGAGGAAGGCAATCATAATGGCTGCCGTTTTCAATTTCCTGGGTGTTCTCGTAATGACTTCCCTCAATGCGTCGGTCGCCATGACAATCTATAATATGGTTGATTTCGGAGGGGACGCGAGACTGTCGCTCATCGCCCTCTGTGCCGCTATGGCCGCAATAGTCATATGGGCAACGGCTGCATGGTATTTCGGAATACCGACAAGTGAGAGCCATGCCCTCATTGCCGGACTCAGCGGTGCTGCTGTTGCCATTCAGAACAGCTTCAAAGGCATCAACGGTCAGGAATGGGTCAAGGTTATTTATGGTATTGTACTTTCTACACTCCTAGGATTCGTCCTAGGATTTTTAACAGCCAAACTTACGGTTTTAATCTGCAGGAACAGGAACAGGGTTAAAACAGATAAATTCTTCGGTACGGCCCAGATTGCAGGAGGCGCTGCGATGGCTTTCATGCACGGGGCGCAGGACGGCCAGAAGTTCATGGCGATTTTCCTCCTCGGGGCTGCATTTGCAGGCGGGAATGCAACTGTTACGACATTCACCGTTCCGCTCTGGCTCATGGTCCTCTGTTCTTTAGTAATGGGGCTCGGAACATCAATCGGGGGCTATAGGATAATAAAATCCGTCGGTATGGATATGGTCAAGCTCAAGCCTTATCAGGGGTTTGCATCCGATGCTGCAGCAACGCTGTGTCTTCTCTTTTCATCCCTTACAGGTATTCCTGTAAGTACAACCCACACGAAGACTACTGCGATAATGGGTGTCGGGGCAGCGAGGCGCATGAGCAACGTCAACTGGTCCATAGTAAAGGATCTTGTATTCACATGGGTTTTCACATTCCCCGGTTGCGGACTACTTGGATTCGGAATGGCGAAACTGTTTTTATTGATATTTGCATAAGGAGCTATATATGTCTAAGAAGAATAATGATTATTTTGAAATGATTCAGAGCCAGACGGAGTACTCTGTCAAGGCGGCAGAACTATTGGAGAGTATACTTACATCATTTAACTCAGGGGAAGTTAAAAACTACAGAGATAATATGCACAAAATTGAGAATGACGCCGACGAAGTACATCACGACATTCTTAATAAGCTTTCAACTGAATTTATCACCCCCATTGATCAGGAAGATATACTCCATCTTGTCCAGATTATTGATGATATAACAGACGCACTCGACGAAGTTATGATGGATGTCTATATGTACCACGTTGATAGCATCCCGCCGAGGGTGGGGGAATTCGCTACGGTTGTAAAGAGGGCGGTAATGGCGCTTAATGAGGCCGCGGGGGAGTTGAAGAATTTCAAGAAGCCCGGGGAGCTGAGAAAACTCTTAATCAGGGTCAACGACATCGAGAATGAAGCGGACGTCATCTACACCGAGGTGCTGTATAACCTATTCGGCTCTGATGTGGAGCCGAGAAGACTTTTGGCTGCAAAGGCAATATACGAGGGGCTCGAAAACTGCTGTGACTTATCGGAGCACGCTGCAGATATAATTGAACAGGTAATCATCAAGAATACCTGATTTGATAGTCTGGTAAATAAAGTATATAATCCACCCTTAATATGGTTGTTCTGGTTTTGGATTTAAAGAATTCAACAATAAAAGAAGAGGAGTACACGGGAGAGAAACTGGGGCTTCCCCTTGCTCTCTCCCTCCACTATAAGTTTGGCGAGGACTCGCTTGTCCTGGCTTCCCTTGACTACTCGTCTTCGCCCGAACCTTTAAGGGCATGGCCCATTGTCTACCATTCCGTGATAACGGATAAAACGGAAGTGAGTGTACTTTCGACTTCTCACGGCTATTCGCTCTACCGAATGGACATTGCCGCTGTTGTTATTACGGGACACGCTGATAAACTCAAGTACATATCACTTACCCCTTCGAAAAAGGAAATACTCCCCATAGAAAACATGAGGGCGGAGAGCTCATGCTCCTTCGAGAGCGTTGTCCTGTCGCTTAATGAGATATCACTATCGACGGGTGTTGCTGCAGATAAGGGTGTTTGGTTCGGTTCCTTACAGTCGAATGGGCGCAATGTATACGGCCTGGGGCTCGGGCATGCCTTCTTCCTCCATAACCTCAAGGGGATAGTCTTTACACTTTTCGGCGATTATCCCGAGAGCGAAAGCGTCAAGATAAAGAAAAAATCCTTCAATCAGAAAATAAAGAAGTACGGTGAATATGCAGTTGTCCCGACATCACTCCTCCTCGGATGGGCACCGATTAACAACTACAGCGACCGTTTCGACCCGAGAGTCTATAACCTCGACGGTAGAAGCATGCAGGAGAAGTGGGGTAACTACCCTGACGGCTGCATAGGTTGTCCTCTTTCATGCCAGAGGCGAACAAGAAGCGAGGACTCCCTTCCCTCCTGGCGGGAACTGTTTTTCCTCGGGCCCAACATAGGTTTTTTCAATGCCGAAAACGTTGTGAGAATATACTCGAAGACAATAGAACTGGGACTCGAAATCCCCACTCTCGGCGCTATGATAAGCTACATCTACTCCCTTCCTTCCGACGAGAGAGCGCCCTATATGCTGAAGGACCATACTGTGGATGCCGTTCTTTCCTTTATCGAGCGCATTGCGACAGGAAGTATTCTATCAAAAGGGCTTATATCACTACCGGATGCTGTTCAGGGCTATGACCATAGGCCGATTAGCTATGATTTACGTGGCGCTTATGCTGAGGCTCTTTTAGTCTCCCAGGGCCTCGGCCTGATTCTTCCTGCAACTCTTTTCTTTCCGAAGTCGAAAGTCACGGTTGAGTGTGCTGCAATCTTTGCCTTATACGAGACAATCTACACCCTTGCCTTAACAGAGAAGGGCTATCCCTATTCCTTCTATGCATGGGAGTATTGGGATAAACTTCCCCAGCTTGCTTTCCGTATCCCCGCTGTTGCAAGGTTCTACCTTAAAAGATTTAAAGCATACGGCTTTACTTCTGACGATCTCCTTCCCGTGGGACTCGATGTACTCGAGAGACTAGCGCCCGAGTGGCATCCGATTCCACGCTGCTTTGTAGATAACAGCGTCTCATCTTTTGACTCAGAGACTGTACCCTTAAAGAAACTTCAGGATTACTACGACGAAGAGAAACTCAGACTTTTGATGAACTACCACTCCCATGCGGTGACTTCGTCGTCCTATGGAAATGGTATCTAAACAGTCGTGACAGTTACCTGTTTCCAACC
>CAVIUT010000130.1:0-4244 GCA_963646155.1 Eggerthellaceae bacterium | reverse complement strand
TACAAAAATACCAAAAGAAAATATCGTGTGCATATGGAGTTAAAAAAGATAATAAAGTAGACTGTTCCTTATGTCGGACTGGAAAGAATCATTTGGAGAAGATAATCTCTTAAAAGGCTTCAAGCTTTATTACACCCGCCCTTACGTCTCATTCAAGAAAAATAAGGACGATTACTCGGCAACGGTAAGTGAAAATGATGCTGTCTACCGTGTAAGGTATGATAGAGATGACAAGACCATCTACAACATAACATGTACATGCTCTTCGCCTTTCTGCGCTCATGCTGCGGCAGGGCTCTATGCAATTGAAAAAATCGACAAAGATGTGACGATAGGAAAGAAGAAGGAAATGAAGGAAGCGGAGGAAACAGTGCCTTCCAAACCGCAGTCTCAAGGATATGTCACCCTCACTACCTACGACGACGGGAACCCGCACTATCTTTCATTCGGCAACTCTCTCTCCGTTTATAAACCGAGTGTCGAAACATATAATAAAGCCCTCAGGATTCTCGATACAAACAACATCACTGTAGACAAAATCTCGGTGTACAGAAAAGATGAAGAAAAAGTTCTCAGCTACTCGGCATATGTATGGGATGAGAGACGCAATAAAGCAGATGTTACAATAGTGCTGGGCCAGGACGGGATTGAGTCTATCTCATGCGACGACGCCGATTCGAGGTACACTAAAAGCTACCTCTCCAAAGTGTGCATGAACTACGATAGGAACAACCAGGGGGTGATAGAGCTTTGTGTTCATAAAACCGCAGCACTCCTTTCGCTTATCCAATACATCCAGGACAACATGGATGTTGTCGACTACTCCGATGTCTCTGCAATCGAATTTGTAAACAACTTCAAAAAAGATAAGAAGACAATCAACCTTGTAGATGATACCGCCTCCGGGTTCTCTTGTGATATCGAGCCGGTAATCGAGGAGAACCATAAGTACGTTACATGTTCACTCATTCTCAGAGTCGAGGGAATAAACGGAAAGTTCTACAAGACAAGGGATATCGAAAAGCTGAAGAAGGCAATCGAAGAAAAGAAGGAGTTTACAGTTGCGAAGAACAACACCGTCGATTTCAGCCGCACAGAGCTCACAAGCCGCGCTAAAAAGGTGATGGAGTTTGTCAGAGAAGCGGAGATTAACCTTCTCTTGAAGACACGTAACGACTACTACTCCAGCCATTTAAGGGAAGATATAAGACTTGACCTGAACCTCGATAAATTCTTTACTCTCCTCAACGGCGAGAAGGTTATATATCACGAGATGCCCCTACTCGGCTTCAAGGAAGTGGATCCAGTATTCAACATGAAGATAACGAAGCTTGAGGACAGGAACAGGGTTGTAGGTATAACGGTTTCCGGCGAAATTTCCGGGCGCTACAGAACACGAGACTACACATATTGGTTCCAGGATGGATACCTCAAGCGTACCCGGAGCTCGAAGCTGGGGTCGGCGAAGGCACTCCAGGACATGGCTGACAGCAACGGCTATTTTTCATTCGACATCGGCATGAAGCTCATCGACAACTTCTATCAGCGTGTACTTCCGGAGCTGAGGAAATACGGCAAGGTTGAAGATACGGCTATAGAAGAACTTGAAGACAAGCTGAAAGAGCCGCCACGTGCTGTATTTTATATCGATATCGAGAGAGGCGTAATCATATGCCGCGCGACAATAAGATCTGAGGGCGGTGAGGAAGAGTTAAAGCCGAGATATTTCGACTCCACAAACAAACATTCAACACAATATGGCGGCCTCGAAGACGAGATGAAGGAAACGCTCAACGCTGTTCTTACCGGACCTTTTACACTCAACGACGCCTGGAGCGTCAAGAACGACAACGACAGCGTATATACATTTATCCGAAGCGGAATCAACACCCTCCTTGATGTGGGGGAAGTCAACGTATCTGACAGCGTGAAGAAAATCATCGTCAAAAGGCTCGACACATTCTCCGCCCACTTCGACATCGACGAGAAGAATGACAGCCTCCTTAATCTTTCTATAGACCTCGGTGACTTAACGATAGATGAACTCGTTGAAATACTTGAGTCCTACAACAAGAAAAAGAGATACCACAGGCTCAAGAGCGGAGTATTCATATCACTCGAAGGAACAAACCTCGATTCCCTGAGGGACCTCTTCCTCTCCTCCGGACTCGACATAAAGTCCTTCACAAACGGCAAGATGCACCTTCCGCTCTACAGGGCCTTGTACCTTGATCAGATTCTCCAGACCCAGAACGGGGTGAACTATGACCCGGGGCAGAGATTCAGAAGGCTTTTAAAGGAGTTCAAGACAATAAACGAAAGCGAGTACGAAGTGCCGTCATCACTATCGTCGCTCTTAAGGCCCTATCAGAGGGATGCATACAGGTGGATGCGCGTCCTCTTCGACCACGGCTTCGGCGGAATCCTTGCCGACGATATGGGACTGGGAAAAACACTCGAGGCATTAACACTCCTACTGTCCCTCAAGGAGGAGGGACAAGGCGGACCGACCTTAATCGTCACTCCGGCCTCCCTTGTCTTCAACTGGAAGAAGGAAGCTCAGAAGTTCACACCCGCTCTTGATGCCGTTGCAGTCACCGGAACACAGAAGGAAAGAGAAAAGATAATATCGAGCTATGATAAGTATGACATCCTCATAACTTCCTATGACCTCCTTAAGAGAGATATCGCACTCTATGAAGGCCTGGTGTTCAACGTTGAAATAATAGACGAGGCACAGTTTATAAAGAACCACAATACAGCACAGGCGAAGGCTGTAAGAGCAATTTGCGCCAAGCACAGGCTGGCCCTGACAGGTACCCCGATAGAGAACAGGCTTCTCGAGCTCTGGTCAATCTTCGAGTACCTTATGCCGGGATTCTTATTCAATCAGGAAAACTTCAAGAGATACATCAGCAACCCCATTGAGAAATCAGGCGATAAGGATGCTGCATCAAGGCTCAAGAAACTCACCGGCCCCTTCATCCTCAGGAGAATCAAGAGTGACGTACTCAAAGACCTTCCCGAGAAGATAGAAGAGACAAGAATCAGCGTGATGGACGGAGAGCAGAAGAGGCTGTACCTGGCGGAACTAGCCAAAATAAAGGGACTTCTCGACGAAAGTGAGAAGTACTACAAGGAGAAAATCGAGATTCTTGCCGAGCTTACACGTATCAGGCAGATATGCTGCGACCCGACACTGCTCTACCCCTCCTACAGTGGAGAAAGCGCAAAGAGAGAGGCGACGATGGACCTTGTGAAATCTGCTCTCGACGGCGGACACAAGATACTCCTCTTCTCGCAGTTCACATCAATGCTCGCACTCCTTGAGAAGGACCTCAATGCGGAAGGAATATCTTACTACAAGATTACAGGTGAAACTGGTAAGGCAAGGAGACTCGAGCTGGTCGACGCGTTCAACAGTGACGACACCCCTGTGTTTTTGATATCACTAAAGGCTGGAGGAACAGGACTCAATCTCACATCTGCCGATATCGTAATACACTACGACCCGTGGTGGAACACCGCTGTCCAGAACCAGGCAACAGACAGAGCCCACCGTATCGGACAGACTAAGCGTGTCACAGTCTACAAGATGATCTGCGAGGATACAATTGAAGAAAAGATAGTCAAACTTCAGGAGTCAAAGAAGAATCTTGCCGACGAGATAGTATCAACGGACAACATGTCACTCTCCTCCCTCTCGAAGGAAGACCTCATGGATTTACTCTCAATATCGAAGATGAGATAACTCGACATAATACCTAATCCCACCCCTCAACAAATGCACCCCCCGACATAAATCCGAAGGGTGCGTAGGGAATAATAAAAATCTATGTGCACTGCCTATGGGGAGGCAGGTGACACCTCTATATCTTTTATTCGAGAACTCTCATACTTCATTAAAGTGAAGCAGAAGTCCTCTCACCCCGTTCAATTGTCACTGACTGCAACCTCCATGTTGTTGTAATAATATTTACCAAGGTTTCCTGGAATATTACAAAGCCATTTTTTTACCAGGTCTTCACTTGCAGAAGATCCGTTCACATAGACAGCACTTTCTTTCACGCTTTTCATTCCATTCATGAAATAAGCTGCCAGACCAACATCGTCATGATAATTACCATCAGCATGCTCAAATGTTACATTGTTAAGAGTAACATCAGCTCTACCTATTGTAAAAACTTGAAGTTCACATGTGTACAAATCTCCTGTTAAAGCTCACTACTTTTGTCCACAAACTG
>CAVIUT010000129.1:0-4257 GCA_963646155.1 Eggerthellaceae bacterium | reverse complement strand
ATTGTTATCTATTCAGATGTTCAAGTATTGGGCTTCTCAGTGGATTCTCGGAGCTTGAGTTCTGTTGCCACCTCGACCATTATAGAGGCACGTGCCGGGTTCTTGATTTTGTCCAGAAGTAGACGTGCGGCTTCTTTTCCTAAGAGCTTACGCGGAGTTGCTATCGTTGTAAGAGAAGGGAGAAGATCCTTTGCTTCTTCTATATCGTCAAAGCCTGCTACAAGTACGTCTTTAGGGACTGCGATTTCACAGAAATTTAAAGCTTGTATGAGCTGGATTGCCGTGGAGTCGTTTCCGCATATAAAACATTGAGGAAGTTCTTTCAATGATTTTATTTTGACTGCAATTGAATTTGTGTTTATCTGCTTAGTGAGAATGGAAGCATCCTTATATTCCTCAAGATTATTAAGAGCCAGAGATTCCTTGAAAGCTTTATAACGTTTCATAAAGCCGTCTCCAACGTTTTTAGACATAAGATCGCCGACGAAGGAAAATCTTTTTAATCCCCGTTTAATCAGATAATCCATCAACAGTTTTACGTTTCTTTTGTTTTCCATTGTTACGACATCAAGTTCAGGAATAAGTTCACGTCCGTTTACGGGCATATCAACGGAGACTGTAGGGATGCCGAGGGAAAGAAGCTTATGGCACATATCGACATTGCATATCTCGGTTATGATTATTCCCATTATCCCCGGTGTGTACACAATTGGAGGAAGAAACCCCGATTCGATTTCCTCTGCCGATGCGATTCCTATGGTCTCGGAGTAGGGGGTGCTTTCAAGTTCCTGCTTTATCCCTTCCATTACCTCCATCCAGAAGCCTGCATATGCATTGTTGCGGGCGAGAAGAAGAATAGTTCCCTCTTTTGTCTGTGGGGCTGTTGCAATGTCTCCGAAACGGCCGAATCCCATATCATTGGCTTTGTTCATTATTAAGGTCTTTGTTTTCTGTGAGACTCCGCTTTTGCCGTTGATTACTTTTGAAACGGTGTTTCTGGAGAGGTTTAAAGCTTTAGCAATATCATTGATTGTGCAGTTCATGGAGAAAACTATAAAGTATATGGGATAAAGTAACAAGAAAAAAATGAGCAAATGTAAAAATTAGAGTAAAATAGCGGTAATTTCATAAGGAAAAAAGTGCAAATGCACAAATTATGAAAGACTACTCTATGCAAATGCAATAAAAAGTAAAAATAATTGTTGACAGATGTAAAAACAGGATTTAACGTTTGTTCAGTTAGGAGTGATGGATGGATATTTCTTACAAGCCTGTTTCCGCCTATGTCGGAGATGCGATTCCCTACTATGAAGACGGAAGATATTATGTTTACTATCTGAATGACCCAAGGTGTATGGAGAAGGGTGTCTATGCAGAGAAAACCACGTGGAATCTTGTTGTGACAGAGAATGGAGTCACATATGAAGAAAGAGGAAGAGTGCTTCCTCTGGGTGATGAGAAAAAAGCATATCTTAATAACTATACAGGTTCTGTTATAAAGGGTAAGGATAATCTCTACTATGCTTTTTTTACCGCATTCAATGCCGAGAATGAGAAGTACTGCCATGAAGGGAAACCTGTGCAGTCCGTTATGATAGCAAGAGGCGATAAGCCGGATAAGCTTGAGATTATCGAGTCATCACGTTTTACAGGAGATGATGATATCTACGAAGTATATGATTGGCGTGACCCATATGTTTTCTATAATGAAGAGGAGAAAAATTATTGGATGCTTCTCTGTGCACGTGTAAAAGGGACAGGTTATCACAGGGGAGGTTGTATAGCACTCTGTAAGTCTGAAGACCTTATCAATTGGGCATACTGCCATCCTTTTTATGAGCCTAATATGTATATAACGATGGAGTGCCCGGAAGTGTTCAGAATGGGTTCATGGTGGTATCTTGTATTCTCAACTTTTTCCGATAGATTCCTTACGCACTACAGAAAAAGCAAATCTCTCTTGGGACCATGGCTCATTCCGTATGAGGACAGTCTCGATGCAAGAAGCGATTATGCAATAAAGACAGCAGGGACCGATAGCGAAAGAATGGCTTTCGGTTGGGTAGCGACAAAAATCGGAGATAAGGACAACAGCGACTGGGAATGGGGTGGAACATTGATAAGCCACCGACTTACTCATGACGAAGAGTCTGGAGACCTTAAGATATCAATCACACCCTCTCTTGATAATCTTTTTTCCAAAGAGAAAGAAATTGAATTCGACACTTCAATAAATATCAGAAGGGAAGGCTCTTCTTTCTCTTCAGATGGGCTTGGTGCTCTTCTATATAGTAATACAAATGACAGCTTCAAACTTAAAGTATCTCTTACATCTGATGCCAAAGAGTTCGGATTCTTCCTTGGAACGGACAATAAGCTTGAGAACGGATATCAGTTGAGGTTCTCTCACGGAGCTCTAGCACTCGACAGATGGCCGAGAGTCGAGAAAGAGAGGGAAGGTATTTACCAGTGGCAGATCAGAGGGGATATACCATATCTGATTGAGACTACCCGTTATTTTGATTCATCCATTAGAAATTTTGATATTACCTTGGTACGTAATAGCGGTATTCTTGTTGTTTATGTGAACGATTCGATAGTTATGTCTACCCGTCTGTACAACAAAGCTGAAGGTTTTGATGGATTGTATGTAATAGGTGGAAAACTGGATATTTCCGGTTTCTCATATAATGTGCAGTAATACAAAAGGAGGAAAATTATGAAAAAGATTTTTGTCTTTCTGCTTGTTTTGGTAATGTGTTTGATAACTGTATTTGCGCAGGGATCGAGCGAGAAAAAAGAGGATAAGGTTACTACTGTTACTTGGTTTACCTCGCGTCCTGTAGATGGCGAAATCGACAGAACAATGAGAGAAATCGCACAGAAGTACAGCGAAGAGAAGGGTGGTAAGTGGCAGATTGAGATTGAGACCACAGCCGACAGACCTTCTTATCTGCAGAAGCTCAAGACTCTCATTGCAGGTGGCAATATGCCGGATATGATCGATATTGATGCCGATCCGTACTGTCAGGAGCTTGTAGAAGCAGGGCTTCTTGTCGATGTCAAGAAATTCCTTGTGGAGGAGAACAAATATGACAGCTATCAGGAAGTTGCACTAAGATATCAGGAATTCACAGATGGAACTATGTACACACTTCCTCTTGAGTATCATATCGAGATGATTTGGTATAACAAGGATATCTTTGCTGAGTATGGTCTATCTGTCCCTAAGACAATGGATGAGTGGCTTGATGTCTGTGAAGTTCTCAAAGCTGGCGGTGTTACACCGATTTCAGTCGACGGCGTTGACCGATGGCCTGTTTTGAGATACCTTGCAATGCTTCCTTTCAGAGCATGCGGAAATGATTATATCATCGCTCTCAGAGATGGAGAGGTATCGATGGGTGATGAGAAAGGAAGAGATGCTATCAGTTTCATACAGAAAATCGGACAATATTTCAACGATGGATTCGCAGCAACTGACTATGCAACAGCACAGAGTATGTTCCTCGACGGCAAGTCGGCGATGTACTATATCGGAGACTGGGAGCAGAATGCTATGCTTGAGAAATATGAGGCTGGAACAATCGATTATTTCCTGCTTCCTATGACAGAAGATGCCGTGACGGGAGAAAATGAGTATTGTGCAAACTCGGGTATCGGACTTGCCTTTAACAGAGAGACATTCGATGAAAAAACAAAAGATTTCATCCTCTACGTCATCGATAACTATGCAGAGCTCTATGCATCAAAGCAGCAAATGTCTCCTATCAAGGGCGAGCTTCCAGAAGATGTCGAGTTCACAGATCTCTACAAGAGAATTGCGGAGGATATGAATAACTTTGGTTACAACTTCATGAAGCCTTGGGATACCTATCTCGACAGTGCTACATGTGTAGTTCTTGAAGATAATCTCTTGCTTCTCGCTTCAGGCGACATGAGTGCAGAACAGTTTATCACTTTGGTTGATAAGTCAATCCAGGATAATAAATGATTAATTGGGTTTATATCACCGGGTCTGCCGGTGATATATATAACCATATATAGGAGTTAGAAGATTCATGAAAGGAATTATCAAGAACAAGAAAGCGTATCTGGTATTTCTGCTTCCGGGGCTTGTGTTTTACCTGTTTGCAGTTTTCTATCCTATCATCGACTCAATCAGGCTCAGCTTTGTCAGATGGAGCGGAATCGGGGTGCAGAAGTATGTAGGATTCGAGAACTATATAAAAATGTTCTCTGACAGTGCCTTTTATC
>CAVIUT010000128.1:0-4507 GCA_963646155.1 Eggerthellaceae bacterium | reverse complement strand
ACATATAAGCAGATTCTCCATTTTGAAGACACGAGAGTACACAGCGATGCATCCATCCACGGAACCGAATTCATCAATTTCCTTTCCACGTGTATAACAATGCGAGTTAAAAAAGAGATAGAGGAAAGCGGTCTTTCTGACGACTATACGTACAGGCAGATTATGGACCTGGTTTCTTCCGCCAAGAAGGTAAAATTGAGCTCTGAAGAGGAATGGACTATACCAACCATAACGCTTAAAGCAGCAAATGCCCTGAAGGCGTTCGGTCTAATTGATGATATTCCAGATAACAACGATGCCGTTGAAGAAGCGGAAGAAGTTGAAGAAAACAAGAAGACAACCAAGAAAAAAACGAAAAAGAATACCAAGACAAAGAAGCCCGAATAAGGCTTCTTGCCGGAATATATAGTGCTTAAAAATGGGAAATCTTTAATAATCTATTCTGCCTGTAGAGGGTTTGTCTTGTTTAACCTTGACGAGGGAGACTCTAATAATTAATTTAAGGGCAGAAGGAATACATATATGGGTAGAATTGTCTATCTTGACAACAATGCTACAACAAGAATGGCTGACGAAGTAAAGGCCATAATGGAGGAGAACAGCGAGCTTTACGGCAATGCCTCCAGTATGCACACACTCGGCCGGTCCTCCAAAAGTGCCATCGACTGGGCGCGCGGAGAAGTTGCAGCGTTAATAAATTCGAATCCCGGAGAAGTTTATTTCAACTCCGGTGCCTCAGAGAGTAACAACACGGTCTTCAACATTATGAGGGACCTCATTGACGAAGGAAGCAATAAGAACAGAATACTCCTCTCTACTGTAGAGCATCCTGCGTCAATAGAGACTGCAAAGTACCTTATAAAGAAGGGCTATAAAGTTGAGTTTGTCCCCGTCAATCATATCGGGGAACTCGATTTAAACGCCCTCGAGAAGATGATGGGTGACGATGTCATCCTCCTCTCCGTAATGACCGGTAACAACGAAAGCGGTGTTATTCAGCCAGTTAAGGAAGCGGGGAAAATCGCACATGCTCACGGCGCATATTTCCACACCGATGCAACACAGGCTATTGGAAAGATTAAAGTTGATGTAAGAGAAATAGGCGCTGATTATCTTTCGCTATCGGGTCATAAGTTCTACGGCCCCAAGGGAATAGGCGTTCTTTATGCCGGAAGTGGCGCTCCCTTTACTCCCTTTGTCCACGGCGGACACCAGGAGAAGGGCCTCAGGGCAGGAACTTACAACAACCAGGCTATCATAGGACTGGGGAAGGCGGCGGAACTTGCGCGCTTAAACCTCAAAGAGGAGCATGACAGACTCTGGAAGCTCAGAGAAATGCTGAGAAAGGGAATAGAAGAAAAAATCCCGGATGTTGTTGTGAACGGAACAAACGACGAGAAGAAGTGCCTCCCCGGAACACTTAACGTATCATTTCCGTCAGCTGAGGGTGAGTCGATTCTATTATATCTTGACCTCGAAGGCGTTGAGGTTTCAACAGGATCGGCGTGTGCATCGGGTTCATTAGAGCCGAGCTACGTGCTTCTTGCTGCAGGATTGGATGTAGAACTGGCACACGGCTCGATACGTTTCTCATTCGGGCGCTACAACAGTGAGGAGGATGTTGAATACACCCTCTCCGTTCTTCCGCCGATTATCGAGAAGATCAGAAAGATGAGTACAAGGAAGTAGATTATGGCAAATAGTTTCATGTCACAGTGGGTATATACAGATATAGTAAAGGACCATTTCATGAATCCGAGAAACCTCTGGAGAGAGGACGAGGATTTCGAGCCCGATGGAGTTGGAGAAGTAGGCTCCCTTGCCTGCGGCGACCAGATGAGGGTCGGCATTAAAGTTAAGGACGGCAGAATAAGCGACCTCAGGTGGCTTACCTACGGCTGCGCAAGTGCAATTGCCTCCACATCGATGATGAGCGAGATGGCAGTCGGCATGACGCTTGGCGAGGCTTATAAGCTGACACCCCAGGCCATTATGGATAAACTCGGTGGACTCCCGGAGCACAAGTTCCATTGCTCCGTTCTCGGCGACAAGGCACTCAGGAGCGCCATCGACAACTACCTCGAGACGCATAATCTTCCCAACCCCTATAAGGCAAAGGCTGCAACGATTGTCTGCGAGTGCAAGGGTGTGACGGACGAGATGATTGAGACGCTCGTTAAAGAGGACAAGGTTAAAAACCTCGAGGACCTCCAGCGTCTCACAGGAGCCGGAACAGGCTGCGGTAAGTGCATTCCCAAGCTCAAGGAACAGATTGAGGAAGCTATGCACATATTGGGGAAAACCAATTGAAGAGCTGTTACTATAAAGATGCAATAAAGGATGCCCTTTTTCCAAAGAAGAAGGGCGTCATTGCAAGAAGCAACAAGTACATTAAGCCTATAATGCCCGAGACAATGACAAAAGCGGAAATAAGACACCTCAGGGAGGAGTTATCACTCTCGCTCTCTGTCTTTGCCGACGTATTCAACGTCTCGAGTAAGACAGTTGAGGCCTGGGAAAGCGGAACCAACGTGCCGTCGGGAAGTGCCTTGAGGCTCATGAGGATGATAGAGAAAAACCCCGATATTCTATTCGAAACCGGGGTTTTAGAGGACAGGACAGCCCTACGATAGAATGTAGGCTGAGCCTCCGATGAATTCCCTCAACACTGACTCGGGAGGTACAAGCTCTGGGGAGATGGGGTTGACGAGCTCCAAGAATGCCATGAGACGGCGTGCTGTTGTGTATGCCGACCCCTCTTCAAGCCTTACCGAGCGCAGAAGAGGCATTGCATAGGAGTACAATACACCCAGCTCATATTCAAGTGCGCTGTTGATCATCATGTCCGCATTGTTCTGGTAGGGGAAGAGAGAATTCTTCTCCTCTTCTTCTATTTCATCCCAATGATTGATTACTTCTGCCGGCTTCACGTTCTTTGTGCGGCATTCCTTGACAAGGCTCCTCAGCATTCTGTTATCCCTTGTTGAGATGCTTGAGTAGGTGTCGAGATTGAGCTGTGTCAATGCAGATACGAATATTCTGTATATTATCTTCTCATCGAGTCCCGGGATTAAATCCTCATCCAGTTTCTGAACGCCCTCGATTACGATTATGGTGTTATCCTCCATCTTTGCGCTCTGTGTTCTGAAGAGCCTCTGTCTGCTGTTTTCGGCACATTCAAAATCCACGCTCTCGCCGTCGAGAAGAGCCTTTACTTCTTTCCTCAGGATTGAAACATCGACAAAGCTCTTTCCTTCTTCGTTGATTTTTCTGTAGTCATCGAGGCTCAGCATGACAGGGTCGTAGCCCTGAATTTTTAACTCTGCGCAGAGTTTGAGGCCGCATGTCATCTTTCCCGAGCAAGACGGGCCGGAAATGAAGACAAGTTTGACACCTCCCTTCTTCCGGATATTCTCTGCAGCATAGTAGAAGGAACGGCGTTGTAGTGTTTCCGAAAGGACAATGACTTCACGTATTTTCCCCGTTGCCTCCTTGAGGTTTAACGAGCCTAGACTGTCGACATCGAGTATTCTTGCATTAGCCCTTGTTTCTTCATACACCTTGAAGAGAAGCGGGTTGTCCTTGAACTCCATCATCTCATTCATCTTTCTTGACTGGGGGTACCTCAGGAGCATACCTTCCCCGTATTCCATCAAATCCCATACCGAGAGAAGGGAGAGAGAAGGAATCAAAGGCTCGTAGTTGACACTTCTGCATTCCCCGAGACGGTTGAAGGGATAAGCGCCGTCATTACGTGAGAACAGAAGCATCTCGGTCTCGATAAGACCTTTCTGTTTGACATACTTCAATGCCTCGGGAGAGCTGAGTGTTTCGATATCTAATTCGATGTCGTCCTCGATTGCCTCTTTCATCACGCTCTTTATGCGCTCTATATCTGATTTCTGTCTATCACGGAAATAGAAGTAGTAGCCGTCACCGAGTGAGTGACCGGAAATTAAAGTGCGCTCAGGATAGACAACAGATGCCGCATAGCAGAGCAAAAAGCACAGCGTTCTTCTATAAACCGTGCGTCCCTGCTTGCTGTTGAGATAGACGAGGTCAATAACTGCATTCTCCTCAATCTCCGACTGGAGGGACTTTAATACTCCGTTCACAACTGCAGCAACAGGCGGGTTGTTGAAATACTTCGTCTTCTTCTGCCGACCCAGGAGGTATACTATCTTCATGGATGATTTCTCCATGAATGTGTCTGTTTTTACGCCGTTAAATAGAACTGTATTCTTTTCCATAAGGACAGTATAAGGCGAAAGAAGAGAAAGCGACACTCTTTTCCTCACATTTCTACTGTTGTAAGGATGTTCTCAGGGGGAGTAGTATTCGACTAATATGAAGTACAAACTGGATAAGGATTTGAGAAAACTCTCTCTCATTAAGACACCTATGTGCCCTCTTCTCTTTCCTCTGTCTTCTCTTCTTCTCGGCTTATGTTCATTCAAGAGAAAGAAGGGGATAAAAATTGAAAGAGAAATAATTGATAATGAAGATG
>CAVIUT010000127.1:0-4556 GCA_963646155.1 Eggerthellaceae bacterium | reverse complement strand
ACTTTTTTCTCGTCTTTCTCTATTTCTGCGATTTTTTTGGCTCTTCACGCTCTTAAGTATTCTCTTTCCCCCTTTGACGGGTATGTCTGAGGGTTGACGAGGGACATATTGAAGTTCTTGAAGAATCTTTGGCATTGTCTTACGCATATAGAGACAGAATATCTCGATAAGATAAAGGAAGAGAGGCTCGGACCGTCCCATACGTGGTACCCGTACTTCTCCGGATCATCTTCAAGGAGGATATTTTCTATCTCGCTCATCTGCTCTGAGCTGAGCTTGGGAGGTCTTCCTGTCTGTTCCTTTGTATGTAGTGCATCAAAACCTTGTTCGTCTGCAGTTTTCACCCAGGCCGTAATTGTATTTTTGCTTTCCGCTACATATCGGCTTACCTCTGATGGAGGCATCCCTCCAAGTACAAAATTAACGCACTCTACTTTATGTATGAAGCTTGATTCTTCATTGGATGACACAATCATCCGGCCCTGTGCTAACAGCTTTGCTTTGTCGGTTATATATTTACGGTCTGGCACAGTTTTCTCCTGCCATAAGCATAAAAGCAAAGTACCCAAACGTTAAGCACAATTATTTATGTCGTTTACTATAACAAAGAGCTGGGCTTGATAATTACGGTAAACGGTGTGTAAAAGGGGGAATATTGTTTTAAAGAGTGATATTCTGTGGTTATATAACAAGGTATAGGAAAGGGGTACGGCGCTATAGCGGTCGTTTCTTTTCCATGCTCTTTATCGATTTCTATCCACTAAAGCTTAACTTTGTGTTAAACTCTCTCTATGGATTATTCAGACGCAAAGAGGGACGTTGCCGTTTTTATGAAAAGGTGCTATGAGCGGGGCCTTACCACATCAACGGGCGGAAATATAAGCATAAGAGTCAAAGATAAGATGGTGATTACGCCGTCGGGGAAAGATAAAGCTGCGCTGCGTGAGGAAGATATCGCGCTTGTAGACATTGAGACAGGTGAGAATCTTACTCCGGAGAAGAAACTCAGCATAGAGACAGAAATGCACAGATTGATCTACCTCAAGAGAAATGATGTGATGAGCGTCTGCCACTCGCACCCGACATTCTCCTGTCTCTTCTCCGCCTCGGATGAAGAGGTTGACACGGCTCTCATTGCTGAAAGCTGGTATCTTTTGGATAAAGTCGAAAAAGTCGGGTATGAGAGGATGGGGACGAAAGTACTCGCGGATGCTGTCAGTGACAAAATCGCGTCAGGATTGAATGCAGTGCTGTTGGAAAAACACGGCGCATTGGCTGTCGGGAGCACTGCTTTAAATGCTTTCGACAGGCTCGAGTGTCTTGAACAGGCATGTAAACTGACCTTTCTTTCACATATAGTGAAGGCAGAGAATTTAACACAGGAGCAGAAAAAGGAGATAGCGCTGATGCGCTGATAGAGTATGGAAAAGAAATTACTAGATGAATTGAATGAAAAGGCATTTTTAATCAGAAGTGCGACAATCAGGGAGATTGCATCTTTCGGGTCGGGTCATGTCGGCGGGGCGATGAGTATATGCGACCTTCTGGCCCTGTTATATTTCAAAGAAATGAATGTGGATCCGAATGACCCGAAGAAAGAGGATAGAGACACTCTTGTTGTCTCTAAGGGGCATGCCGGTCCTGCGGTTTATGCAACACTTGCTCTCAAGGGCTTCTTCCCCATGGAGATGCTCTCTACTCTCAATAAGGGCGGCACCAGCCTACCTTCCCATTGTGATATGACAAAGACCCCGGGGATTGACTTCACGGCAGGATCTCTGGGACAGGGATTTTCGGCGGCAATGGGTATAGCACTCGGCAACAGGGTCAAGGGTATTGATGCCTGGACGTACTCGATTATTGGAGACGGAGAGAGTCAGGAGGGCCAGATCTGGGAGGCAGCGGAGTTTGCCGGCGCAAAGAAGCTCGAGAGGGTAATAGCATTCGAAGACCTTAACGGTCAGCAGCTCGACGGCTATACAAAGGACATTATTCCCGAAGAGGCGGATAATGTGAAGAAACGCTGGGAGAGCTTCGGCTGGGATACATATGTTGTCCCCGGACACGACATTGAGGCTCTTGATGAAGCGCTTCAGGCAGCAAAAGCAACTCCTGATAAGCCGCATATGATTATTATGATAACCCAGAAGAGCCGGGGTTTTGTTTTCGGTGAAGGCGTCAAAGCAAATCACTCGATGGCTATCAAACCCGATATGGCTGAAGAGGCTATCAGAATTCTCGAGGAAAGGAGGAACAAATAATGAAAAGGGATGCTCATGATTTCAATCATTATAAGGAAGCAGTAATCGGCGCTGTTGTAGATATAGCACGCGAGGACAGCAGAGTTTGTTTTGTAGACTCCGACCTATCCTCATGTATAGGGTCAACGGCCTTTCAGAAGGAATTTCCTGATAGGTTCTTCAACGCAGGAATTGCTGAAGCGAATATGGTAGGAGTTGCTGCGGGGCTCTCAAGTGTGGGCCTTATTCCAGTAATCCATTCCTTCGGCTGCTTTATGTCACGCCGTGACTATGACCAGCTCTTCATTTCCCTCGGCTATACACACCAGAGGGCTATATGTATAGGCTCCGACCCCGGCATAACTGCACAGTACAACGGCGGCACCCACATGCCGTTTGAAGATATCGCGCTCATGAGACAGATTCCCGGCTTTGTCATTGTAGAGCCCAGTGATGCACAGTCGCTTTATGATTTGACATGGCAGGTATATAAGAGCGGACACAATGCTTATATAAGAACACCTAGAAAGGGTATCAACTTCAGATACACCCTCGACGACAAGATAGAACTCGGCAAGGGGATAGAACTTAAGAGCGGCGAGGATGTTGCAATCATTGCAACAGGTGTTGTGATGGTTGACGGCGCAATGGAAGCTAGCGAGATACTTGCACAAAAAGGAATAAAGGCTACTATTGTAGACCTCCATACAATACGCCCTCTAGATACAGAGCTTATTGAAAAGGTTGCCAAGCGCTGCGGGCATGTTCTTGTATGTGAGAACGGCCGGTATGCGGGAGGAGTGGGCGAAATGATCAGCGCACACCTGTCACAGACATGCCCGACAAAGATGAGTTTTGTCAATGTCGGAGAGAGATTCGGAGAAGTCGGTAACCTTCAATACCTGAAGGAAGTCTTCAAATTTACTGGGGAAAACATCGCACGGAAAGCTGAGGAGCTCCTCTATTGAAGATAGTTCTGGAGACAATCCCGCTCTGGGACGCCCTTAAAGAAAACACCGAGTGTCCCATATGTTCGTTAATGAAGAAAGCAGAGGAAGACAGCGTAGGTTACTACCTTTCCTCTGCAATCATGACAAGTGAAGTGAGGGTAAAGACAAACACATACGGTTTCTGCCCCCATCACTATACCCTCCTGACAGAGAGAGGAAATCCTCAGAGCCTTGCACTCACTATGGATACCTACTATGAGGAGAATGAAAAGGTCTTTGAAAAGGACTTTGAGGCGATAGCGGGTGCAAAGAACGAAAGAAGCGTCCGTAAAGCTGTAGAAAAGATGAAGGTACACGCCACCTCAAGAGAAAAGGGCTGCCTCATATGCTCGAGGATGAACGATAGACTCTACCGCTATGCATTTACACTCTCTTCTCTCTTCTCAAGTGACGAGGAATTCAGAAAAGCCTTTCTTTCTTCAAAAGGTCTCTGCCTCCATCATACTTTCATTGTCTCAGAAACAGCCTCTGATGCTCTTAAAAAAGATGATTATGTAACATTCCAGAAAGAACTCTTTTCGCTACTTAAGAAATCCCTTGAAAGAGTGAGACACGACGACTGGTGGATGACGCAGAAGTACAAGAGCGAGAACAGCAATAAACCATGGAACGGGTGTGAGGATGCTCAAAGAAGGGCGGTATTCAAGTTGATAGGAGAAGGGCGGGTTATTGACCCTGTTGAGTCTTAGGCTTTCTTTTCTTCTCCGAGAATAGCGTCGGCTCCTTTTCATCCTTTATGATGCATTTCTTTAGTAGACGCTCGGAGAAGTCAACCTTGTTTATATGCAGGTATTCCAGATAGTTGTCTTCGAATCTGTAGATAAGGATGTAATCCTTGTCTTCGAGTAGTGAGAAAGCGAGAGTGAGAGCGGGTTTATGCTCGAGGTGATAGTTCTGGGCTTTTTCCTTCTCATCGGATGTGAGATATGTGTTCGACCAGAAGATGGCAAGAGTATCTCTTTCTCCATCCTGATGAACAAGGATATCTGCCTTGTTGTAATCTATATCTACAAGAGCGGAGGGAAAGTATTTTGCGAGTCTGAGGGCTATGCGGTGTGATATCGTGCTCTTACGACATTTTTTCTCTTCCTCTTTGTAAAGTTCAAAGTAGTCAAGCATTGATAATCTGAAAGATGAAAAACATTCAATTTTGCCGATAGTGCGTCCCATATATATCTCTCTCTTCATATTATTGTAGCACAATGCGGATAAATAAAATGGATAAAGAAACTGAAAACTTAAGAGAAATTGAACTCCCAAAAAGTGTTGTATAGGTTTTCAGGCCAGTGAAACCCCCAGCTTTTTG
>CAVIUT010000126.1:0-4589 GCA_963646155.1 Eggerthellaceae bacterium | reverse complement strand
GTCCTTAATCGTACTTATATTGTATGATATCGGACTTTTTGTCAATGAGTGCGTTCCGTCTCCTGGAAGATGGAAATTGCAGAGAATGTTACTTCTGTTTTAGAATGGTTTCCCTCAAGGCGACTATCTTGTCGGCAATTGTTACGACAACGGCTTCTTTCTTCATAGGGGGCTTTATATTCAGTGGAAACATATGGCGCTCGATGATGTAACTCTCGAGAGGGTTGATTTTGAAATCCCTTTCGGCATTTTCCTTTGCGCGCGAGGCATGTATGAAGCCGTGGAGGCGGTGGCTCTTGTCATAAACGTGCCAGTCATAGAGAAAGTAGTCGTGGAGGAGTGCTCCTCTTACAAGAGAGCGCTCATTGAGGGAGAGGTGAAGCTTTTTCACAATAACGAGGGCGAAGAACGCCACGCTTAACGAGTGGGCATATACTGTCACGCTTCCATGTTGAAGGAATTCTGTTTCTCGCATGAAAAGAGGCGAACGGATGACATCTCCACCATAGCTCAATAAGAGACTCGATATGTATGCTTTTGAAAGCCTGCTCATTTTTAGTTATTGCCTTCAACTTCTTCCCGTCTTGGAATTGAATCCATCGCACCCGGACGTGATACCGCAATTGAGGACGCTTTGGTTGCCGCCTTTACGGCTTCCTTCATGCTGTAGCCTTCGATGAAAAGGGCCAGGTAATAGCCGAGGAACGTATCGCCGGCAGCTGTTGTGTCGACAACATTTGTTTTTATTGCCGTCTGGTGGATTATTTCATCATTGCCTTTTCTCTTGACTAGGGATCCTTTATCTCCTATTGTGAGGATGATGTCAGTTTGAGGCAAAATCAACGAGGCTGAGTAGAGAGCATTTCGATATGATTCGATTGACGCTTCAATCTTTCTTCTAAAGAGTTGACTTATTTCTACTTCATTCAGAATCAATAGATCTGTTTTATTCAGAGGAAGAGATAATAGACTCTCTTCAAACGGAGATGGATTGAAGCAGATTTTGAGTCCATTTTTCAGTGCCGTATCAAAGATAAGCGGGAGGTTGTTTATCTCGTTTTGCAGCACAATCCAGTCTCCCTTGTCGTAATAAGAGAAAACTTCTTCTATGTATTCGCTGTCGTTTTCCCTGTTTCCTCCGCCGTAGAGTACAATTGAGTTAGAGCCGTTTTCGTCGACAAGGATTGTTGCACTTCCCGTGTGAGATTCTTCTCTTACTCTTATCAGTGATGTGTCAACGCCGAAAGATGAAAGGATTGGAATAATCCACCTCCCATCGTCTCCGATTGTAGCGGCAATTGCGACATCAGCGCCCGCAAGAGCAAGGGATGCTGATTGATTGGCGCCCTTTCCTCCTGCCTGGACGGAGTGGAAGGTGGAGAGGATTGTCTCTCCCTTTTCAATCCAGTGCGGGATTCGAAATGTTCTGTCGATATTTACCGATCCGAAAACAAGTACTTTCATGGTGATGAGTATAGAACACATATTTGCGCTGTCCAATCTTTTTATGAGGGGTTATCGACAAGAAGGGACGGTGGGGATAATATAAAACTCAACAAAAAGGAGGAAAAATGTCACTTAATAAGTTTTTAGATGTAGAGGAGGGGAAGGCAGGACTGTTATACAGGGCCTATTATGCTTTCTTCTTCAGCGGGATGATGGCCAATGTACTCGGTTCGATTCTTCCATATATAATTAAAGAAGGCGGGCTTTCCTTTTCATTTCAGGGAACGCTTCTCTCGATAAATCAGATAGGTAACCTTATTGCCGTATGGCTCTCCGGGTTTCTCCCTTACGCAATAGGAAGAAAAAAGAGCACATTCATTCTCGGATCGGGCATTGTAATTGGCTTTGTAATCATGGTAATTACAGGTAATCCTATTTTACTGCTCCTTGCTTTTATATGTCTCGGGGTCGGAAGAGGCACGATGAGTAACATAACAAACGTTCTTGTCGGCGAATATGCGGGAAACAAGGCTGCTGGACTTAATTTATTACACGCAACCTTTGCTGTCGGCGCTTTTATTTCGCCGTTTATCGTTGTTATGTGCGGCAGTACACTGTGGCGTGTTCCGGCAATTATCATTGCTGTTGGCATGATGAGTGCGCTTCTATTGTTCCTCAAGTCTGATCTTTCCTCCGAAAAGTCGAAAAAAGCAAAGGATGACGGTACAATTCCACGCTCATTCTCCTTCTGGCTTAACACTGCTATCCTCTTCTGTTATCTCTGTGGCGAATCGACATTCATGGGGTGGCTTGTTACATACCTCATCGGTCAGGGTATATTCCCCTCGGCTCTTGCCAATGCTATGGCATCGCTGTTGTGGCTGATGATTCTCCTCTCGCGGCTTATGACAGCAGCGCTTTCAAGAAGAGTAAAGAAGGAGAAGCTTATCCTTGCGCTCGGCACATCAATGTTTATTTTCACGTTTGTTCTTGTCAATACTACCGAGACGATACCAGCTGCAGTGAGTGTTCTCTTCATAGGACTCAGTATGGGCGGTATCTACCCGACAGTACTTTCGACAAACGAGAAAAAATACAATCAGTCGACGATAGCCACCGGAACATGCATCGCAGTAGCTACAATCGGGGCTGTAGTAATGCCGATTATCGTGGGTGCACTTGCCGACAATGTGAATATGAACATAGCACTCAAGGCTATTCTGGTGCCGCTCGGGATTATGGTGGTCTTAGAAATTATAAAACTCGTTATAGCGTTAAAAAAGAATAAAAGATGATATCACCTCCGTGGGGTAAACAACTATGGATATGCTTGTAAATCTATTGAATCTACCGGATGTAAGAAAAGACGAAAAGAAGATATTTGACGAGTTTTCAATTGCTGTCAGACGTCCTGTCACACCTGATTTATATAGAGTTCTCGAGTATGTCGAAAAGGAGTCCGGACTTTCAGCAAAGGGTGAGGCAGCTGTTGCGTTTTCTCATCGTCCCGTATCCATGTATATCGCCACTCTGTACGATGAGATTGTCGGCTACGCTTGTTATGATGCAACCTTCCCCTCTTTCTTCGGACCGACGGAGGTTAGGGAGGATTACAGGGGAAAGGGAGTTGGAAAGATACTACTCGTCAAAGCTCTCGAAGGTCTTAGAGATATTGGCTATGTATACGGTTTTATCGGGGACGTAGGTCCTGTCGACTTCTACAGGAAATGTGTGGGTGCGATTGAAATACCTGGTAGTACTCCTGCCGGCTACAAGGATATGCTTTCCTATAATAAAAGAGGATAAAGATGCGCTATTACATCGCTGATTGTCATTTTTATCACAGAAACCTCCTTACTCATCTTGATAACCGGCAGTTCTCTTCCGTTGAGGAGATGAACGCCTGTATGATTGAAAGGTGGAACAGCAAGGTTAGAACAAACGATGATGTGGTAGTCCTGGGAGACCTTTCCTTCGGTAACGGTGAAGAGACGAACAAAGTTTTGTCAGAGCTTAACGGCAGGATTTACCTTATAAAAGGCAACCATGACGACAAGTTTCTCTCCGACAGATCCTTCAATCAAAAGCGCATCGAGTGGGTGAAGGATTATGAAGAGCTTAATGATAACAAACGCAGGGTGATTCTCATGCACTATCCCGTCTTCTGCTATAACGGCCAGAATAAATTCGACTCTGACGGCAGGGCAAAGACCTACATGCTCTTCGGCCATGTTCATAATTCATATGACCAGACTCTGGTGGATTCCTTCATAAGAGAGACGAAAAAATCGAGGCGTGTAATGGCACACGGCACAGTGGAGACCAATATACCCTGCCAGATGATTAACTGCTTCACTATGTACTCCGACTACACACCCTTAACTCTTGATGAATGGATAGAGAATGACAGAGAGAGGCGGAGTAAACTCGGACTGGAGTAACGCCCGTTTACTTGAGTACTGAGTCTACGAAAGAGGATACCTTCTCTATCTTGTTTGACCAGTCGCTTTCGTCGTTTGTGCCGACTCCCAGAAATGCATGTTCAACTCCAAGGTAGGAAAACATCTCGTCAAATGCATTCTTGAGGATTGTAAACTCAATATCACTGTCTTCTGCCGCGCCGTTGAGAATGACGACGACCTTTTTGTCCTTCCAGTCAATATTATCCAGGGCATATAGTCTGTCGATGAAGAGCTTCATCTGGGCATTTACCTGCCACCAATAGATGGGGGAGATAAGAAATATAGTATCAGAAGATCTGAAATCATCATAAAGGGGAGTCATATCATCTGTTTGTATGCATCTGCCCGTCTTTATCTCCTTACAATAATCACAGGCATGGCAGAGTCCGATTTTCTTCTCCCTCAAGTGTACGATTTTTCCGCCGCTTTTCTCTTTTACAATCTCTGCGATTCTATCAGAGAACATTCCTTTTCTAGGGCTTGATGTGATAATAAGTGTGTTCATAACGCCTCCATTAATAAAGATAATGAAGAATACGAAAAAGTGAAGTTTAATGGCTTCATATTATTTGTTGTCTTAATAAGGAAATAGTGAAATATACTCAAAAAAAGTTGTAAAAACCTTCAAAAACTTCAAAAAGGGTATTGCGCTTTATGAGGGAAAAGTGTAAGGTAATCGAG
>CAVIUT010000125.1:0-4680 GCA_963646155.1 Eggerthellaceae bacterium | reverse complement strand
AAATAATGCCTGCGGAGAGGCAAGTTAATAGAAAATATTAAAGGGAACTACAGTTAACTTCAGATGTAGCAGTAAGTGTCAGTCTCCGTATTATGGATGCGTTTGTGGTAATGAGGCATTATCTTGCTGACAATGCTCTGGTCTTCAACAGACTCGATAGAATAGAAATCAAACAGCTAGAGGCAGATAAAAAGTTCGACGCAATATTCAAAGAGCTCTAGGCTCCGAGGCCGAAGAAAGCTGTCCTCTTCTTCCGTGGTCAGATGTTCGATGCATTCTCCTGCATAGCAGATATCATAAAAACCGCTGATAAGGAAATCATACTCATCGACGGCTATACAGATACGGCAACACTTGATCTCCTTTCAAAGAAGAAGGATGGAGTAAATGTCGAAATCTACACATCAGAGAAGCACTCAAAGCTGACAGAAAGCGAAATAGAGTCCTTCAACAAGGAATACCCTACCCTTACTGTAAAGCACACATCAGAATTCCATGACAGATTTATGATACTCGACAGAAAGACCCTCTTTCATATAGGCGCATCAACAAAGGACGCAGGAAAGAAAGCCTTTGAAATATCCCAAATTGATGATGAGAAGCGGACAGAGGAGATTCTTAGACGGCTCTAAGGTAACATCTCATGAGCTTATCCGATTTTAACAGGAATACAGTCGATCTCCTCAACACAGTACGGCACCTCAAAGACAAGGACATCAACGTACACTTCGAGAAGGAAAACATCTGGAGAGGCGACAGTAAGGTGAGGTGCTCCTCACGATAATGAGTTCCCTTGCACAGGAAGAACCACGTTCGATAAGCGAGAACGTCCTATGGGGAGTAAGAAAGCGTTTTGAAGACGGTAAGGTGTATATCCCCTACTCTACATTCCTCGGCTACGACAGGGGAGAAGACGGAAATCCTGTCATAAACCCAACCGAAGCAGAAACGGTGAGATATATCTTCTCACGCTTTCTTGAGGGTAAGACTCCGTATGCCATTTCTCTTGAACTCATGGAGAGAGGTGATAAGACAGGTACCGGCAGAACTCGCTGGGACAGTGAAACTGTAATCAGAATACTCATGAATGAGAACATACAGGGAACGCCATTCTACAGAAAACGTATAAGACGGATCTGTTATCTAAGAGAAGAACAAACAACGGTGAAGTTCAGAAGTACTTTGTGAAAGAAAGCTGAGGCGTTAATCTCCGAGGAGGAATACTAACGCAAATCGACTTTACATGTATGAATCAGTTGTCGTATCTTTGAGGACAGTAGCAAAGAAACAAGCCTTCCCTTCTTAAGTATTTACAGTGCGTGCAATATTTATAGTTTCCTTCCGGTTCGTCACGTTCAAAGTAACTACAACTATTAAAGTCTGTAACAACTGGTCTCTTGTCTTTGTAGATTGTTCCACATTTTCCGCCGCCAGAGACAATATCAAGCTCGTCATCGGCGAGCTCACCTTCCTTGGCATTGAGCTTTGCAAAATACGACTTTGCGTCTCCATCTGTAAGCTCAATGTCGTTTTCCTTTGCCAAAAAGGCAAGTTCTTCAGCATTTTTTGCTTTCTTTGCTTCCTCAAACAGTTTTTCGTTAAGTTCCATACTCTTACTTCCTTATTACAAACAAATTAGTTGTCATATCTGTCAGGATGATAGCACAGGAGCAGTGCACTTTCTGAGTGGGAATATTCACAGTTTGAGCAGACGCCTAAAGCATCACATACAATGCACGTGTCAAAAATCATTGCTGACCCCTTATTTCTTTTTTTGGAGTGGTCTTTTTCGCAACGCCAGAGATCACAGGTATTTCCTACTGTAACAACAGGTCTCTTGTCTTTGTAGATTGTTCCACATTTCCCGCCGCCAGAGACATTATCAAGCTCGTCATCGGCGAGCTCACCTTCCTTGACATTGAGCTTTGCAAAATACGACTTTGCTTCTTCCACTGTAAGCTCGAAGCCGTTTTCCTTTGCAACAGCACCAAGTTCTTCAGCATTTTTTGCATTCATTGCTTTCTCAAGCAGTTTTCCATTAAGTTCCATATTCTTATTCCTTATTTACGGTCTATATTACATACGTTCGCATTGGGATTTTGTTAGGACAATTAACAACATCCATTGCACTGTATATCATAGGCACATTATTTAGAAAGTATTGAGCATAATGCAGTTCAATAAACCCGTCTGGGGTATATCAGTGAGAGAGATTATCGACTAAAACAGATCAAACAGATAAAATACTCAAGAGTGGATAGTTCTCAATCGTCTGAGCCCTTGTAAGGATGATGGTTAGACTCCAGCTTCAAAAAACCAACATATCGTATTTAATTCGCTCTCAGAAATGAGGGAGATAATACATCAACTATCTCTATAAGCAGTAAGCTACAGGCTCTTAATATCCATCACACCTTCTCTTAGAAAGAGAATCTATCGTGCCCTACAACAAAGACAGTCTTAATATCGAAAAACCGTCAAACTTTATTGATAAGTTTTGAACAAATCCGTTAAAATTACTTTGAAAGATTTAAATTTATGATATACTACACTCATGAATAAAATCAAAGATGCATTGAAAGAAATTATACTTGAAAACCAGAATCAGCTTCCCGTCTCTTTGATTCCTCGTGATATCGAAATCGAAAGGATCCCGAAAAAAGTAACCATTGTACTTGGGGTCAGACGATGCGGTAAGACCTCCCTGCTCTTGGAATATATCAGCGCGCTCGTAAATAACGGTCTCGATAAGAGTCAGGTCTGCCAGATCGATTTCTCCGACGACAGACTGCTCTTGATTAATAATGAGAAACCCGCTGTAGTTGCTGATGCTTATTATGAGTTGTTTCCGGAGAATCATAATAAGAAGGTCTACTTCCTCTTTGATGAAATCCACCATCTGAATAATTGGGAACTTCTGGTCAACAGACTGCAGAATACCGAGAACTGCGAGGTGAATATCACAGGCTCAAGCTCAAAGCTGCTTCTTGACGAAACCTCCAGCGTGCTGGGTGGACGTAAACTAGGATGGACCATGTATTGCTATTCATACAGAGAGTTCTTAAGAGCAAAAGCCATAATATGTGATAATTTCAATTCCAAAGAGACGAAAGACAGCCAGCCGAAACTATTTAACGAATACCTTGAAGTCGGAGGATTCCCCGAGTCGCTCTTATTCTCAAAGCGTAATACAAGACAAATATTCTTCCAGAATATCGGGAATGACATAATATTCAGAGACATTGTCTTAAGGCACGATATCTCAAAACCTGAGGCATTGAAAACAATGGTCAATGTACTCTGCTCGATGACGGGATGCCTGATGACTGAAAACAAGTTATACCAAAGACTCATGGGGATGCATGTAAAGATTTCAAAACCCACTATGTCTGAATACCTTGACTATATAGAAGAAAGCTATGCGTTTTCATTCGTCCCCATAAGAAGTTACAACCTTGCTGTACAGTCGACGAACGGCAGAAAGGTATACTCAGCAGACCATGCCCTCGCGAATGCCCTTTCCGCGCTTAGTTCAAATAATGTGGGGCAGAAACTTGAAAATATAGTATTTCTTCATCTGAAAAGGGAGAGCGATAAAGTTTATTACTACAAAACCAAATCAGGATTCGAGGTGGATTTTGCAGCAGGAAGAGATGATGATATAAAACTGGTGCAGGTTTCGGCCGACATATCTCTTCCGGACACATTTGAGCGCGAAAAAAGAAGTCTCCTAGAGGCCATGAAGGAGCTGAACGTAAACGAATCAACTATCGTGACGCTGTCAAGCGAAGAGGACATCGTTATTGAAAATGCAGTAATTCATATTGTCCCCGCTTGGAAATACCTATTGAATCCAACGCGCTGATAGAGCTTTAACAACCAATCAATCAAAGAGTTGCAAAGCTGCATCCCGAGGAGAGCATCTTCCCCACTTCCAGGGGAATGTCGAAGAGCGTGCAGTCAAGGTTTCCGTTGAACCATTCCTGATAGAGAGTCGAGAGTCCTCCGGCAAAGTAATATGCACGGATATTGAAGTTTCTTGCATTCCTCACTTCCTCTGGAATCGAACTGTCCCTCTTAAGGTAATCAATGAATATGCCCATGAGCCTCTCTATGAAAAGATTGGAGCCGGGAGTCTTTATAAGCGTCCTATAAGTCTCTATGTCCTCGTTAAGGAATATGCTTATCTGCAACAGAAGCGGACCGGGATTGGAAAAGAAGTTTTCGGCCTTGAAGTCCTTGAGGATGTCCATCATCTTATCGATTACCTCTTTCTCGATTTCGTCGTATAAATCCCTCAGGCATGAGTAGTGGGCGTAGAATGTGGCCCTGTTTATGTCGGCCTCGTTTACGATATCCATTATCGTGATGTCATCAGGGCTCTTTGTCTTGAGAAGCCTGAGGAGGGCTTCCCTAATCAGACGGCGTGAACGCAAGCCGTTCTTGTTCGTTTTCCTTTCCATGTGTAAGAGTTATATCCTTTTTTTGAAAAAAAGCAACTAGTGTCGGAGAAATATACATATGTCGGAAAAATTATTTTTAAATTTTTGTTAAGCTCATTTTTGTAACTTATTTGTTATAAATAAGATAATAAAAATATTAAATAAATATTTCGCATTTGTCGGATTTTACGCTTTTTGTAGTTTTGTGTATTATTCGTTCTCTTCAGGTGTTGAACAT
>CAVIUT010000124.1:0-4680 GCA_963646155.1 Eggerthellaceae bacterium | reverse complement strand
TATTTCTCGGAGCACAATTTCATCCTTCTTGATTCCAACGGCTATGACTTTGTATACATATCCAGCACGATGTAACGCCCCGTAAGCTTTGTGGCGAGTTCGCCGCTTAAAAGATAGGAGTTGGACCCGGTAATGAATATCGAGACATCTCCCTCTTCACGCCAGGCATTAAGCATCGTCTCAAAGTTCTCGATGTTTTGTATCTCATCGATGAAAAGATATTTCTTACCTTCCGCTGTTGCACTTTCTTCAATGAGCTTATCTAATTCCCCAGCGCTTTTGATGTCATAATAAGGACGCTTATCCAGGTTGAAGTAAAGAATGTTGTCGTCTCTTACTCCGCTATCGAGCAGCTCCTTCATAATCATGTGAATTAAGGAACTTTTGCCGCATCTCCGGACACCGGTTATTACTTTTATCAGTTCGGTATCGTGATAAAAATCCCTGATTTTCTTAAGGTATTTTTCGCGGAAAAACAAATCATCCTGTAATTCTATCTTCATGGCTGTTTCTTTCTAATAGAAATAGGTCAAAATCTACCCCCTTTGTCAACTTTAATGGAGGTACTTTTGATAAATAATGCAACAGTATCCCTCTTAACTTACCTTCTATGTAGTATAAAACTCTTGAGTTTACGCCAAGATGCAAACTTTTCATAACAGATATCAAATTGTCTTAACCTCCTGGACCGAACCAGATAAATCCGAACGTGAGGTAATCTCATTCTTTTTCCATCCTCTCCCACAGCTCTTTTCTCACGTCTTCATGTTGCCAGAGCCACTCTCTCAGCTTTCCGTCTTCCGGATAGTTTTTTCTGCTCTCGTCACCTTTAAGAAGCCAGTCGATTCCAACCTCCAGCACTCTAGAGAGAATTGCTGCCATTTGGGATGTAACGGCAATCTTATTATGCTCTATCTGAGAGATTTTTGTTTCACTGCAGGAGCAGAGTTCTGCAAGTTTTTTCTGGTTAAGGCCGCATTCAAGCCGCCTCTCTGTTATACGGCGTGCTGTTTCACTTCTTTCTTTTTCATAATCAGGTAGTGCTACAGCGTCTTCCGGAGAAACAAGAGACTCCTCAAAATAATCCTTCTTAACTTCATAGACCTCGATAATCTTATTCACTACTTCATTGGGTAGCGGGGAGATTCCCTTTTCGTATCTGGAGATTTGTTTTCCCGTATATCCGATTCCCCGACCGAAGGCATTCAAAGAAAGTCCTAAGTACTCACGTAAGGCTTTGATTTTTTCAACATTGCATTTTGCCATATATATTTAATTTCTCCTTGACAGATAGTCAGTCGATTGTCATAATTTTTAATGTCGCAACATAGCTTATAAACAGAAGAGAGGGCATACCTTGGACTATGATTCCCGATATGTATATCACTGGATTTCCGTCCCGATTTATTCTGAAATCTCCGGAGAGTCAGAGAAGAAAATCCGTAAGCTCTATCGAGAGCTTATAAAAGACGACTCGATACCTCTATCTGAAATAACCGAGAAAGACCGGGACTACTATGTTCAGAATGTTCTACTCCCCGACAGAATTATAGATTTTTCGTTTCTGGATGCCGCAAAATCTTATGATGGGGGAAAACCCATCCACAACCGGGATATCAGAAAACTCATTGACGAGATGGCCCTCATGCGTGAAGCGGAAGAAATAGTCAGATCTTACTCAGCTCTCGGCACTGTCACTTCCAACTTACGAAAGCTCGCTTCTGATAACGGTATCTCATACAGCACACTCATAAGACGGAGGAAAACCTATTTGAATACAACATCGCTCTCTCGTGCTCTATTGCACTCCTCTTCTGCTGAGGATACAGCAGACAGCTACCGCACATGCTGTCTTCTATGCCGGGATTTAATCATCTACCTACACGAAATGCCGGGGAAAATATCAGGAGCGAAAATCTTTCGTGATATCCAGAAAGCACCCGAGCATCCCTGCTCCAAGTGCCCTTATAACAAGGAATATAAATCAAAGCCCCACAAAAAAGGCGAAGAAATCCCCCTGGCGACATGCCGTCGAAAGTCCGAATACATGGTTAAGCCCAACTGTGATGACACGGTATGTACTATTATCTCCCGTATTCCCGAGCAGCAGGACGCCCTTGCTCTCAAAGGCGTTAAGCACTGGGCGGCGCTCTATCACTTTGCCCCGGCTCGGGAGAAAAGTCAGGTGGTCAATAAATGCTGGTTCTCCGACCATAAGCACCTCGACATTATAGTAAGGGTACGCCAAAGAGACGACGGCACGTGGGAAACCGCGAGGCCCTGGATTACCGCAATCATTGATGATGCAACGGATGTTCTTATTGCATATGTCCTGAGTCTATACCCCAATTCGGACTGTATTGCCGAGTGTTTTGCAAGGGCATGTGCCTTCACTGTAGATACACCCTACTACGGTATTCCGGATACCTTTTATATAGATAACGGCGCCGATTTCTGCTCCCGTGAGCTCCGGGGCCTTCCAAACTCTCAAGACGAGCATCTATACCTCAATAAGGAATTCGGGGAAAGCGGCATTCTTGAGTGGTTCGGTATAAAGGTAATTCATGCCCTTCCCTACCGCGGAAGGTCTAAAACAATCGAGGCTATCTGGGGAACAATCGACAAGGAATGGATTAAGCCCCTTCCCGGCTATTGCGGCTCCTCCCCTTCGGAAAGGCCCTATATCCTGGACCAGCAGATAAAGAATAACGAGATATACACCTTCGAGCAGTTTGCAGATTACTTTGCAGACCATATTTATCCGGCCTACAACAATTTCTCCGTCACAAAGGAATCGCCGAACGACCTCTATAAACGACTACCCAAGGCTAGTTCCTACGTCCCGACATGGAAAACCCTGGCTGTCCTCAAAAGTATTTCGACCGAAAGAGTACTCAGAAGCAAAGGTCTTGAGTACGGGAAAAACCGTTTCTACTGGTGCTCGGAGCTGGGGCCGAAGATAGAGAAGGAAAAGAATACAAAATTCCGTATCTTTGCTTTCGATACTCCCTTCAACCGAACGATATCTGTTGTACTCGGACACGAATACATAGGAGAAGCACACCTTATCGAGAAACTCCATGTCGTCGAAAAGAACCGCCATCGTGTTGTTGAGCATATAAAGGAGCAGCAGAGGCAGCACCGCTACTACTCGTCCCGCCTGACACAGCTGCACTCCGTCGTCCTCCAGGCTGATATCCTGGACGAAGTATCCCAGGTGCCGGCAGTCGACAATATACGCTACGCCCAGAAAATAGACGAAGAGCGCGATAGAGAGCAAGCGAGCGACGAGAGCGCAATTCCCGGAGAACTCAAAGAAAAGGCCGTCGAATACGAGAAGAACTTTCTCGAGCCCGATAGCTCCCACAGAAGCGGTAAAATCTCCCGGATGTACCGTGAGATGGGAAAGATGGGCCGAACCAGCAACATTGAAAAGGAAGAGGAAACAAAATGAAGGAGTCACTTCTACCTAAAATGTATACCGCTACTCATGACACCGTTCTCGGTGGGATAAAAGCACATGTTTCACAGCGTAAAATGGTCATTGTCCTTGGAGAACCCGGAGAAGGCAAAACCTGTACTGTCCTCGATTTCTGCTCCCAGGCAGATTTTCCCTGCTACTATTACCGCTGCTCCCCAAACACCACCATGAACAGCATGCTCATATTCATGGCTAATGCCATCGGAACCCGTATAGTGGGAGGAAATGATGAAGTCCAGAACAGAATTCAATTGAAGCTTAGACAAGAGCCTAACGTATGCTTCGTATTTGATGAAGCTGAATATCTGGCATACGGGAATGCAAGTAAAATTGATGTACTCCGTCAGATATACGACGAGACCGACGTTCCCATTGTCATATGCGGAACCTATGCATTGAAGGACCTCATATCGGGAGAAAGGAAAAACAAAACAACGCAGACCCATAACCGCCCGCAGATTTTCCGACGCCTGAGGAAGGAGGAATTCCAGCTGATTGAAGAAGGCGAAGTACTGGAGTATATTCAGAAGCTTGAGAAAGAGTATGCCGTGCACTTTGAGTCAAATGTGAAAAACAGCCTTATTTCCCTCTGCCGTGACAGGCAGAGCGGAGGACTGGGTAATTTCATCGAAATCATAGAACTACTCTTTTCATATGTCCGTCCCGAATGGGAGGATATAAGTAGAGAAATCATCAAAAAGACCGGGCGTGTACTTCACACCCATGACGAACTCTCCCAATCCTACCATGCCATCAAAGCTGACAAGGTGGATCTCCTGGCCGAAGAGGAAAAGAAGGAGGAGACAGAAACGAATGCAACAGAGCCGACAGCGCCTAGTAAATCCATTGATGTTTCCCTTCTTGAAGTTGCTGTGATTGATATGGATATCTACAAAGATGCGCTACATCATAAGATGACAATGTGATCAAGCCCGCTGCAATGGCTTCATAGAAGCCTAAGAAAGGAAGTCCAAAGATATACAATTCCTCTAAGATAGATGGCTTGAAATCGGGAGAAGCTTGTTGAGGCTATCACGCATCTCTGTTCCACCCTTTTCTCTCCCTGCCCTCTCTGACTACGATAATAAATCGTATCATGTGCACGCTGCAGAGATTATGATAAGGGTAAGCAATACACTTCACCTGCAGTACCGTACTCAATTTGACAAAACTGTACGGGAGAGATCTACTAAAGGGCG
>CAVIUT010000123.1:0-4689 GCA_963646155.1 Eggerthellaceae bacterium | reverse complement strand
TTCCTCTCAAGATTATCAAGGCGGCACATTTCATTGTAGACCCTCTTGAAAAGTCTGTACTTATCTGATTCAATAACGCTCTTCAAGCCGTATATCTCATCAATACTGTACGGCAACGCTTTCAATGCATCACGTGTGATGATGACAAAATAATTGTCAGATCCTCTCAGTAAGGATGCAAACTTCTTCGATGAAAGAAAAGAAGCACTTTCATCGATGAATACGATATTGCCAGACAACGCCCCTAACCTCAGCTCCCAGTCAATATTATTGAGCACAGTACATCTAATAGGACATTTCATTGTAATTCCAGAGGATGCTCCATTCTCCTCGTATGACTCAATGAGGCGTACAAGTTCACTCTTTCCCGTCGCGCTGTTGCCTTCAAGAATAGTAATATTGCGCTTCACTGTAAGAAAGTAATGTACTCTGTTGTTGTATATTTCGATATCGTATTTACCGGTCATACCTTAGTCCCTCAAATGAGATCATTGTCGAGGACACTCTCTATAAGCTCCCTCTTCGAATGGACAACTTTATTAAGGTTGACGATTTTGATGTCACCTCTCCGTCTCCGAAGTTCATTAAGTACCCCAGTCTGATAGTCAAGTCCTTCTCTTTGTCGAGACGGAGAATCCAGTCGGCGCAATTGTCTCCGCAGAATGAAGCGTTGAACATATGGTCGTTATCAAAATTCATAAGAATGAGTGTCTTGACGCCTCCGGACAGGCGCCCCGGAGGTATGGCCCCCAGGAACGGGCTATCGATTATTCCGGCCGAAACAACTTCAGACTTATCGATATCCCTAATCATCTGTTTTGTTGTTTCATTCGTAATCCACCCATCATCATAGGTGTTATCGAAATAAGCTTCTGGATTGAATATATAATTATCCTGTGTAGGCTCCCCGTAATATATCTTAAGCATTCCATCCTCAAATTTGTTCAATACATAATTATAGCTGTATCGGAAGAGAAAATATCAAGTGAAAACAGCTTTCCATGTGTAATACAGAGTTAAATGAGGTTTTTGCAAAACAAAAACTATATGAATATTTAAGCAGTTTGACTTACCCTCAGAATAAGCTCCTCTTGAGACGAGATTCAAAGAGGAGTTTTTTCTTAACTTCTCTTCTCGCAGTTCACATCAATGCTGGAGCTGTTGGAGAAAGACATCAAAAAGCAGAGTATAAGCTACTACAAAATTACAGGAGATACGGGAAAGGCCAAAAGGCTGGAACTCGTTGATGATTTCAACAGCGACTCCACTCCGATTTTCCTCATATCACTCAAGGCAGGAGGAACAGGACTCAATCTCACATCTGCCGACATTGTTATTCACTACGACCCGTGGTGGAACACAGCAGTCCAGAACCAGGCGACTGACAGAGCACACCGTATCGGACAGACAAAACATGTTACGGTCTATAAGATGATTTGTCAGAATACAATTGAGGAGAAAATCATCAAGCTTCAGGAGACGAAGAAAAACCTTGCCGACGAGATAGTTTCTACCGACAACATATCGCTCTCGTCGCTCTCAAAAGATGACCTCATGGAGCTGTTGCCGATATCGAAGATGGAATGAGATTTTTCGCCGCTAAAATAAGAACGAAGTCACTACAGTATGTACATCATCGTCAGAGTCTCTATTGTCGCAATGTATCTTGAAAGTGCTCATAACGCCGGCCAGGATTTACGTTCTTAGACAAGACTGCGCCAGAGAAAACAGAAGCATAGAATGTTACAATCGATTCGAAGAGATAACGAGAAAAACACTTTCAATAAATGAATTTCCCGTTTTAACTTGTCCCATCTTCATCTGGAGGTTACCATTGTCAGTACATTGAGGCGGAAAGATACCCAGGCCATCTAGAGATAAGTCTCTCCTAGTGGAGGAAATCAATCACCAACGCTTAATCCCCCGGGTTTCCGCTGACAAGGAGTTTAACAATGAAAAAGACACTTATAGTTTCCATCAGTCTTATCCTACTCGTGCTTATGGGATGTGCAAGCACAAAGGGAGGAGAAAAGAAAAACATTTACGGCACCGTACTCGGCGACAGCGTAATCGAGCTTGATGTAATCACCGAGATAGACTATGAAGCCGGTTTAAAAAAAAGCAGAGAGCTCTTTGGAAGATTCGGCTGCTCCGCTGTCGGAAAGGTACTTGAGAACGGCGACATGGTCGTCGGCCGCTCCTTCGATCTCTACTACAGCAACAACCCGGCATACGTCATCCGCACAGATGTCGAGGGATACTACAAGACAGTCGGACTCGCATACAACACATTCGACGGACATACCTTCGAGGACGTGAAAGAGAACGGAGTGACTTACGAAGAGCTTTTGACTCTCCTCTTCTTTACAGAAGACATTCTCAACGAGAAAGGACTCTACATCGAGGCCGATATGCGTTCCGAGCAGCCTGAATGGACGGGAATCGTAGCATCAACGGGAACAAATGCGGAAGCCGAGGTGTCGCTCTCGTTTCCAGCACTCGTAAGATACCTCGCCGAGAGATGTGCGACAGTGGATGAAGCTGTAGAAATGGCATACTCACTTAACGTCTACGGAATGATTACCGAAGACTTCAGCTGGGGAGGCGGGTACTTCATGGCAGACAGCACGGGGCACTATGGAGTACTCGAGCTGGTTGACAACAGGCTTGTATGGTCCGACGGGCAGAACTGCCAGACGAACTTCTATGTTAATCAAGAATATAAAGAGAGGGCCGTAATCGGTGACGGAAATGGAAGATACAACCTCCTCATTAGTGAAATCGATGCTGTAGAAAGTGAACTGGATATGGCCTCTCTCATAAAAAAAGTACGTTACAGCCAGATTCTCGACCCATACAACTGTCTCTTTGATCCATGCGGTGAGATTACAGGGTTCGGAGAAGGCTACGAGGCTGTCGGAGGCGCCCTTACAATCGAGATGTGTGCCAGCAACGAGTATAGAGACCTGCTACTGGCAATAATGGAAGAAAAAGGAAAGACGGAAAGAGAGAAGAGCATCCAAGAACGTAAGGATGAGGGAACTCAGTGGCTTTCTGTCTGGCAGACAACTACAAACTGCAACAAAAAGACGCTTAGCGCCACCTTCTTCGAGGATGACAGCCTGACATTCAGCTTCTCAATCTGATTATCCCCTGAGAAAAGTCCGATTCAGCCATATATACGGGACCGTGCAGACGGTCTCGTTTTAATTTATAAACGACCAAAAGTCGCCTTCGTGTTCACCAGCATATGCTCACCTTGAGAACCATCATTTCAAAGTGTAGATTTCCATACACAAAAAAACATGCTGAAAGTCCTAAGACTTCAAGCATGGCTAAAATCAAGCAAATCATCCGGATGATATCAGCTCAACAGAGATTGACTTCACCTCTCCGTATCAGGCGTCGATTCTTTTATCGTTGAAGCAAATTAACGCTACAGATACGCTGGATGTCGCGTCAACCTTGCTGAAATAGCAACCCTTGCAATATCCGCCGGTTTTTTCATGTGTTCCTTCCTTTTCAAAGAAATCACAGCTGTTAAATGCAGAAACAACAGGTCTATGTTTATAATAGGTTGTTCCGCACTTTCCACCACCTGACACAGAGTCAAGCTCATCATCAGCAAGCTCGCCATCCTTGGCATTGAGCTTAGCATAAAAACTCTTTACTTCTCCCACTGTCAGCTCGATACCGTGTTTTCCTTGGCCAAAGATAGAAGTTCTTCAGCACTTTTCGCATTCTTTACTTTTTCTAAGAGTTTGTCATCAAGCTCGATATTATTTCTCCTTACTTCATCCACTTTGATGAGTCCGATTCATATCTTTTAGGACATTTGCATACAGGAAAAATCTCAATTGAACCAAGATGAACGCAGGAGGTACAGTGGTCATCTTTCAAATATTCCGAACTTGGATTATAATTGTAGTACTCGCAACTGTTACAGTTTGGGATAACAATAGGCCAGCCGTCTTTGTAGACTGTTCCGCACTTTATGCCGCCTGCTACATTATCGAGTTCGTCATCAGCAAGCTCACCGGCGTTTGAATTGAACTCTTTAAAATACATATCTGCTTCTTTCTCTGTAAGCGCGATACCGTTTCCTTTTGCAATAGAAGCAAATTCTTCGGCTGTTTTTGCATTCCTTGCCTTTTCAATAAATTCGTTTTTAAGTTTATCCATAATAAAATCCCTTTGAACAGACAGACTGTCAAAATCAATTATAGTATCTCTCTCCGGCCTTGCAGAGCCACCCCAACTTTGCGGAATGACAATGTATACAGCTACTACATTTTCCACCTTCTGGAATTACTTCAAAAGTTTTCTTATCTTTCCAGTATTCACAGGTGTTTATAGCGGGGAAGATAATCGGATTACCTCCATCGTAGATTGTTCCGCATTTTTTGCCACCGGCAACACTATCGAGTTCGTTGTCGCCAAGCTCACCGGTTTTTTCATTAAGTATGGCAAAATATGTTTTTGCTTCTTCGTCTGTGAGTTCGATGCCGTTTTCCTTTGCAATAGAAATAAGCTCATCAGTACTCTTTACTTTCATTGCTTTCTCAATTAATTTGTCATTAAGTTCCATATTCTTACTTCCTTTAAAAAGTTAGCCTACGAAATTTTATACTACCACATTAAGATTTTGTTAGGAAAATTAACAATAATCAACAGGTCAATATAATATTA
>CAVIUT010000122.1:0-4769 GCA_963646155.1 Eggerthellaceae bacterium | reverse complement strand
CTGGGGCAATGCGCTCTAAGCAAGAACCTGAGAAGCAGGAACCAAGATTCCTCGCACTTCTAGTGCGAGGTAGTTCAATGTTTCTTATTCGTCTTTCTTCGCCAATGCTTCCTGACGTGCCTTGCTGTAGCCCTGACGGGCTTTCATGGCTGTCTGCGGGGAAACCATTGTTCCCGGTCCTGCTATACAGCCTCCCGGGCAGCACATGATTTCAACCAGATCTGCTTCAGGTGGGAGTTTCGGCCAGGTCTTCATTGTTCTTACGACCTTGCTGTCTATTCCGTTGATTGACATAACCTTATATTTGCTCTTGTCATCAACCCTGCTCATTACACATCCTGCAACACCACCCGATACTGCAAACTCCCTGCAGTCACCGAAGGAAGAGCAGGAGTCTTCATCCCACTCAAGAGGCATGCTGGCAACATCGATATTCTTTGCAGCAAGAATTGCCGACAGCTCGCTGTATGATATTACTCTATCAATTGTATCAGGATAGCGTGTAGCAGCTTCATAGCGCTTTGCAACACACGGCCCGACAAAGACAACCTTATAGCCGGGGAACCTTTCCTTGCAGAGGTAGGATGTATAACCCATCGGGGAAAGTGTTGATGAGATGTGCTCCTTGAGGGCAGGAATATGCTTATCTACTAGATTAAACCATGCCGGACAGCATGAAGTTGCTAGGTACCCTTTCCCTTCCTTGACTCTCTCCTCGAGTTCAGCTGCCTCTTTCTCGGCTGTAATCTTCGCGCCTTCTGCAACCTCTATAACCTCTGTAAATCCGGCTTCCTTCATAGCTTCTTTAATCTGTTCGATGGAACCCGGGAGCTGTCCCTCTATTGCCGGGGCGATAATCGCAACAATCTTCTCATGGTTGAGGAGCATCTTACCGACAGGGAGAAGTCCACTTCTCTTTACAATTGCACCGAAGGGGCATGACTTGAGACACTTACCGCACCCGATACACTTCTCGTGGTTGACCTCGCTTATTCCCCTCTCGTTCTGCTTTACAGCTCCGACAGGACATGCGTCTTCACAAGGTACACAGTTGTGGACGATTGAATGGAACGGACAGCGCTCCATACACTTACCGCACTTGATACACTTGTCCATCTGGATTTCAGCCTTTCCATTTTTAAATACAATGGCATCCTTTGGACAGTTGGAAGCACAGGGACGAGCAAAACACCCGCGGCATGCATCACTAACGGCATAATGCGACTGAGGGCATGAGGAGCATCCTGTTGCAATTGTTGTTAAAAGCGGGAGCTTGGGTTTCTCTTCCCTGAGAGCTTCTTCCATGTAGGAAGAGAGGGACCTGTACTCGTCATCATCTGTCTCGAGGGTGTAGCCCGCGAGTGCCATAAGGCGGTATCTGACGACGGCACGTTCTTTATATATACAACACCTGGAAGGGACTCTATCCTGGGGACAGATATCAATCGGAATTCTGTCGGCATCACGCACAAGTGTTCCGTCAAAAAGGTGCTTTAATACTTCAACATCGATGTGGAATTTCATCTTCGAGTATTGGTTGTTTTTATCTAGCATGTTCTTTCTTTCCTTTCTGGAGTATTTTGCAATAAAATGGACAAATAATACAGATTATATCTATAAAAAAAGCGCTTATTGTTGAAGGTGTTAAAAAATCCCGGTTTCCCGGGAATAAAAAAGAGGAGAAACGTTATGCATCACGGCACGCAATCATGTCGATTCCGCTGTCCGCTACATTCTTTATTATGACATCGCCCATTTTGACAGGACCGTTTACAGCTGTATTCTTTATTGTCTTCATTGCCTCGAACATCAATTCCCTCGGAAGTGGAGAAGCGCTTCTCACCGGGAGAAGACTCAGGCGGCTGTTTTTAATTCTTACAGTCGAGGAGAGAACTCTGACAGGGTGGACAACTTCGCTTGAGGCATAGCTCAGACCACGCTTACAGCTGTTCCCCTTCACTTCTTTAATAACCTTCTCGCCATTCTCTTCGACCCAGTCGACGCTGATTGAGCATCCCTTCGGGCAGATTACACAAGTAACAAGATTAGTCTCCATTTTACCTTCCCTCCTTGAGGTAGCAAGCTACCGCTTTACCGCACTTGACGCTGTCTTTGGTGACATTGTCAGCTAAGTCATATACACGGAGAACATTACCGGAAGCAAAGATGCCGTCGATGCTCGTCATGAAGTCTCCCTTATTCACCGGTCCCCTCGTCTTCGGGTCCATCTCTATTCCGCAGCCGCGTGAAAGCTCATTTTCAGGAATAAGACCGACGGAGAGAAGAACTGTGTCGCACTCGACATACTCCTCTGTGCCCTTAACAGGCTGTAAACGCTCGTCAACCCTGCTTACCGTTACGCCTTCAACCCTTTCTTTTCCGTGTATTTTTGTTGCTGTTGTGAAGAGATGAAGAGGAATATCGTAGTCGTCGAGACACTGCACTATATTGCGCCTCAACCCGTTTGATTTATTCATTACTTCATATACACCCTTGACTTTAGCGCCCTCGAGTGTCATACGCCTCGCCATTATGAGACCGATGTCGCCGCTACCGAGGATGACGACATTCTTTCCAGGCATATAGCCGTCGACATTGACGAGTCTCTGTGCCGTTCCAGCCGTGTAGATACCGCTCGGCCTTGTCCCTGCTATGTGCAGCATTCCTCTTGTTCTTTCCCTGCATCCCATTGCAAGAATTATTGCATCAGCCTTTATCTCCAGGAGTCCTTCAGCGCTTGAAAGCGCCGTGATAGTTTTGTCCGGAGTAATCTTTGTGACCATAGTGTCTACGAGGCACTTGATTTTCGTCTTCTTCACCCTGTCGACATAGCGCTGGGCATATTCGGGGCCTGTAAGCTCCTCTTTGAAAATCTCAAGTCCGAAGCCGGGATGGATGCATTGATTGAGAATACCTCCCAAAGTGAAGTCTCTCTCGATTATGAGAATATCTTCTACACCCTCTTCATATAATGAGAGAGCAGCGCTGAGGCCTGCCGGGCCTCCTCCGATTATTACACACTTAACATCAGTCATTCTTCTCTCCCTCCTTCTCGAGTGTCAGATAGCTTCCCTTACCGAACTTTGTTACTTCAACAAACGGTATATTGAGTTCACGGGAGAGTATCTCCATAACACGAGGTGCACAGAAGCCACCCTGGCATCGTCCCATTCCCGCCCTTACACGGCGCTTCACACCGTCAAGCGTATCGGCTCCGTTGGGTCTCTTTATCGCGTCAACGATTTCACCCTCCGTCACACTCTCACAGCGGCATATGACCCTGCCGTAAAGAGGATTCTTCCTGAGTGCTTCTTTCTTCTCATCACTTGAGAGTTCCATGAAGCGTACAACCTCTCTCGATGTTGAGTAGTTCTCCTTTATCTCCCCAACGAGTCCCTTCTCTTCAAGTAACGATACAACATACTCTCCGATTGCGGGGGATGCGGTGAGGCCGGGAGAGCATATGCCGGCAACATTCAATAGTCCCTCGATAGACGAGAAGCCTATGATGAAATCCTTACTGTTTGACACGGCTCTTACTCCGGCAAAACTTGTAATTATGTTTCTTTCACTAACTTGGGGAACTGAAATTCTTGCGCCCTGGAATATTTCTTTCTGTCCCGGGGTTGTGGTGGAAGTATCGTAAGGGTCCGTGATATCTTCAGCATTGGGCCCCACGAGTATATTGCCGTCGACAGTCGGAGACACAAGTATACCCTTACCCTTCTTTGTAGGTGGCTGGAAGATTGTATGGCTTATCATATTGCCGACTTCGTTATCGAGGAGCGAGTACTCTCCCTTACGAGGATATATCTTTATAGAGTCGTCTCCGAAGAGTGAGGCCACCCTTCCAGAGTCGACGCCCGCACAGTTTATTACAACGGAGCAGGAGATATCACCATTGAGTATAAATTGTCCGTTCTTCTTCTCGACTGTTTTAAGTTCTGTATTCTTTCTGAACTCAACGCCGTTCTTGATTGCTATCTCAAGTGGAGCTGCCGTAAGTTCAAACGGGGAGCAAATTCCTCCCGTTGGGGCGAAAAGAGATGCCTTTACATCGTCGCCGAGTCCCTTCTCCAACGCAAGAGTCTCTTCTCTAGAAAGAATTCTCAATCCCTCGACTCCATTGAATCTTCCGCGGGCGTAAAGATCATTAATGGATTTAACACCGTCATCATCGAATGCAGCAACAATTGACCCTACCTGTCTGAAAGGTATCGCCATTCTTTCATGGCATCCTCTTATTATTTCGTTTCCCCTGACGTTAAGCCGTGCCATCAGCGTTCCGGGCTCGGGATCGTAGCCGGCATGAACAATGGCTGAGTTGGCCTTGCTTGTTCCTTCACACGAATCACTCTCCTTCTCGAGAACACAGACAGTGCATTTTCTCTTCGAGAGTTCATAAGAGACCCAGGCGCCGGTAACACCTGCCCCGACAACAACAAAATCAAATGATTTTTCAGTTTTATCCATTCAATTCACTCCGCTCTTTGAAATGAAGAATCAGAATTATCCAATCCGAATATTATTGTTAATCCACATACCGGCTTTGTAAAGCTAAATTTTCAGTTTTGCGCAAAATTATGCGCATCCATCCAACTTAATAATATACTAGTATTTCAATTAACAGCTTTACCTGCATTTCAAAATACAATCTCACAGAATTCAACGACACGACAGAAATCATGAGCCGGCTCAATTAGAAAGATAGTACTATCTATTTATTATAATTTAAATAATTAATTCAAATTTTTAGGGTTATATTATTA
>CAVIUT010000121.1:0-4899 GCA_963646155.1 Eggerthellaceae bacterium | reverse complement strand
GACTGTGTACTCACCTGTCCGGATGATATCTACATAATAGAGTTCAAGTTCAACCAGTCCCCCGATAAGGCTATAGCACAGATAAGAGAGAAGAGATATTACGAGCCATATCTGGACAGAAGTAAGAGAATACACCTCTTGGGTATAAACTTCAGTACAGAGAAGAGGAATATAGTAGAGTGGAAGGAAGAGGACTTGTAGGTATAACAAGATTTCTCAAAAAACGACACCTTGTGTTGTGCTTGGAGTGCAGGAAGCAACCAGAGGGTCAGGGGGATTTGTTGTTGAAAATCTAACACTATATCACTGAAAGCGGAACAGAAATGAGATTTTCTGACAGCTTGAGCACTTTAGGGTATGAGCATATCAAAATTCCTGTCCCTTTTGTGTAAGGGGATACAACCTTTAACTGCGAGAACGATGAAGCCATCTTTTTTTCAGGAGAAGCTGTTCGTTTAATTTCGACTGGAATTATCTGTTGGTTTCTTACTATTACCAGGTCTGTTTCTTTACCGCTTTTGTCTCTGTAGTAAAAGAATTTTTCCTGTGAGCCTCTGAAAATCGAACTTTTGATGATTTCAGAAATTACATAATTTTCAAGAAAAGCCCCATTGGCAGCACCATTGCAAAGAGTTGTAGGATTTTCCCAGCCACAAAGATATGCCGAGAGTCCGGTATCCCAGAAGTAGAGTTTGGGTGTCTTGATAATGCTTTTCATGAGCGAATTCGAGTATAATACTCATGAGTGGACATTTCTAAGTAAATAAAGGCTTCAACAAGGTTAGCTATCAGTACTGTCGAAGCAATTTAGGCTTTGAATGGCGTCATAACGTTTATTCATCAAAAAAAGGCAACAATTCCCCCTTTCCCCCGTAGTGACAAGCTCCGGAAAGAGAGGTAAAGTTTAATCAGTTGAGGGTTAAAATCAACTGATTTTGATTAGACGATGGCTTTTATTTGGTAGCTTGCTGTCGTCTTTTTTAATTTTATCGGGTTTTGAGAATCCGGAGAGGCTACCAAAACCGAATAAAATTAGGTAGTGAAGGTCATGAATGAGATTTCCGACAGAGACAACAGCGCCTCTTCTTGTTCTTAACCACATCGGAGACTCATAGCCTTTTTCCTCAAGAATGAGAGCAATGAGCTGAAGAAGAGACTGGGCGATGAACGAGATAGAAATGAACCTCTCATAAGCTCTGAATGTATTCTTAACCAACTTCCTGTCTTTCTCAGGAATAGATATAAGAGGATCAGGCGCATCAGAAGGCGCAAAACGATCGAGCTTCGGTACCTTCTTAGACCAGAAATGATAGCAGAAAGCTTTTGTGTCCGGAGATGACACTTTGAAGCTTGGCTCGATTTTCCAACTTTTTTGAGTATCCAGAAATTATCTTAAGTGCACTGAGGTTTGTGTCCGTGCAGACGAAGATTGCCTTCCTTTTGAAGATAAAGCCGGCATAATTACCTCCAAATATTATACAATAATAATATTAAAATAATATCACATAATGATTTAGAAGTAAAGATTTATTTTATATAATATAATAAATTATCACAAAATAATCACCATAAGAATTAAGGGTGAATTAGACGCTTTGTATATAAGTAAGCATCAAACGCTCTGACGGAGAGCCGCCTTTCACAAAAATGATTTTAGAAATGTCCACTCATGAGTGAACAATAATACCTATCACTTAGGATAGGTATGAGAAGTGAGTGCAGAGGCTAAAGAATGTGGTCTAAGAATTCCTTAGCCCGTGCTGTCTTGGGAGAGGAGAACATTTCTTCGGGTTTTCCCTCCTCGATTATTTCCCCGTCAGCCATAAAGACGATTTTGTCGGCTGCAGCTCTGGCAAATCCCATCTCGTGTGTGACAAGAAGCATCGTCATGCCGTCCTTTGCGAGAGAGAGCATTACATCCAATACCTCTTTAATCATCTCCGGGTCGAGGGCAGATGTGGGCTCGTCGAAGAGCATAGCCTTCGGCTCCATTGCCAGTGCACGCGCTATTGCGACCCTCTGCTGCTGTCCGCCAGAGAGCTGCTGAGGCTTCTGTCCGGCTTTGTCCTCGAGTCCTACGCGCCTGAGAAGCGTCATAGCTTTTTTCTCGGCTTCTTCCCGGCTTATATGTTTTACCTTCATGGGAGCAAGCACAATGTTTTCAAGAACACTAAGATGAGGAAAGAGGTTGAAGGATTGGAATACCATCCCCACTTCCTCCCTTATCTTTCTCCTATCGGCCTTGTCGTCCATGATATCTACTCCGTCGATGAGAATGGAGCCTTTCTGTGCCTTCTCTATGCCGTTGACAGTTCTTAAAAGCGATGACTTACCTGAGCCCGATGGCCCGATTATAACAACAACCTCACCATCATTAACTGTAAGACTCACATTCTTTACTGCATGGAGGAATGTTCCGTCGTTGTTTTCGTAATCCTTATAGACATTCTTGATTTCGATTTTAGCCATTTTTATGTAATTTCTCCTCCATCAGACCCACAAGCCTGGAAAGAATGAGTGTGAGTATAAGATAAATCAGAGCGACAATAAGCATAGTCTGAAGGGAAAGGAATGTTCTAGATATGTATTCCCTTCCTCTCTTGAGTATGTCGGAGAGTGCGAGAATAGAGACAAGTGAGGAATCCTTGAGCATCGATATGAATTCGTTTCCGATTGCAGGAAGGACAACCTTGATTGTCTGAGGAAGTATTACATAAACAAATGTCTGCGCTTTCGATAGTCCCAGTGCCGTCGCAGCCTCACTCTGTCCTTTCGGAATGGACTGTATTCCGGCGCGGATTATCTCTCCCATGTAGGCGCCGAAACAGATGGATAGGGCAACAATTGCAGCCACAATGCCGTCGATGTGAATCAAGGAGCCGAGTGCATAGTAGAGGAACATAAGCTGAACAAGAAGAGGTATTCCTCTTATAAGTTCGACATAGACTCCGCAGAGTTGATTTATAAAGCGGTTTCTGCTTGAGGAGCCGAGTCCGGTCAGAATGCCAATTACGACAGCGCCGAGAATGGCGAAAATGGTGCATTCAAAGGTTGTTGGTATTCCCGATATCGTATAGGTGAATATCTTCCAGTAGACATCTTTCTTCAGTGTGCAGAGAAGAACAAGAAGAATAATCGAGCCGTAGAACGTCACCCGCCATGAGTTTATAAGGTGCCTGTTCCCTTTCTTTGGAATCAAAACACCGTCGGTCATTGTAATGACTGTGGGAGCTTTTCCCGTCTCTGTCGGGTCGACTGAGACAGTCTTCGCCTTCTTTGTATTCTTATCCAGATAGTTAATATTGTCTTCCATGCCTAGTCCTTGACACATAAAAGGCCAGAGGGGAGAGAATACCCTCTGACCGAATGAGTCTATTTAATTTTTAATTAAGGCCGTATTTACTCTTAATTTCATCCATCTTGCCGCTCTCTTCAACCTTTTTCAGTCCTTCATTCAGGAGAGAGAGGAGCTCTGAGTTACCTTTCTTGACTGCCATTGCCATATCATCTGAGTTCTCGAATGAACCTGCAATCTTCAAAATCTTTGTGTAGCTTTCGTTCTGGAGAACAAAGTCTTCTGCAACAACTGAGTCAAGTACAATTGCATCGAGGTTGCCGTTGGCAAGGTCGAGAACAGCACTCGGTGCTTCATCATATTTGTTCGGTGTGAGTCCGATGTCCTCGCATGCAAACTGGCATGTTGTTCCAAGCTGTACGCCAACCTTCTTTCCCTCAAGGTCGCTTTCGCTTGAAATATCAGTATTGTCAACACTTGTTACAATCGAGAGTGCAAACTGGAGGATAGGAGATGTGAAGTCAACGCTGTTCTTCCTGTCTTCCGTTATTGTGAGTCCGCTTGCCCCTATATCATACTGGCCGACCTGAAGTCCTGCAATGATGCCGTCGAAGGCAACATTTGCAATCTGTATCTTGATTCCGACAGCATCTGCAACAGCCTGGATGAGTTCAACTTCGTAGCCGCAGGGATTGCCGTTGTCATCAATGTATTCAAGTGGAGGATAGTCACAGCTGACAGCAACTGTATAGACTTTATTCTCGCTCTCATCTTCCTTAGAGCCAGAAGCAAAAAGAGATGTAAAAGCAAATAATGCGATAAGTGTAAAAGTAATAAGTTTTTTCATTTTATGCATCCTTTAATGTATATTTATTTAAACTGTGGATAAGATAGACTTTTCTTATATATGCGTCAATTACTTTTTGCATAAAAATACGAAAAAAATAGCCAAAAATAATAGAAGAGAAAATGTTGGGCAGAATAATTAATTATTATACAATGAAATATACTTTCTTTTCCAACGGAATAAAAATACAGCATCACTTGAAATACTGACGACCGGAGAGGGAATGAGGGTCGGTAAGTCCATTGCTGTGAGAATCAAAGGAATAATTATTCATTCGATATGGTTGAGACATATTCGGAAGGGTAATTCATGTATACATACTTCGACAGATGTAAGCATCACAAAGAGAAATCCAAAGCCTAGCCTATATTGTCTAGACTTAAACTAGATAGGTCGGGTCGCTGGCTTTCCTCGGAAGAGGCGACTCATTTATAAACATCAGCATATATATCGGCAGGTAGATAATTCTGCCGTCCACATATACATTGCCCTTTGTTAGCACATATGCATAGGGGATGTTATAAGAAGTATTTGAGAGAAGATTGTTCAATGCAGAATGAATTGTATAATCTTTACCGCTTTTAACTTCCATAGGAAGAGGAGCACCGTTATGTTCAATTAAAAAATCAACTTCCCCACTTTTTTTTGCTGTTGTAGTAAAAGAGGCTGTACTCTTTTGAGAGAAGTTCTTCTGCCACGGCATTTTCGAAGAGTGCACCGGAGTTTATATCTGTGCCATTATCCAAAAGTTTTAATT
>CAVIUT010000120.1:0-4951 GCA_963646155.1 Eggerthellaceae bacterium | reverse complement strand
CTCCGGAGGATTTAACAATGAAAACAATTGCAATTATCGGATGTGGCAACATGGGAGGGGCAATAGCAAGAGCACTCTCGAAGCGGGATGACTACAGCATCATCCTTTATAACAAAACATTTAAGAAAGCAGAGAAGCTTGCCTTGGAGACAAAATCAAAAGCAGTAGTAAGCATGGACGAGATAACGTCAGTCGACACCGTCATAATTGCCGTCAAGCCTCAGGTTCTTCCTTCCGTCTACTCCAGCCTCAGAAAAATCAAGTGTTCTCTTTTCATTTCTCTTGCGGCCGGAGTAAGTCTTGAGACTCTCAAGTCAAATCTCGGCGCCACGTACGTTGCACGCTATATGCCCAATATAGCAGCTAGTGTCTCCAAGTCCGTCACGGCAGTCACATACACCGATGATTTACCCGAAGAGGAGAAAGAGGCTGCACTCGATATCGCATCGTCCTTCGGAGACGGCTTCTACCTTGATGAGAGCCTCTTCAATGCATTCATCGGGATATCGGGATCGGCAATTGCCTTTATCTACGAATTCATATCCGCACTCGCACTCGGCGGGGTAAGAGAAGGAATCGGGTACAAAAAGGCCGAAGAAATCGTACTCTCTACAATCAACAGTGCAATTACCCTCCAAAAAGAGTCTCATAAGAGTGCAACAGAACTTGAAATTATGGTATGCTCTCCAAAAGGCACAACCATTGAGGGAGTAAAGAAATTGAAGGAACTCAACTTCGAGAATTGTGTCATCGAGGCTGCAAGTGCATCGGCACGTAAAGCTGAGGCAATGGAAAAGAAGAACTGAGTAAGGAGAAAGCAATGATAGATATCAAAGAATTGAAAACCAGGCGTGACGAAATCAAGAAGAACATCGAAAACAGATACATGAACGTCGATCTCGATGCAATCATCAAGGATCAGGACGATAGACTCGCTCTCCTTCTTGAAGTTGAAAATCTCCGCAGCAGGAGAAACGAGACAGCACAGAAGATGAAGGGTAAACTCGATAACGAGACAAGGGCGAAATACATTGCAGAAGGAAAGGCTATCAAGGATGAACTTGCGCTCAAGGAAGCCGAGCTTTCCGAGCTCGATGCAAAGTTCATGAATGAAGCACGCACAATCCCTAACTATTCTCATCCGGATGCGCCTATCGGCAAGGAAGATAAGGACAGCCTCGCCGTTAAGTTTGTCGGAGAGCCGACAAAATTCTCATTCAAGGCAAAGGACCACGTACAGCTTGGCGAAGAACTCGATATTCTCGATTTCGATAAGGGCGCTAAGGTTGCCGGCCAGAAGTTCTACTATATAAAGAACAAGGCAGTAATCCTCCAGATGGCACTCGAGCGCTATGCAATGGATATCGTAATAAAGCACGGTTTTACCCCTTTCATTACACCTGATGTGGCCAAAGAAGAGATTCTCAACGGTATCGGATTCAACCCAAGAGGAGCTGAAAGCAACATATACACAATTGAAGGGACTGACACATGTCTTGTCGGAACAGCGGAAATAACACTCGGCGGTTACTACAAAGACACAATCCTCAATAAGGAAGACCTCCCGATAAGAATGACAGGCCTCAGCCACTGCTTCAGACGTGAGGCTGGTGGTGCAGGACAGTATTCAAAAGGGCTCTACAGAGTACACCAGTTCTCGAAGCTCGAGATGTTCATCTACTGTCTACCCGAGGAATCTGATTCCTTTCACCAGGAGATTCTCTCCATTGAGGAGGAGATATTCTCCGGTCTCGGACTACCCTACCGCATCGTAGACACGGCAACGGGAGACCTCGGAGCACCCGCATACCGCAAGTTCGACATAGAGGCATGGATGCCGGGAAGAGGAGACGAAGGTGAATACGGTGAAGTGACAAGTACAAGTAACTGCACTGACTATCAGGCACGCTCCTTAAACATCCGCTACCGCGATGACGACGGCAAGATTAAGTTCGTTCATATGCTCAACGGAACAGCTGTCGCACTCTCGAGAGCAATGGTTGCAGTACTCGAGAACTACCAGAATGAAGACGGTTCCGTAACTGTTCCTCCTGTCCTCGTTCCGTATACAGGCTTTGACAAGATAACTAAATAATATGACAAGTGCACTTATAACAGATTTCTATGAATTGAACATGATGCAGGGTTTCTTCCTTGAAAAGAAGAATCCCCGCGTCGTATTCGACATGTTCTACAGAACAAACCCTTTTCACGGTGGATACACAATCTTCACGGGACTTGAGCATCTTATAAACGAACTCGAAAATTTCAAGTTCTCGGATGAAGACATCGAGTACCTCAGGTCGCTCGGTAAGTTCGATTCCGCATTTCTCGACTATCTCTCATCCTACTCCTTCTCTGGAGACATCTGGGCTATGGAGGAAGGAAGTGTTGCTTTCCCCGGAGAACCCCTGATAAGAGTTGAGACGACAATGATTGAGGCACAGCTCATCGAGTCATTCCTCCTCAATACAGTCAACTTCCAGACGCTTATTGCAACAAAGGCTGCAAGAATGAAGGTTGCAACCAAAGGTAAGGGTTCAATCATGGAATTCGGGCTAAGGCGTGCACAGGGCGTCGACGGTGCTCTCAGTGCTTCCCGCGCATGCTTCATCGGCGGCTGTGACGTGACAAGCAACACCTATGCCGGGCGCATATACAAAATCCCGGTGGCAGGGACGATGGCACATTCATGGGTTATGCTCTTCGATAACGAATACGAGGCATTCAGGCGCTTTGCCGACCTCTATCCTGATAACTGCATTCTTCTTATCGACACATACGACACCCTTAACTCAGGTATCGAGGCAGCAATAAAGGTCGGTCTCGAGCAGAAGGAGAAAGGGCTCAGAATCGGAGTGAGAATCGACAGCGGAGACCTCAGCTACCTAACAAAGGCAGTGAGAGAGAAGCTTGATGCAGCAGGACTCAAGGATGCAACTATCTGCATATCGAACGATGTGACGGAAGAAATCATCCTCAACCTTGTAAACGATGGTGCGCCGATTGACAGCTGGGGAATAGGAACCCACCTCGTGACTGGAGGAACCCAGGCAGCGCTCGGAGGAGTATACAAACTGTCGGCAAAGGAAGAGAACGGGGAGTACATACCGACCTTGAAGATATCATCATCATTCGAGAAAACCACAAACCCCGGCATAAAGCAGGTTTACCGCTTCTACGACAAGAACAACCAGGCATTAGCCGACTTGATTGCACTCTGCGACGAGAAAATCGAAAGCGGTGTCAATCATATCTTCTACCACCCCTTCTCCACCGGAGACATGTTCATCATGAGAAAGAACAACTACACCCTCGTGAGACCTATGCTGACAAAGCAGATGGAGAAAGGTAAAAGAATAAACGCTGAGCCGACGCTCAAGGAACTTCAGGACAGGGTAAAGGAAAACCTTTCCCATTTCGACAAGAGCTACAAGCGTCAAATCAACCCGCACATCTACAAAGTGTCGCTGACAGGAAAGCTCAAGGACCTTAAGGCTGAGCTTGTACTGGAATCAAAGATGCAGGAGTAAAAACATGACGGCCCTGAGAATCTCTTCCCGGGGCCTCTATATTCAGCGTTCAATCCTGTCCTTAAGAACAACCCCGGCACTCTTACCTGTAAACTTCACTCCATATGTGATGAAGAAACTGTAGCCGTAAAGCCCCTCGATGTACTTCTTTCCAGCAAACTGGGAAACTGCCTCATCGATTGACTCCTTTTCATCCCTCATCTCGAAGATTGCGGCTCTCTTTCTCCTGTAGTCGAGAACAACAATATCTGAGTTGCCCATACCGTATTTTTCTTTCGGCTCAATAATTATGTACCCAATCCCCGTAAAGAGGCCCGTAAAGAAAAGATGGCTTGCGTACTCCTGCCAGATATCAATATATGAAAATGTCCTGTTGATTATCTTTGTTATATCACGCTCGATTATTTGAGTATCCCCATTCCAGAGCGCGTCTTCAAGATCACTCAAATCCTCCTTTCGTGACTCCTGACGGACCCACTCTCTCAGAGATGCGTAGTAGATAGTCTTGACTTCCTTGTTTGGGATCTTCATGCCGATTCTGCCTCCTGAGAGAGGATATCTAAGCTCTTCATCCTTGACAGGAGTAAGATAACCGGTCATCAAAAGGATGCTCCACAGATTTTCATCAGTAGAATGAAGATAATCGTATGTGAAGTTCTCTTCTACCTTCTTTATGATATATCCCCCGGAGAGGAGTGTATCAAGGTCTTTTAAAAGTCTCGTCTCTCCCTTACCGACGAACGATGAGATTACCGCATTTCCACTTGTGTCCGCCCAATATTTCTTAGGTTTGGATGAGCTATTATGCCTAAGGTCATTGAGATACAGCATTACATCCCATGGGGAATAAATCTCACTTTTTCCGAAACGATAGCCGTAATACCATTCCTTCACAAGATGAAGTTTATCCTCCACCCCGAGTTCTTTGAATGTATTTTCAACCTCAAGGGCCGTGAAGCCGAAATGGGAAAAGAAGGCATTGCTGATAACCGTGTTGTAGCAGATGTTGTTAAGCCCGGAGATTATGCTTTCGTTTTTATCCTCAAGCATCCCGTAAGCACACCCATTTCAAGATATTCGTTATCCTTAAGGACGCTGAAAATGCCCGTCATCATATCGAGCATCTCGGGGTAATACCCATTCTCTCCTGCCTTTGCCAGCGGTACATCATATTCATCGATGAGGAGAATAACTTCTTTGCTGTAGTGTGCATAAAGCATACGCATCAGAAGAAAAAGGCTGTTCTTCATTCTACTCGTTGAGACACTTCCCTCGTCTATGGCCTTAAATTCTTCTTTATCGCGAACACTTACATTACTGCTGTCCAAAAGAAACTTAAAACCACGAAAAACTATTTTGATAGTATTTTTCAATCGTCCACAGGCAGTATCGAATGTAAGGCCGTCAACATCCTTAAA
>CAVIUT010000119.1:0-4974 GCA_963646155.1 Eggerthellaceae bacterium | reverse complement strand
GTTATAAAGAAAATAAAGAAAATTGCATTCATTCTGGTCATTCTTCTTTTTCTTCTGATTCAGCTTTATCCCGTATTCTGGGTCTTCATGGCAAGTATAAAGAATAATGTTGAACTTTCCTCACAGCCTTTCTCTCTTCCTAAAGTTCCTTCATTCTCGAACTACGACAAGATTTTTAGGGAGGGCAAGATATTCGGTTATATGTGGAACAGCATAAAAGTTACTGTCGTTTCACTGGTTCTTATTATCGCATTCTCCTCCACTGTAGGTTTTGCACTTTCTAAGTTCAGGTACAAAATCAACGGGAAGATATATGCATTCCTGACTTTCGGAATAATGATTCCCGTTCAGATTACGCTTATCCCGCTTTTCATCTTCTACAGCAAGATGAAAATTCTGAACACTACATTTTCCCTTGTTCTTCCTCAAGTCGGATTTGCGCTTCCTCTTTCAATAATGATGTTCGTCAACTTCTTCGAGTTCGTTCCGAATGATTTGATTGAGGCTGCAACAATCGACGGCTGCACCCCATACGGGATATTCTTTAAGATAATGATGCCTCTTGCAAAGAATACCTTTGTCACTATTTCATCGATGTACAGCATTCTGATTTGGAATGATTTTATCTTCGCAAACACATTCATCAGCAAAAACAGTGCAAAGACAGTGGCGATGGGCCTGAAGGATTATGTAGGTGCCTTCGGTAATGTTGACTGGGGGCTCACATATGCGGCGATTGCGATATCGATTCTTCCACCGATGATTGTTTATTTCCTTTTGAATAAACAGGTGACTGCCGGTATGACGGTCGGTGCAACGAAGGGGTGACTGCTATGAATGAACTTTTTACCAGAAACAAAATCGTATCAAGAGCGATAAATGCCGAGAACAGAGAAGGTAGAGCTGGAGAAGGTGGAAAGGCTCAATCGGTTCTCGGAGCCTCTAGAAAGGGTTCTCCATGCCTTAAGGATATTGAAAGCGGAGAAACTGCGGTTCTCTGTGATATTACCGGGTGTGGAATGATCCGTCACATATGGATTACCGTTGACGATAGGACAAGTAACAGTGACAGATATGTTCTGCGTGATCTGGTATTGAGAATGTATTGGGACGACGAAGAAAATCCTTCTGTTGAATGTCCGCTTGGGGATTTTTTTGCCCTGGGGTTCGGAGAGACTTACTCCGTTTATTCTTCTTTGATTACTGTACTTCCTTCAAGAGGTCTCAATTCTTATATAGCAATGCCTTTTAAGCGGAGAGCGAGAATTACTCTCGAGAACCAGCACAGTACATCAATTCCTGCATTCTTCTATCAGATTGATTATACTCTCGGTGATGAGCTTTCCGACGATACTCTTTATTTCCACGCGTTATGGAACAGGGAAAATCCGACAACACCGAAGCATGATTACACAATCCTTGACGGAGTTGAAGGCGAAGGTACTTATCTTGGGACTACACTCTATCTATCATCTCTCTCTAGATATTGGTGGGGAGAAGGTGAAGTGAAATTCTATATTGATGATGACACCCTCTATCCGACAATATGTGGAACAGGAACGGAAGATTATTTCGGAGGATCGTGGAGTTTTGCGCATCATGAGGAAGGAAAGACAATTGAGACCTGCTATAACTCGAACTATATGGGTTATCCATTCTACAGCAGGGATGATAGGAGTATCTACAACCCGTATCACAACTGTGAGTGTCCGCCAATGCGTTCCTTTTACCGCTGGCATGTGAAGGATCCAATTTTTTTCAAGAAAAGATTGAGAGTCACAGTACAGCAGATAGGTGTTTCGTTCGGAGGACTCTTTGAGAGGTCAGACGATGTTTCGTCGGTTGCCTACTGGTATCAGACGGAGCCTCATAATCCTTTTGGAAAGCTGGCAAAGAAAGAAGAAAGATGGCCAAGATGAGAAAACGCCCTGAATATCATTTTACAGCGCAAAAAGGCTGGATAAATGATCCCAACGGATTATATTTTCAGGATGGATATTTCCACATTTTATATCAATATAATAAGAGTGATACCTCATGGGGAATGACTGCTATAGGACATGCGATAACGTCTGATTTTCTACACTATGAAGAGGTTGGTGAGATTCTATTGCCCTCTGAGGAATATGAAAAAGATCCAAGGGGAGGTTGTTTCTCCGGTTCAATCATCAAAAAAGATAATGTCTGGTATTTTGTCTATACAGGATCTGTCATTCAGAATGAAGGGCTGAAGCAAACTCAGAATATAGCAGTTTCAAAGGATGGATATACATTTACAAGATTCAGCGGTAATCCTGTGATTAAAGAACCAATAGAGGGTGCAGATCCAAATTTCAGAGACCCGAAAGTCTTTGTTCTCGATGGTTGCTACTATATGGCTGTAGGCTGCAAGATTGGACCCTTAGGTGCTGTTTTTCTCTATTCCTCCTCTGATATGTTCTCATGGAGTTATCAAGGAGTCCTTTATAAAGGGAATGAAGAGGATGGTACTCTTTTTGAGTGTCCCGATTTTTATGAGATATATGGCGGAAAATGGGTGCTTACTTTTTCTCCCGAAAATAATAGATATGGTATAAGAAGCTTTGCCGTAACCGGTTCCTTTGACAAGAAAAGCTTGATTTTCACTCCACAGTGCAAGAAATGTCTCGACTATGGGCTGGATTTCTATGCAAGGCAGAGTTATCTAATCGGTACTCGCCGCATTGCTCTCTCTTGGCTCAATCAATGGCCGTGGATGAGTACATTCCAGGGACATGGGGAGGCTGCAGACGAAGGCTGGTGTGGATGCCTTTCGATGCCTCGCGAGGAGAAAATCATTAAAGGTAGGTTGATTTCATTTCCGGTAGATGAAATAATCAGCCACTTTGAAAGAGTTGAGAGTGGGGAAATAGAAATTACGAGTAAAGAGAATTTCATCATTACTCCTTCCTCATATTCTTTCCGGCTTTCAGTCGTAATAGACAGAAAAGAAAGTCACTCGGGTGAAGTTGTCATAGTAGCGGGAAGTTTTACGTTCCGTATCAACTATGAAAGAAACTTCATTACAGCTCTCCCAGCAGGGAAGAACAGTTCATTTATTCCCCTTAAGGGGGATGGAGATGTAGTCTTGGATTTCTTTTTCGACAATTCTGTGCTCGAACTCTTCGTCGATAATGGTGAATCATCAGCATCGTGGATATTTACCCCCGAAGTGGAATGCCCCAGGATCTGCATAGGTGTCAATCAGAAAGATGCTTTTCTGAAGTATTCGCTTTTTTATCTAAAGAAGGAGGAGAAATGAATTCTCTTGTTTTCGGTGAGGTTTTGTTTGATGTCTTTCCCGATAAGGCAACCTTGGGTGGAGCGCCACTTAATGTTGCTGTCCATATGGCGAGGTTGGGGCTTTCTGGTATTGTCGTCAGTGCAGTCGGAAATGATGAGCTTGGTAAGAAGGCTCTAAGTGAGATAGCCTCCTATGGACTTTCTCTCGATGGTATTGCAATTCTTGAAAAAGAGACTGGAAAAGCAGTTATTACATTACATGATGGGAATGCAGACTACACATTCAATTCTGATAATGCCTGGGATAATATTCCTGTTCCACCTAATCTTCCGGGAAAGGTTGATGTTATATATTTCGGCTCATTGGCACAGCGATCCATAGTAAGCAGAAATACACTGGAGCATATCCTTGACAACGTAAATGCCACCGAAGTTTTCTTCGACGTCAACATAAGAAAGCACTATTATTCAGATAAAATAATACGGGAAGGCCTTAAAAGGGCAACGATACTTAAACTCAATGACGAAGAGGTTGATATAATCCTCAAAGCAGCAGGAATTTATGAGAAAGAGCTTGTGGGACTGGAGAAACTTAAAGATAAATACAACCTTGAGTTAATTCTCCTCACGCTCGGAAGCCGCGGCTCGATGTGTCTTGGAGATAAATGGTACAGAAAAGAGCCAGAGACAGTAGAAGTCGTTGATACAGTCGGTGCCGGAGACAGTCTTTCTGCAGGATTTTTATCATCATATCTTAAAGATGGTGATATAGAAAAAGCGCTGGACAGGGGAACACGGCTTGCTTCTTTTGTCGTCTCGAAAAGGGGAGCTATTCCTCAATACGATAGGGCGGACTTGAAGCTGTAGGATGAGGTAATTCGGACTATGGAAGCATATACAATCGATACTGGTTTGAAGAGAACAGAACTTTTAGTAAAGGCTGAAGAGAACAAAAGAATGCTCGAAACAAATATCATCGAGATTCATCCTTCTTTTTGAAGAAACATCTTTTCAAAGGTTTTGGAGGGGCTTTGACGGAATCTTCCTCATATGTATTCTCTCTCCTTGATGAAATTGAACGCGAGAAGGTGCTTTCAGCATTCTTTGATAAGGACAACCCCATTTACGATTCTCTGAGAGTCCCGATTGACAGCTCTGACTTTTCGCTTTCTCCTCATTCTGGCTGTCATACTATTGATGATTGAAGAAAGAGAAGCTTTGACTACAGTATCGAAGAGGAATATATTTCGGACGTTTGAATGCATCTACAAGTATTGTGGAAGGGATTTACCTCTTCTTTCCATGGTCTCCACCTTCGTTTTTCAAAGATAACATGAGCCACCTCAAAGGCGGAAGACTGAAAGAAGAATTTTACCCTGACTGGGCGGAGTATATTGCGTCTTATCTCTGTGAATTCAGAAAGAGAGGTTTCAATGTATGGGGATTAACCATACAGAATGAGCCTAATGCAGTACAGACGTGGGACAGCTGTGTCTTCTCGCCTCTCGAGGAACGCGTATTCCTCGTCAACTATCTCAAGCCCGCACTCGAAGCAAAAGGTCTCGAAGACGTTAAAATCTATTGCTGGGACCATAACAAAGAGCGCCTTCTTTCCTTTGTAGATGGTTTTATGGACGAGGAGAGCCGTAGTAAGGTGTGTGATAGCATTTCACGGTTACTGTGGAGACCATTTTGAAGCACTGGATGTTTATA
>CAVIUT010000118.1:0-5132 GCA_963646155.1 Eggerthellaceae bacterium | reverse complement strand
ACGTTGTTGAGATTCCCCTCAAAGACTTTGTTGATATGGTCATGAGAGGAGACGTTGGGGACAGTAAGACCCAGACGGCAATACTCAAGACAGCAAGGATAATGGGAATCTGAGTTGTTTTTGTTTCTCTGTAATAAGATGCAAAGAATTCTTGTGCTGCGAAAAATCTTGACAGGGCTTTAAGCAACAAGTGAAAATTACTAATAGTCTGTTATATGTTATTAAGCATTGTAGCATACGTTTATTTTATTTTGGAGGGCGAATATGAAAAAATTATTCCTTGTTCTTTCTGTTTTGGTTTTAAGTTGTACTTTGTTTGTTTCCTGCACTACTACGAGCAAACGTGCGGAAAAGATTGAAATGCTTCCTGAGATGCATGTTTACAGTTTGAATGAACTTGACAGTAGCCAGTATGCTTTCATAGGCAACGTGACAGGTACATCCTCGTTCACAGTGGATGGCGACATGGCAGACAAGTACTCTTTTGCAGGTGCTCTGTATTGGGATGCTCCTCAGAACATCTTTAGCGATGATCCTAATTCTATTGATTCCGCACTCAATAAAGCCTTATTCGATATGGCATCAAAAGCAAAGAAATTGAATGCAAATGCAATAATACTCCCTTCATATAGTGTCGATTCAGTTGTCACTAAAATAACGACAACAGGCCTCATCTTGAGTGGTAGTAGCTCATATACAACTGATGTAACTGTGACGGTATCTGCAGTTGCGGTGAAATTGCTTGATGGAAATGGAAATGATCTTCCAGTCTACTAAAAGTTTGAGACATCTGTGAAAGCAGATAAGGAATGGGTGTCGCAAAATAAAGACTTTGTGGCATCCTTTTTCTTTACTGTCAACTGAGACCTATAATGGTTTATTTCTACAGTAGGATCATTAGTATGGTTAGCAACAGGATAAAAGTAAACGTAAAATAAATATGCCAGCATTTTTGTAGCTAATCCCGTATGCTATTCCCGACGGTAGGAGAATAGCCATGAACATCAACATCGAAGAATACAATATCTACATCAAGCCAGGAGTGACAGATCTTAGAAAGAGAGCTGAAACCCTGTCTTTTTTAGTAAGTAATGAAATGGGGTTAGATCCTCTTGAGAAGAGTATCTTTATCTTCTGCAGCAAGAACAGGAGAAGGATTGTCGCTATAGTCTGGAATGGGAACGGCTGGCTAGAAATCTCGAAGAAACTCGAGTGTCTTGGAGGCACATACTGTTGGCCTACAAGTGAAAAGGAAGCCGAAAAGGTAACGATGGAAGACATCAGAGAGATGTGGAAGGGAGGTAATCCCTGGAGACGTTTTCCATCCTTTTAAAATAATGAAAATAATAGCCTGATTTTAAATAATTTGCCCATTTTTATAGACTTTTATATGTAATTATGCTATTATTTAACCATGGATAAGAAGACTGAATTAGTTACCAGAGAAGCCCTTGCAACGTTCACAAGAGAAGAACTTGTTGACTTGGGTATTGCTCTCTCCAACAGGGTTGCTTCCCTGGAGGAGCAGCTTTCTGCCTCTAAGGAACTCAGACTTCTTGCAAATGCTGAAAAGTATAGTCCTTCAACAGAGCAGATGGAACTTCTCTTTCCAGAGTTCGAGGTAATAATCAAACTTAATGAAACTCTCCAGCAGATAATGAAGATGAAGGCTCAAACTGAAGAGGAAGTCAGAGAGGAAGAGAAAAAGGTCAGCAGAAAGAAAAGAACCCCCGGGCTTACAGCTCCGGCAGATGCTCCCGTTGTTGAAATAGACCATACAGAAGGAAATCCCGATATAATCGAGAAGGATGGCATTATATATAAAAGAGGAGAGAACAAGGAAATCTGCAAAGTTGGATACACTAAGAGGAAGAAGGTTGTTGAGAAACACATTTTTCCGACATGGGTTGCAACAGCAGAGCCGGAAAATGGGGAAAGCAAAAAGATTGTCGGATTCAGAGATGTGAATCTGGATGCTCTCTCCTGCTCGCCTTCTCTGGTTGCAGAGATTCTGACCAATAAGTTCGATGACCATCTTCCGCTTTATAGGCAGAGTGAAATCTTCGAAAGGAACGGGGACGACATCTCGAGACAGCTGATGTGCCACTGGATAATGAAGTATTACGAAAAGCTCTGCGATTTCGAACGATACTTCGGGAATGAAATCTTCAAGATGAAGATGATTAATCAGGATGAGACACCCATTGAGGTAATCGCGGTTAAGAATAAGAATGGAAAGATAAGCTCTTCCTCCTTTGCGATAATACGAGTCGGGTCCACCTGGGATAACGAGAAGCGTAAACTTAAAAAAGTCGTTTATGTCTACTACTCCGACGGCCGGAGCAGCGAGAAGCTGTTTGATGGATTTGAAAGTAACAATTATACGGGACCACTGATGACAGATGGCCTCAAGGGTTATTACATTGGTCCGATTGAGGAGGGTAAAAAATGTGCTTGCTGGACACATGGCGTGCGATCTTTGAAGAAGTATGTTCGACACGTCAAGGATGATACTCTGATTAACAAGATTCTTTTTCTTCATAGTCGACTCTATAAGATTGAGCATGCCCTCCGCGATAAGCTGAAAGAGGGGACAATGTCTACAGACGAATTTCTCGCTGAGCGCAAGAAGCAGGCAAAGCCAATCATCGATAAGATTTTTGAAACAGTTACTGCTGCAAGCAACCCTCAGAAAAATGATATGAGGCAGAAGGGACTCAACTACCTCATTGATTACAAACCTTACCTGTACAATTACCTCGATTTCCTTGAAGCTACGCCTGATGACAACGAATGTGAGAGACGAGCGAAAGCCTGGGCTACGGGACGTAAGAACTGGCTTTTTGCGAAGACCATCGATGGTGCTGATGCCTCATGTTTCTTCTTCTCCATGGTTGAGACTGCTAAGGAAAATGGGCTCAATCCAGAGGATTATCTTGAGTACATCCTTACCTATGGTCCGTACACGCCTAAGGAAGAGTTTTCTTCGCTCCTTCCATGGAACGCCGACATGAGCAAAATTGAAAAGATTCATGAGGCAAAGGCTAATGCTAAGCCGGATCCGACGAGGACAAAACCGTACATATTCACAGGTTTTAGTCGTTGACAGCCTTCAAAGCTCTGAATACTGGTTCAATAGACTTCTCGTCAATTGAAATCTTTGCGCCCATATATTCAATAGATATTTGGGCAGCAGGAATCTTAACATCCTTACTTTTGCTTACTTTTACAAGAGTAGTTGAAGAAGCTTCTTCAAACCCCCTCATTGAGGATGATGTCTCCAGCTTCTCAATCTTCTTTAATAATAGAGCCTTCTGTTCAGCATTTTTCAATGTTGAAGTGTAATCCGGGCCGAGAATGCTTACTGCCCATAAACTCATGGCTGATCTGCTGACACCTGCCTCATTACAGTAGTCCTTCAACAACTGTCTACTGGTTACCCATTTCTTCAGATGGCTGAATTTTTGTTCTTTTGTGTATATTGTCATAGCGTTTTCTCCTATGACATTATGATGAACTTTGTCTAACTAAAAATCTGGCTGATTTATTTTACGTTTACTTTTTGTCTCATCTTCAGCATAGTTCATCAATGCCTGGTACGCTCCTGAGGTATAGGTTTTCAAGCCTTCATTGTTGTTCTCGCTAGCCAAAGCTACAGCAACATTTTTCAGAACGGTGGCAACCTTTTGACCGGAGGTATTAGAATCCGATTTATTTGTGTCATAAGCTTTATTTATGTTATTGTCCGCGCTCGCCGCTCCCCCGTTTCTCGAGGCAGAAACTGTCGAGGGTTTGTCGGAAGTTGTGTATAGGTTTTCATCAGAACCAACCAACAGATTGCAAATTTTTAGGTATGTGTCATCTTTGAAGTTTTCGTCCTTTCCTACGGACAATCCGACGGTCTCCATAGCTTTTTTTGCAGTCTCCAAAGCAGATTTTGCATTCAAAAGAGCGCTCAAGCCCACGGCCTTTCCAGAATCGGTCGAGTCGTTTTCAGCAGCGTTCACTGCAGCCTTAGCAGCCTCCAAGGCTTTGTTAGCGTAATTCAAAGCTTCTGTATCGGACATTGTGTTTATCGTCAGTTTCACATAGCTATTTTCTTTTTCAGAGTAACCGCAGGTGCTACAGCTGTTTGTAGCATCAACTTCTTTCCAGTCAGAAGAGAGGTGGTTCACCTCAAGGTAGCTCATACCGCATTTCGCACAAGACACGTAGTGGCAATTGTTGTCTGCATCTATGTATGGAGTTCCCAAGAAACTCATCACCTCAAAATCAGAGTCAGAATAAATGCTATTAGCTTTTTCGGTGTCTGTAGCATGCCCCTCGCTATACTTGTGATTATGGCCAACCCTTTCGTCCAAGGTTGCCTTTGTGTCCTTTAAGTCTTCAGCTTCTTTTGGCTGGGTACCAGAGTTTGCTTTATATAGTTTAAGGTTTTTAGAGCTGTCCCCTGTCAGCCAGAAATATAAGCTCTTAGATGCGCTGCCAATCGACAGAGTCCTCACGTTATCCTTCGTTGTCAGAGCACTTGTGGTGTCCGCCCATTTCGAGGTCGAATATCCAGCGTCGTCGCTATAGGTCGTCTCAACAACAGTAACAGACACCTTCTGGTTGTCGCCTTCAACAACGTCAACGTAGTAGGTATTCTTTCCATCTTCAGTTTTATAAATCCACATGCTGGCAATCTTCTCAAATTCTGCATCTGTGGATGCGGGTGTAGTTATGTTATCAATTTTATGACCACAGCTCTTGCAGTAAGCGACTTTAGAAGCTGGTGTAAAATATGTTTTTGCAACTTCAACTCCTTCGGAGTACTCGCAATACTTTTCATTATACGTGGTTATTGCGACGGGCTTCCCTTCATTGTCGTAATACACATGGTTAGTGTAATCTTTGTCTGTAGTTTCATAATACGATTCACCACAATCTTTACAGACATAGCCTTTCTTTCCGGCTTTCATACAATTAGCTGACTCGTATACAAAACCCTTGTCATCTTCAGCATGAGAATGGCCTTTCTTAGCAATAGCCTCTGTCTTTGTCTCGTTACAAACTGTACATGTATATGTTCTCACACCAGACTCTGTACATGACGGTTCCAGCGTCACTTTTCCTTCATCCCATGTGTGTTT
>CAVIUT010000117.1:0-5217 GCA_963646155.1 Eggerthellaceae bacterium | reverse complement strand
CAATCGGGCTTACATCCCCGGAGTAAACTCGGGGGTTTTACGCCCTGGGATAAAGGTTATGCGGACAGGTACATCAATACAGATTATTGGACTGAATTTCTCATCTGAAAACAGACAGATAGACTCGTGGAAGGAAGAAATATTCGATAAGCACAGTGCCCAGAACTTTCTCGCTTGATCAGCACTACTCAATGATACTTTAGAGGCAGGGCTGGAATCCCGGTACTTCAATTGTGTTGATATCTTTAAAGTATTGAAAAAGGGAGATGTGAGTCTCCCCCTTTGTTTAATCTGCTTTGATTTCCTCGACTTCTTCTTTGAGAAGTGCGTTCTCGTTGTTCCAGTCTCCGCTTCTGTAGAAGATGACGGAGAGTATTGTTCCGATACTCCATCCCATAGGCCAGCTGAGCCATATTCCGGTTACCTGGAGTGCTGTACTTGATAGCACTGCTGCCAGTCCTACACGAAGGAAAAGATCTGCAAAGGTTGTAATCATGAATCTTCTCATCATGCCGGCACCCTTGAGTACGCCGTCACATATAAGCTTGACACATACGATAGGATAGAACGGACAGACGATGCGTAAGAAAAGACGACCTGTCTCGAGTGCCTTTGCTGACGGGTTATCCATAAAGAGGCCGAGAAGAAAGTCGGAGGCGAAGACGTAGAGTATGATGAACGGGATGGAGAGAATCCACACCATCTTTATGCCGCTCTTACATCCTTCCTTTACTCTCTCCGGCTTTTCGGCTCCCATGTTCTGTGCTGTGTAGTTCGATATTCCGTTTCCGATTGTCTGGAAGGATGTGATGACAAGGTTATTAAGCTTGATTGAAGCCGAGTAGCCTGCTATTACTGCACTTCCGAAGCTGTTGATGATTGACTGTAGTACAATGTTTCCCACGCTTACAAAGCTCTGCTGGAGGGTTGAAGGTATTGCAATCGAAATAAAGGAGGAAAAGAGAGTGCGACTAAAGAGCTTTGTCTTTCCTTCGCTTTTAATAGGTAGAAGCCTCTTTATGACGAAGATGAGGGCGAGCACTGCAGATATTCCCTGGCAGATGAATGTTGCCCATGCCACTCCTGCCACTCCCATCTTGAATGCCGTTACAAAGAGGATATCCATGAAGATGTTGGCTGTTGACGAGAAGGCAAGGAAGATAAACGGTGTCTTGCTGTCGCCGAGGGCCGAGAAGACTCCAGTCGATACATTGTACAGAAAGAGGAACGGAAGGCCGAGAGTATAGATGTTGAGGTAGAGTGCACTGTCGGCATAAATATTCTCAGGTGTGTTGATGAGCTTCAAGAGGCCGTCCATCGACAGAAATCCGATTACCATCAGAACAAGACATGTCACGCCCGTCGAGATAAGCGATGTGTAGATGGCGCTTTTCATGCTGGAGTAATCTTTGGCGCCGAAGAGGCGGGATGTTACAACCGAGCATCCGATGTTGCACCCGAAAGCAAATGCGATGAAGATGAGCGTTATCTCGTAGCTGTTGCCGACGGCAGCGAGGGCATCTTCCGAAATGAATTTTCCGGCAACAAAGCTGTCTGCGATATTGTACAGCTGCTGGAAAACAATCGAACCGAATAGGGGAAGACAGAATTCTACTAGTACTTTCCCGGGCTTTCCTACTGTTAAATCTCTATTCATTGTTTTTCCCAAATTTCAAATGGCGATAATATTACTTTTCTTATACTTTGAAAATAGGAGGACTTGCGTCCTCCTATAGTTATTTTTCGGTTATATCCACCGAGAAGTATTTCTCGGAAAGTGCAGATAACACCCCTTCCTCCCTCAGCTCCTCGAGGGCCTTGTTGACAGCCTCTCTCAGCGTCTCCGAGTCGCTGTTCTTCCTCATCGGGATTGCGACGGAAGTTGTGTCGTAATCGAGGCACGCAATCTTGAACGGGGCATCCGGATGTGCCTTCATGTAGTCGTAGTATGTAACCTCAGCATTGAGGGTAGCGTCTATTCGGCCGGTTGATAAGAGCTCGAAGGTCTGGATGAGATCGTCGACTCCGCTTACCGTTGCTCCGTACTTCTCTGCAATCTCTGCATATGTACTCGATATTGTATTTGCTGTCTTTTTCCCCTTCAGATCTTCCATCGAGGATATGGACGTATTGTCACTTTTTGTAATTACTGCTGTTTTGTTGTAAGCATAGGGGGTTGAGAAAGCGTACTTCTTCTCCCTCTCCGGTGTGATATCTACACCATTGATCATGATGTCGTAGCGTCCTGCGTCGAGACCTGCAAGTAGTCCGTCCCATTCGCCTTCTACAAATGTTGCCTTGACACCGAGTTTTTCCGCAATGGCTGAGCCGATTTCCGTGTCGAATCCGACAAGTTCATCTTTCTCATTATGATAAGTCCAGGGTGCCCATGTTCCTTCCATTGCGATTGTTATCTCGCCCTTGGCCTTAATACGTGCTAATTGATCGCCTTCCAGCGACGCCGATTCCCTGCTTCCTGATGCAAATATCGAATTTGCAAGGAGGATTGCGATGAGTGAAATTGTGATGAATTTCTTCATTTTTTTCTCCTATTCTATTTCTTTGAGTTCCATCTTAGTGATGAACTCTTTTGTTCTCGCTTTTTGGGGATTCGAGAAAAACTTTGGAGTCTCTCCCTCTTCCACGATTACACCGCCTTCCATGAAGATTGTGTGCTTTGAAATGGAGCGTGCAAAGCTCATCTCATGCGTCACGACAATCATCGTCATTCCTTCCTCTGCAAGACTTTTCATGACGGAGAGGACCTCTCCCGTCAATTCCGGGTCGAGTGCTGATGTAGGCTCGTCGAAGTATATGATTGACGGGTTTGTTGCAAGGGCGCGTGCGATCGATACTCTCTGCTGCTGACCTCCCGAGAGCTGGGATGGGTAGTATGAGGCCTTATCGAGCATCCCGACCTTTTCAAGGTATTTGAGGCTTATATCCTCCGCCTCATCCTTTTTCATCTTTCTTGCAACAGTAAGGCCTTCCATTACATTTCCAAGTGCCGTCTTGTTTGAAAAGAGGTTGTAGTTCTGGAAGACGAATCCCGTCTGCATTCTTATTCTCTTGATATCTTTTTTCGATATCGTAGATAAATCAAACTCCTCGCCGTTGAATTCGATTTTCCCGCTGTCTGCCTTCTCGAGGAAGTTGAGGCATCTCAGTATTGTTGTCTTTCCGCTTCCTGAAGGCCCCAGAATGGCGATGACATCGCCTTTTTCTACATCAAATGAAATGCCACTCAGAACAGTGAGGGATGAGAAGCTCTTCTTTAAATCCTTTACTCTTAAAACCATCAATAGCCCCTCTCTTTGAATTTCTTCTCGCCCCACGACTGCACCTTTGTAAGGATGGTACACATAATAAGGTATATAAATCCCACTTCGATATAAAGAACAAGAGGCTCATAGGTGCGTGCGACGATGCGCTGGGTTGCCATGAACATTTCCGTAACTGTTATATTGGCAGCAAGGGATGTGTCCTTGACCATACTTATAAGGGAGTTGAAGAGGGTGGGAAATGCTATCCTCATCGCCTGGGGAAGAACTATGTGCCACATAGTCTCTATCCAGCTCATTCCGACGCACTCTCCCGCTTCAAGCTGTCCCTTCGGCACGGCAAGAATGGCGGCTCTGATTGTCTCTGCAGAGTAGGCACCTTCATTAATAGAGAAGACAAGAACTGCAGCAGGAAACGGGTCAATCAGGATTCCCAGTGACGGAAGGCCGAAAAAGACTACAAAGAGCTGGACGAGTAGCGGTGTTCCCCTCACAACCCATATGTAGAAGCGCGCGATTGTTTTGAGTACTGGAATTTTAGCTATCTGGATAAGTGCTACGACAGTTGCGATTACGAGGGCAAAGGAGAATGACAGAAGAGTAAGGGGTATGGTTCTTTCCAATCCCGGCTTCAAAATCTTCCAGAATGAATCCAAAACGAGGCTCCAGATTCTGCTGTCCACAATACACTCCCTTGTAATATGTGAAAGTTAAACACTATGGCCGAAAACGTCAACTCTTGGAAGAAAGCATGTGAAAGGACTTTAATAAACTTTAAAGTTAGATTACACTAACTGTTGCTCGGGAGGGTGCTATGACATTTCAGACTATCGGGAACAGAAACGGGGACGTAATCCTATTTTTTCATGCAATGGGAGTAACGGGAAAAAGCAGTCTCCGGATAGCAGAATTCTTAAAAGACAAGTACTACTGTATACTCCCCACCTCTACTGTCTACTGTGAAGGACAGAGATATATAAGTAAGGAAAGAGAGATTGAGGAAATCGAGAGTTTTCTCTCCCGTGAGGGAATAGACAAAATAAAGATGGTCGTAGCATCATCACTCGGCGCGGATCTTGCCTTGTCTTTCCTTTCAAAGGGCCGGATTAAGGTCGACTGGGCATTCTTCGACGGCGGACAGTTTGCCAAGATTCCTCCATTCACACGCCGCCTTATGACCCCGATACTTTACTTTGCAATAAGGAGTCTTTATAAATCCAACGGCAGAACGCTTAAGAGAATACTCTGGTGTGATGACGAGAGCATAAAGCCGTACTTCATAGAAGCCGGGAGAAACCTCACCTATTCAAACCTGCGGCGCCAGATGGCAACAAGCCTTGAAAATAAACCCTTTTTAAAGCTCAAGAATATAAAAGAGGAGAGGTGCTTCTTCGAGTTTGGAAGTGTTGAGGAGCACTTCAAGTACCGCCCCGCCGTCATGGAAGCCTATCCGGATGCAGCTTATCCGGTGTTTACAGGCTTCAATCATATGGAATACCAGATTAAGGACCCTCGTGGATTTGCCGCAATGCTTGATGAGATTATCGAGAAGGGGAGACTTCCCAAGCTGGCCTTTCTCAAAGACCAATCCATATATCAGGACTTGAAAAAAAGTTAAAAAAGTTCAAAAGTGTCACTTTTCTAGCCATTTTTACCTGTTTTCTTTTGATAAGCTTTAAATATAGGCGCTGCAAAAATGGGCTGTCACCTTGCTGTTCGGGGACAAGGCACTATCTGGATCGTTTGTATTGAGATCGTGTCAATCTTTGAAAAGGAGGTGTGTGTATGAGTTTTGAAACTTTAATTGAAATTGTTTCCGTCTGTTGTGACGTAGTCGAGATTATCCGAAAGCTGAGCAAATTGATTGCGAAATTAAAAGAAAGAAAAGCGAAAAATAAATACCGCCCTAAGCTCCGGAAAAGCTAGACGGTATTTT
>CAVIUT010000116.1:0-5656 GCA_963646155.1 Eggerthellaceae bacterium | reverse complement strand
TATGTGTTGGGTTTGGAAGGGAGGGAGTCGAACCCTCGTCTTCAGATCCACAATCTGCCGTTCTACCGTTGAACTACAAACCACTGCCAGTACACCGGAATTGAACCGGTTATTGCACCTCTTGCTTAATACTGGATTCAATCTAAGCCGCCGTGGAGAATCGAACTCCCTTTGTCTGCATTACAGGTGCAGCGCATAACCATTATGCTACAGCGGCATTAAAGCCCTTTTCGTCTTCTTGATTCAATGATATGCCTCCCGACGAATATTGTTTTCCCCCGGGAGGCGAAATCTACCATTTCTGAGGAAGGAGGGGGAGATTGAGCTCGTTCATCGCCTCGTCAATCAGCCTCCTGTCATAAAGTCCTTCAGTTATGAAGTTTTTGATAAGCGTGTCATAGCGCGAAGAGGGGTTGAAGAAGTATCCGGCCTTGATCATCAAATCCTCCGCCTCTTCAAGATTGAGCTTGAAGAAGATGATGAAGGCGAAGACGGTATCCTTCTTCGGTTGATAATTGCGGGTGCTGATAATCTTCGAATAGTGCTTTGCATCTATTCCCGCCCCGTGATAGACCATAGGGGCCGACATGCCTCTCTCACGGGCAAGTCTTATAATTGCATCGGAGAACGTCTCACGCGTCTCGATATCACTCACTACATTGTCATAAAGAATAAAAACATCACTCAAAATCATCTCCATACCTCCCTTGATGGCGAGGCTGGTAATTAAATTTTGAGCCTCACCGATTTTCTTTTCGTAAAACTATTGATGTTCTACCTGTTGTATGAATATGGTTTTGTGTCGTCAGGAAGGAGAAAACACAGACTGATGATGTAATTGAATAATTGTACACTTGTTCTTTTCCTCCTTTACCTACAAAAATCTACCTCACATTTTCCCTGTGGTCAACAGAGAAGACTACGATTTCGCCTCTGAGGCGAAGTCTGTACTTCTCTGGGTTTTCTTTCAGATATGACCTCACCGCATTTGTTCGTATAGCGAGTCCAGGGTAAGAAGGAGAAGGTCTTTGTCGTGTAGGCTCTTAAGGGAGTCTGAATATCCTGAGAGCGAGAAAAGGATATATTTTGTAATCTTATACTTTGATGATATGACTCCCGCTCTTTCCTTCAGTGTTTCATAGACACTAAAGTCAACTTTGTCGTTTTTGAATTTGCATTCCCCGACGACGGCCTTTTTCTCCTTCTCAGCAATGCCCACAACATCTATATCGAGAGGCTGTGCTCTTCGCTTTCCCTCCTTATCTCTGACGGTCTCGACACCCCACCAGGTGCCGACAGATGTAATGAAACAATCGAAGCTGCTGCCACTTATACCCATCCTGAGAGTGTAATACCTGCACATATCCTCAAAAACCGAGCCCATATAAGAATGGAGCAGGGGTTTGACAACCTTGTTGTAATAAAGCTCTCCTTCACCCATTTCAATTACACTGACAGCCCCGGAGATGAATTTATACCAAAACTTGAACATATAATCCTTTAGAACATATTGCGTCTTCTTTTTGTTGTCTTCTTCCGTTATGCACTTCTTTCTCTCAACTAGTCCTATGTTGATAAGCTTTTCAAGAGAATAAAGCACTGCTGTTTCCTTTTCGCCTATCTTTGTCGATATACAATTGAGGGTAGTTTCTCCCTCTGCAACCTGTTCAATGATGTTGTTGACAACACGGGTATCTGAAAACTCCTGTACCAGCAGATTCCTTGTCTCATCGTAGAGGTAGCCGTCGGTTTGGAAAAAAAGCTTCACTATATTTTCGTCAATGGCCATATCGGGGTCGATGAGCGAAAGATACTTTGCCACCCCTCCTGTCACTGCATAGCAGAGTGCTTTATCTTCGTTGGAATAGGATGGAACAAACCTGGCTGAGTCGAGGTAGTCGAATTCCTTCAGTTTTATCTGACACTCTCTTCTTCCGAAGAGCGGGCTTTTCTCGCTGAGAACCTTGTTTTCCATGAAACTCAAGGAAGAGCCGCAAAGAATAATTTTAAGATTCTTGTCACTCCAGGCTGTGTCTATATATTTCTGCATTACAGACAACAGAGCCTCATCGTCTTCAGCCCAGTATGACAATTCGTCAATCACAAGGATGAGCTTATCGTGTCCTATATTGTTATTGATGAAGTCAAAGACAGATTCTGTTGAATTGAAACTTACACCGCTTATACCGCCCATGAAGAGATTTACAACCTGCGTGGAGAAGAGTTCGAGATTCCGCTCTTTCCCCACCTTTGTTGAAGTGTAGAAAATAGTTTTCTTCCCCCTCGTAAATTCAGCGATAAGGGTTGACTTTCCTATGCGGCGCCTTCCCGATATAACACAGAGGGAAGTTCCTTTCTTCTCATAAAATTCTTCAAGAACGGCCATTTCTCTTTCTCTACCTATAAACATCGGGAGCCTCCATTTTAATTCAGATTAATTTTATCAAAATTGAACTGAATAAACTTTAACATAAGTTGATTTAATCCGCAAGCTTCATTCTGCATGATGGAAAAGCGTGGATAATAATCAGTGCTTTTTTTCAGACGGCATGAGCAACATCGTCATCATGTGCTGTGATTTGATGAGTAGGTTGAAATCATAATATTAACAGCTCAGCAGGGTAGCCGTTAGTCTTATGTTAAGAATGAGAAGCTGTCTTTCTATATCTGGCCTTTCTCGTGGTTCCAACCCTTTCTATTCTGCCGTCTCTCATCATCTCGCCGAGAATCTGTTCTACACTTGTCATTGAAACGTCGGGGAGGATATCCATGATTTCTCTCTTGGAAATCGGGATGATGGCGGAAAGTACAGTTTGTTCAACTCGATGTTTCTTACTTACCTTTCTGCTATCGAGCGTCAACAATCTCTTACCGAGTTCTTTATAGCAGAGATATAGAGTGTAGAGGAAGTTTTCCATAAACGGTATATAGCTGTTACCGTTTTCATGCCATGAAGTGGTACTCGTTCTCAATGCTTCATAGTCGGAAGCCTTCATATTGTTTATCTGCTCTTCAAAGGAAACATACATAGGGCATTCAAATCCGGCCTTATACAGTACAGAAGCAGTAAGGACAGCAGTCTGCTCATGCGTCCGTTGCCGTCACTGAATGGGTGAATGCTGAGAAAATCAAGAATAAAACAGGGAATCAGAAGAAGCTGGTTTATGGCGGTATCGTCACGGGCATCCATATACGCATAAATCAGTTGTCTCATAGCATTTGATGTATCTTCAGCAGCAACCGGAGTCAATCGCACAAAACTTGTGCCGTCAGCGTGTACTTCCCTTATGATGATGTTTTCGCATTTTGTACTTTCCTTTAAGTTCTGCGTCGGTCTTGGAGAGCAGAATTCTATGGAGTTCCAGTATGGTTTCTTCATTTATGGAGAGCTCCTCGTAGTGGTTGTGAATCAAATTCAATGCATCACGATATCCGGCGATTTCCTCTTCATTTTGATTAAGCGGCTCGGAGCTTACACCAGAGCAATATGCAGAGATGACAGAGATTACGAGAAAACGCAGAAAGTGAAGGCTGGAGGAAAGGGATTTTGAGCCGGCTATTGATAATGCCATAAATGATTCTTACCGTTTTTCTCTCATTTGTTCCTCCTGAAGCCCTTTTCATCTCGATATTCAGGGTGCGAGGCTGAAAACGGATCTTTGTCACCGCAAATTGTATAGTCGCAGAAAAGACCGTCTACACATGTTGAGGTGCGTATAAGCTTTGCGTGAATTAGTTCCATCGACGCATAGTCCACATTGCATAGTGCCGGCATTATGTCTTCCAGAGCGTGTTTTTTTGCAAACTCGGCTGCGGGGCAGGACGTGAATTCGTAATGGATAGGCTTCTCCTTTTCATAAGGCGAAAGCGTCATCTCGTAGTCGTGAAAACGGTCACAGCCCTTTTTAGCTTTTTTGAATGCCTTATAGAGCAGAGCCCGCCAGATGGGTTTGTTTGAGTCAACGAACTTGAGTTTTCTGAAGGAGGGGAGAATGAGACTCTCCTCTATTTCCTCGATTTCCCTGAATGACGTGACATCCTTACATACTGTATAGTAGCTCATAATTGCAATGCAGTCGTAGGTTCCGCCTCTGCCGTTATGGAAGTTCTTCCGGCCTCCGAGGTCGGTGCGCCATGATGAAAGGTAGTCTACATACTGTTTCTGTACCTTTTCCCATACCTGACTGTGGTCCTTCTCCCGGTAGTGCAGGGCTATTCTTTTCTGTATCTCCTTCCTGCACTGTTTTGAATAAAGCACGTGAGCACTGTGGTCGAATTCAAGATTACTGTCCTTCATCTTCTTCCTCCTTTTTAAGTATTTCAGCTCCCTCAATAACGGCGTTGTCATTTTCATCTTTAGTTTGTATTCTCCTGATTCTGCTTTCCGCCCACATAGCATTCACAATCATCCATATCGCGAGTGACGCATTGGTCGAGCCCTGGCTCAATACGTAATCCCATGTGGAAACCTCTGCTCCAAGAAAGTGTCTTATATCGGGAATGAGGACGAAGATGAGCTGGAATACAATCATGTGGAGCAAAATCATCTTCTGTGGGAGTATCGTCTTCTTCGTTATAACGGCAAATGCACTTACAAGAAACAGTATAACGAGGCCGATATATGGAAGGAGCATTGCACTTATCATGCGTTTGAACTCGGCATCAACAAGCGCTATGGTTTCCTCCCGCCCGAGAATGGGAGAAAGCACTGTCGTCCAGTCGGCAAGACTCCCAATCAGGAAATGAAGGGCCGCTGCACTTGTGAGAATGATGACAAAGCTCAGAAGTAGTAGTCTTCTTGTCTTTCGGTATTGCGGTAAAACCTGACGATAGAAGACACGAACGGCAAAAAACTCAAGTGGCATACCGAAGAGTGCTGTCCAAATCAGGAGCGGAAGGCGCCACGACTCCCAGGAGCCACTCAGGTAGGCCTCCCTGACAAAAAGAGATGTGTCACTTCCATCGGGAGGAATAACACTGAGGCATAAATCCCCGACAAGCATCAAAAGCGCCCCGAGTGATCCCATTAGTGCATCGCGCCTGTAGGTCTTCATTTCTTTGAGTGTCATAATGAGTTCCCTCCCTACAAGTTAGATTACACTAACTATGTTCTTTTGAAAAGGCTCAATCTCTATGCTTCGCTCACATTGCTTCTGAGAAAATCACACTTGAGGGAAGAGCGGGACTATCAGAGCATTGGGTATGACATTTTTTGTGGTTATCCGAGCGAGTTTGAAAGCGACAGAAATCACCCAGGCTGTGGTGTTTACGGCGTCGGAGAGAGTGTAAAGCTGCCACACTATCTTTTGGCTTCTGCAATGTTTGAATAATGTTGAAGTAATGTTTAGTAACTTTATGCACCTTTATATATAGTAACAATTTGTTGAATAACGGTTTCTGTGATTACTATAAAGAGATGCCATGGGCTAGTGATATAGGACTACACAGGTTTGCGGTTGATGGTGGGATAAGTTTGTATTTATGAATTTCTCCAAGTTTGATAATCCTGGGGAATACTATTCAGCGGATTCCAAAACGATGTGGAAATATTGTGAGATGGTAAAATGGACAGGGAGGAACTGGCATGAAGAGCAAATTGATCCTAAGATACCCGCATAATTAGAACTATTGCTTTCCTCTCATAAAATAATTCAAT
>CAVIUT010000115.1:0-5892 GCA_963646155.1 Eggerthellaceae bacterium | reverse complement strand
GTACAACAAATGTCTTATAGTCGTCCACGTTGCCAAAGTGGTACTTTCAAAATGAAATCCGAGTAGTTTTCAGGGAGGGCTGAAATAGGGGGTGCCGAATTCGTGCTACAATTTGCGCGAGAATTTAGGTAAAGAAGAGAAAGGCCTGAATGCTATAATATGCATGAAAGAGGAAGAAGCGCGTAGTGTGCAGAAAGAAGTAAAAGATACTTCGTCATCGTATGTCGTCAATAAAACCCGTAAGGAATTCATATCATTGAAGGAATACTATGAGAAGGCTTTAGAGAATTATCCCGATAAACCTGTCATGCATCCTCTTGTCCTTCTTACTGCATGTGGTAATGGACGTGGAGGTGGAGATTTTTACAGCAACAACAGGGAAGTCTGCTCTGCTGTCGGCTTATGGGCTTTTGACATCATCGAGATTGTGATGGAAAAAGAAAGAGTCAATTCGACTTATAAGAACGTGACCGATGATTATATGTTCGTCGAAGCCTAAATGAAAACCGATATAGTAAGTTACCTTTCCTTACTTTCGAACTGAGTTTGACAATTATTTTAAATCAAAGGAATTGCAACAACCAATCAATAAAGTAAAGCCGACAGTATTTCTTATTGCTGACGAATTCGAGTCATCATCTTCGATTGTCAATAAGAGGGATATTACATAGGATAGGACATGCACTTGCACTAATTCCCTTTTCCTCTTTGCTTTTCCTTTATCATGAACAAAGGAAAAGCAATTCTGTTCAAATTACCCTTTTCGACAAAAAACCTAAACCGATTTTATCGATAGCGCTGAGCGTCCTCACTTCAGAAACTTCTTCAGATACTCGCACGATGCTTTGTAGTTATGGAATATCTTATCCCTGTCGAGTGTGTAGTACTCACCCCCCTGGTATAGTATTTTCCCGTCAACCATCGTCATGACAACGTCCCCCGCCTGTGCGGAATAGACGATAAGGGCGAGAGTATCGTAATCGGGGATAAGGTGGGGCTTATCGAGGTCGATGGCAATAATATCAGCTTTTTTGCCGACTGAAAGGCACCCGGTGTCACTGCGGCCCTGAAGAGCGGCACCGTTGATTGTTGCCATCTTTATTACATCCGCCGGTTTCATCAATGTCGGGTCATTTAGGTAGCCGTTATGCATAATCGATGAGAGGTGCATCTCCTCGAACATATTGAGGTTGTTGTTGCTCGCTGATCCATCTGTTCCAAGTCCTACGTTTAAACCGAGAGAGAGCATCTTCGGAATCGGCGCAAAGCCACTTCCGAGCTTGAGGTTACTCGAGGGGTTATGTACCACGCTTACCCCCTTCTCCTTCATGAGTGCTATATCTTCATCGGTTACCCATACCGAGTGTGCAGCATAACACGGGATATTGAAGAACCCAAGGTCATAAAACCAGCGTGCAGGAGTCTTACCCTTCTTCTCAATGCACTCATAGTGTTCCCTCTTTGTCTCGGAGAGGTGAATATGGAGTCTTCCACCGAGTGTCTGTATCTCTTCAGCCCACTTCTCTGCAATACGCTCATTGATTGTGTACTCGGCATGTACCGACCAGTCGACATGAAGCCTGTCGTTATATGCGCCGTTGAAGTCTCTGTAGAAGGCCAGTGCTTCGTTTCTGTTGGGGAACGATACGTAGTCCATATCGTCGCTTCCACCCATGACAACGCGGGTCAAATCAGCCTTGATGCCGCTTTTCTCTATGACAGGGGCTGTTATCATGGGGCGCATGTACATATCACAAAAGGATGTGGTGCCGGATGCAATCATTTCAAGAACTGCCATCTCCATTCCCGAGAGAAACTCTTCGTCCCTCATTCTGTCCTCTATCGGCCATATCATACTCAGCCAGTCCTGAAGAGGAAGGTCGCTTCCGATTCCCCTTAAAAGGTTCATCGCCGTATGGCCGTGAGCGTTGATAAGTCCCGGCATGAGGAGCTTATCATACATATCTCTTTCTTCGCTGTACTCCTTTTTCGGCCTCGCCGTTCCGATATAATCAATATACTCGCCCTCAACTCCTAGATATGCGTTATCTAAAACCTTAAAATCATTATTCTCATAAGCCACAATTTTTGCATTCTTGAATAAAATGGACATCCTTCTCTCCTTCATATCGTCTTGATTATATTCTCCAGGTAATTACAGAACGCGTGAGAAACCTTCTCGGCCACATCATCGACTTCCGAGCCGTCGACATTATCGACAAGTCCTGTTGCCATATTTGTCACAATTGCCAGGCCCAGTAACTTCATTCCCGAGTGTGCTGCAGTTAAGGCCTCCGTTACGGTACTCATTCCTACAATATCTGCGCCGAGGATTCTTGCAGCCCTTATCTCTGATGCCGTTTCAAACTGGGGCCCGGGGAAAAACATATACACACCCTCATGAACTGTCAGGCTTGTCTTCAATGCACACTCTTTCGCTTTGTCTCTTAACGCCTTTGTGTAGAGATCACTGACAGAAAAGAATCTCGGCCCGAGCTCGGGAACATTTTCTCCTCTCATAGGAGAGCCTCCATAAAGCTTTATATGGTCCTTGATAATTATGATATCACCAGGCTTGTAGTCGGGATTACATGCTCCGCTTGCATTCGTGATGATTAGAGTTTGAATCCCGAGGACATGTAGAACATGTACCGGTATATTCAACTCCTCCATCGTATATCCCTCATAGAAGTGGAAACGCCCGTTAAGGCAGAGCACATACTTATCCCCGACATACCCTATAATCATATTCCCCTTATGGGATGGATTGGTAGTTACGGGAAAGTTGGGAATTGCACTGTATGGAATTACAACCTGATTCTCGATTCTCTCGGTAAAACGCGAGCATCCGGTGCCGAGTATTATTGCCTCATCAGGAGTGCGTTCTATTCTTGATGAGATGAAATCTGCTGCTTCCTTATATATGTTATAGGTGTATCCTCTTATCATACCTTTATTCTAGAAACCATAGCTCTGAAATTCAACGGCAAGAAAAGAAGACTGAGAAATTTGAATGACCTTGATGAATAGAGTCATAAAAGGCAAGATATTCATGAGGTTCATAATGGAAAGACAGGATAAGGATCTGGCATTCATGCTGAGGTATGAGAATATTGCATGGTACGAGGACGGGAGAGTGAGAATACTCGACAGGCGTGTCTACCCTGCCCAAAAGGAATTCGTCGTCTGTACAAGCCACGAGGAAGTCATGATGGCTATCCGCAATATGGTAACACAGTCCGCCGGCCCCTATACTGCCGCCCCTATGGGGATGGCTCTTGCAGCCTTTGAATGCAGAAACATGAATGAAAGAAGCCAGATGGAATACCTGAGAAAGGCTGCACGGATTATTGCCGATGCCCGCCCAACAACAAAGAAAAGGATGATCGAGGTAACTCAAGGCTGTCTACCTGTCGCCGAGAAAGCACTCAAGAAAGGGATGAGAGTAGATATCGCAATAAGAGACCATGTAATTGAAGCAAACAACAGGCGCTACGAAAAGATATCAAAGATGGCGGAATACCTTGTTGATAAGTTTCCCCATAACGGCACTGTAATGACACAGTGCTTTGCAGAAACAATTGTCGGGATGATGCTGAAAGAATGCTGTAAAAGAGGAAATAACATCCGTCTCTTCTGCCCGGAGACAAGGCCTTACTTTCAGGGGGCAAGGCTTACAGCAACGGTTTCTTCGGAGATGGGATTCGACACCACTGTCATAACTGACAATATGCCGGCATTCGTCATGAAGAATGAAAATGTTGATGTTTTCACCTGCGCTGCCGACGCAATCACCCTTGACGGCTATGTCTTCAACAAAGTCGGAACAAGCCAGATAGCAATCTGTGCCAAATACTTCGGTATTCCCGTATACGTTACAGGCGCACCCGACAAAGGTCATACGACTCATGACACTGTAACAATCGAGATGAGGAACCCCGATGAAACACTATCTGCAATGGGAGTCAGAACTGCTGCCGTTGGAAGTGGCATAAAAGGCTACTACCCTGCCTTCGATATGACACCGCCCGAGCTCATTACCGGCATAGTGACAGAGAAAGGAATCTTCAAGCCGGAAGAAGTAGGTAATTACTTTAAATTGGGCGGGAGCGGAGAATACTCGTAAGCATTTATTTCCCATTTGTAGTGGGTAATCCTTATTCCATAATCATTGTGAAGCCGGAACCTTCTCTTCCCCATGGTACATCGGCAGTCTTTTCTCCGTGCTTTGAGCATTCTATTCTGGGAACTTCAGCATGAATATAACAGCGGTACTGGAAGAAATTGAGAAGCCTCCATACGCTCTTTTTTGTATCATAACTTGTATGCTCTTCTCCACAGACAGGACAAGTAAACTCAGCTCCCCTTGGAAAGGATACATATACATGCATCTCAAGGTTGCCGAGCCTATTCGGTGTCAATTCTGTGCTGTCTATAGTCCAAGGTGAATGGACGGAAAGTGCTGTTTCAAAGGCCTTTACTAAGTTTGTATCGCTCATATCTCAAGTATACTATGCCCAGAATATTGAGACATCAGGAATCTTTATACCAACCATAATCAGAAGCTCGCATCATTTTGATACCTCGCTATGATGAACTCTATATTTACATTATTTCTTTTAGGATAATATTCCTATATAGGATGTTTTATCAGATAATTGATTTTACTTAAGGCCATATAAAATACCGGTAGACAAAAAAGACTATCGGCATACATCTGACTTTTTTGTTAAGGATGCTGCTGTTTGTTAATATTACAGAAGTCCGAAGAAACGTCCGTGCTTTGTCTTAATACGTTTAGCAGCGCGTGCGAACTTCTCCATCTTTTCTTTCAATTCCTCTGAAATCGGCTCACCCTTCTGCTCGCACTCAAGGTACTCTTCAGTTGTAGTGCATGAAAGTGCATAGAGCCTGTATATATTACGCGCTCTTAGTGCAAGCGACTCCATTATTGCCATGACCTTTGCCGGCTTAGACTGGAAGTACTCGGAAAGGTTGTCGTAGTTGATTACCTCCACCGTGCAGTCTTCAAGTGCAACCGATGTGCCGTAACGCGGCATCGACTCCAGAAATCCCAGCTCCCCGAAGAATGTCGGAGCTTCGTTTATACTCAACTCTACCTGATGATTTGTGCCGTAGTCAGCGTAGACTGCGACCCTGCCGTAAAGAAGGTCATACATCCACAGCTCGAAGTCCCCTTCCCTGCTTATGATATCACCCTTCTTGAATTTCTTTATTTCGCCCATATTTTCTCCCTCTTTGGCAAAATATTAGCGGTTAGATTGCATGAATACAACACGCCGGCAATGCAAATAGAAAAATATTTTGACTAAATTTCTCCACTCTTTTGACACAACCCGAATAGATGTATATACTCTCATTGTTTCGGATAGTAGCGCAGAGGCTAGCGTACTTGCTTCGGGAGCAAGGGGTCGGCGGTTCAAATCCGCCCTGTCCGACTCTTTTGTTTTAATTAATTCATTTTTTTATAAGGAAAAACGTTTATTATATACCAACAGAAAGTTCTATGACATCAGGCGCTCAATACGAGGAGCTGAATCATCCTTTATTTTTCAATCATCTCCTTGTATGGGCTGTAGTCACTATCTGCAGTCATTTTCGCTATTGATGATTTAAAGGCCGTAACAACATCTGAAATAACCTTCTCCATTGCTCTGCCGTTTATTTCATCTGAGGCGAGAAAATCATCCTTAAGTACTATATCAATGTTCTTTTTCTTTCCTATCTTCATTGATAGTTCTCTGCTTATGCCACTGTATATCGTTGTGCTGACAAGGTCGTAAAACGGATTAAGTCGCATCCTACCATCCCTATTTCCCATGTTCTTCAGTGTAGTTGCAACCCCGGTTAGTTCAACTGCTTCTTCTTTAC
>CAVIUT010000114.1:0-5904 GCA_963646155.1 Eggerthellaceae bacterium | reverse complement strand
CGTGGGTAGTAGAGAAAGAAGCTACATGTATGGAAGAGGGATTGAGAGTTTCAACAAATGTGGTTTCTAAATAGACTGCGAATTAATAAAGGCAGGGTTGCATAGATGAAATTTAATGGTAAGAAAAATAAATATAGAGGTTCTGGAAATCAGGGGCTTAATGATGTTGTGTCTTTGATGCTGATAGTAGTTGCAATTCTGGTCCTCAGTGTTGTGCTGTCACAAGTGAGTCGTGGGAGTGCTGACGTAGAGGAGGAGTCAGAGATTGTGGCTCTTGAGAGCAGCTCGTCCTCTACTATAGATAAGACTGTAGAGGAGAGCGTTGAAGCATCAGAAGATAAGGCTCTCCCAATTACTGAGGAAGAAGGTAGTGAAGCAGAGGAAGAGAGTATTGCTACCTCTGAAGTTGATGAATCATCACGCTTGAATCTAGAAGCCTCAAGCGGGGCTGAGACTTATGTTGAGTCAGATAATGCTGAAGATGATGATGTAACAGAGGAGACAGTAGAGGAAGCTGTCATTACCTTAGAAGAGCCTGTTGTTCTTGAGGAAGAACCTGTTGCTACTGTAGAAGTTGAAGTTGCTCCTGAAGAGATTGCTGTTGAAATGGAGAGTGAAATTGTTTCTGTTGAGGATGCTACTGAAGGCGTTGAACTTCAGGAAGAAGTAGAGAGTGAGCCGGAGAGTGAGACTGTCTCTGTTGAGGAGACTGAACCTACTGTAGAAGAAGAGGCAGAGCCGGAGAAATCACCGCTTTTGTATGTCAGTCAGACAGCGCCTCTAAGCTCTTACGTGGAGAAGCCTCTGACTGCAGATGTTGACTGGAACGGCTACTCAATGACTATTAATGCTTATACCGGCCGCGCTACTCTCACGTATCCTTCAGTTGTTACCAATGATGATGTGTATGCGTTTGCTGCTTACGCCTGGGAGAACTACTCTGATTACCTCGGTGGTGTTGAGTTAAGAGTTATAGGGGAGGGAAAAGCTGAAGTAACTTATCCCACTACATATGGAAAGGATGAATTCGACGTAGCGGTAGATACATTGAGAGCCGAGCTTCCACTTTATATCGAGAGCATAATTGAAGAGACAAAGAGCAATGAGGATGTTGCCCTAGAGGCACCAAGTGCTGCTACCACAGCTGATACTCCTCAGCCGGAAATAGTTTCTGTCAGCGATACTAGTGAAGAGTCTGGAGTAGAAACTGTTGTTTATTCACCAGAGCCGACTGAGAGTATCGTACTGCTTCCTGAGATGAGTGCGGATGCTGAAGAAACACTGGATAATACACCTGCAAGAGGCTTTAAAAAACAGTCTTTAGCAGTATGGGGAACACCTTACGGTATTGCCGAAAAAGTCGAGGACGGAAAGAGCTTCAATATCCGTCGATTCTTCAGGTCTTATGTATGGGCGTTGAATGTGGAATATGATTATAAGGTGATGGAGAAAATCTCTCTCGGCTTTACGACAGGATATGAGGGAGTCATATTCCATGTCGGCGGATACAAGAGCCAGGTTCCTCTCTTAGTAACTGTCGGTTTTGTCCCGTATGAGAGTGAGAAATCGAGGCTTGATTTAGACCTTGGCTTCGGCTTAGATATTGCCCAGTCAATAGTGGAGAAAACACTTTCCCCGATTGCCGGCTTCAGCTTCTCTTATAGATATAAGCTTGGAGAGTTCTTTTTGGGTGTTGGGATGGACGTACGCTTTGAGTATACGATATCTAACAAGGAAATGAGGTTTGAGGTGATGCCGGTAAGACTTGCTCTTGGATATACCTTCTAACGCCTTACCGTGCACCTATAATGACAGATGGTGACAATAGGTGCATATATGGCAGATTGACCTGAATATTTGACTGCTATAAACTCTGTCTGTTTTGGATAAAAGGATGAAAAGATACATAGTAATAAGTCTGATGGTGGTGCTTCTTGCTCTTACAAGCTGCAGCGTGGTTGCAGAGCATGAATGGAGTCCATGGAGTGTTGTGAAGGAAGCAACATGTGAAGAGGCGGGTTTGAGAAAGTCAACCTGCATTCTCTGCGATGAGGAAAAGGAAGAGACAATTCCGAAGCACGCACATAAACTCAATGCGCACAACAAGTGCTCCGAGTGTGGTAAGTACCAGATATCAGAGGACTATGGTGAGGGTGATACGCTTTCACGTAAGCTCCAGATCGCCATCAGCGATATTTCTTCCGAAGGCGCAATAGTCTCCCTCCACGAAGGGACATACAACTTCGGGGAAATCGGTGTACAGACAATAAGCGAGAAAGGTGTCACAGTTGAAGGTGTTAAAGGAAAGAAAAACGAAAACACAGCTGTATTCACACTTTCCTCAGGAACAGACGGGGCTATAAAGGCAACAGGAGAAGACTTCTCGCTGAAGAATGTCACAATCAATGTGACAGGATCCACTTCAGCTCCTCTTACTCTTACAGGCAATAATGCCGTAATTACCAATACAGATATTAACTTATCGGACTCTAGTCAAACTACAAAAGCCCTTGGTGATATAACAGAGGGGCAGAGTGTAACTCTTGACAGCGTAAATATTAATGGGGGGGGGGGATTACATCGTCGGGTAACCTTGTTGTCAAAAATACTACAATAGAGACAACTTCAGGTGGTGATGCACTCGAGATAAAGGGTGGGACAATTTCCCTCTCAGGATCTAAACTTGAAGGCAATGTCAAAAGCGAGAATACAATTGAGTCAATTACGATAAGTGATAGCTCAATCAATACAGGAAATACTAGTAGCACAAATACCCTGAAGGGAAAGACTGTCACGATAGACTCATCCAATCTCGGCGGTTCTTCCGAAATTACTGCAACAGGGGAGGCAAAAATAAGCGGCAGTAACCTTAACGGTGGAGGAAGTGGTAGCACAACAACAAAGATAACAGCTTCCACAGTCTCTCTTGACTCCACAACTGTAGGTGGTTCGGTGACAGTTGAGGCTGCCTCGACGGCATCGGTTAGCAATAGTTCCATCAACGAAGGCGGAGAGAGCGCGGAACTTTCCCTCATCAGTCCCGTGATAACGATTGCGGGGACAAAGCTTGGTGGAGACATTTCTCTTGATGCCGGTTCCTCTTCAACAGAAAAAAAGATAACAATTGAGGAGTGCTCGGTGAATGACAGTGGGAGCGGGACGCTCACTGTCACAGGAGGAACACTCTCTGTCGACAAGTCAAGCCTTGCTGGTGATATTACAATCGAGAAGAGTGTGAGCGGAGCAAAGATTACTTCCTCCACAATTGACACATCCACCGGCTCTAATGCCCTCAGGACAGGAACTGATATAACAATAGAGGGCTCGACAGTGACAAAGGGGTCTGGACTCTATGTAATTCCTACCCCGGATACAACAGTGAAGGTGAGCATCTCTTCCTCCACATCCGATGACGGAGAAGAAATAACCAACCAGACTATGAGAAGCATAGTCAATAAAGAGCTCACTGATGATGAAGTGAATAAAGGGGATGTAATCTACCCCTGGAGTAGTGGTGGTTCATGCTCGGTAGATGATGATACTGTCCCAGAAACCCGTTTCTTCACTCTCAAGAGCAATGACGGCAATACATATACCTTCCATGCTGATAAGGGCGTTGAGATAACTCTATCCGATTATGTTCAGAGTAGGGGGAGCAGCTACGTCGGGCCGACATTCTACAGTGACAGCGGCTACACAAACGAAATACAGAAGATTAAACTCACCGGAGACAACAAGTACATCGTCACTTCTCCATCCACAGACACAACCGAACACAGTGGAAATATTATAACTAAGTGGGAGTACAAAGTCTCTTTCGACCTTGACGGTGGAAGTGGAAGTACAACTACCGCCACAACAGAAAACAACGGAAAGCTTACAATCGCCGACCCCTCCAAGACCAATTGCTCATTTGACGGCTGGTATGATGCTTCGGACAGCACAAAAACTGTTATTTCGAGTGAATCAGTCTCAGACAACTCAACCGTAACCCTTACTCAGCCTACTACCCTCAAGGCCAAGTGGTCTGCAACAGTGACCTTCGACACCAAAGGAGGTAGCGCGGCAGAAAGTCAGAGCGTCACCTCAGGAGAAAAGATAACTACTCTTCCCACAGTAACCAAGGACAGATGCCTCCTCGGTGGCTGGTACAAGGATGAAAATCTGACAAAAGAATTCAACAAGGACAGTGATGTCATTACAGAGAATACCACTCTCTATGCGAAGTGGAGGGTGAGGGTAACTGTAACTATCGGTTCCAAGTCAAAGGATTATGATGTTGGCGAGACGATAGAGGCTGGGGACGAATATCTGCAGAGCCGGATTGGAGATGTTTCTTATCGGAAGTTCAAGGGATGGTATACTGACAAGGCTTGCAGTACGGCCGCCGACTTCCCCATTACTTTATCAGACGACACTGTTTTATATCCTCTTTATGAATGTGAAGTGACTATCAGGCAGGGGGAAGGAGAAACTCTGACTGGATCTGAGGGTACTCTTTCTTTCAGGGAAGGTACCACAATAACCACAGCTGGCTTCTTCAATAAAACGGAAAATAGTTATATTAAAAAGTATAACCGTAACTTTGCCGGCTGGTACACAGTAGATAAGTCAGGAAATGAAGTTGAAGTCACAAGTTCGACATTGATTTCTTCTAACATAACTATCTACGCAAAGTGGAATGTGAGCTATTCAATCGGTGATTCCACCTCCGAAGTCGTAGTCGCGGAAGGAAGCACAATAAAAATAAGTGAACTGACTCAAAAAAGGAAGAATGAATATTCATTTATCGAGAGTGTGAAGTGGTATGATGCTGCACCTACCGTTTTCGAAAGGAAGGAGTATGACTCGGATGAATCGGTTGTAATCACCCGAGTTAATCAGAAGTTCTATCCTGAGGATGAGTATTATATGCCCACGCTATCAAGTACAGATACCAAGGATAGTAATAAAGAAATTCTGGGACGTGCACAAACTGGAAGTATGTCCGTCGATAGCAATGGAAAATTGACCCTGCCCACACTTAGTTCTACAAACTATAAGTTTGAAGGCTGGTATAAGGGAGAAGAAAAGGTTGGAGATGGTGGAATAACAACATATGTTGTGTCCGCTGCGGATAAGGGAGTAACTTTGACTCCGAAGTGGACTATAAAGAAGTTCACAGTAACCTTTGGTGCTAATGGCGGCTCTTGCAGCCAGAGTTCAAAAGAAGTTGAGTACGGTGATTCTATATCAGAAGAAAACTTGAAGGCAGTAACTATTACAAAGAGTGACCGTAGCTTTGCCGGATGGTATGAAAATTCAAGTAAAGTGACAAGTTTGACAGATATTTCTTCGAATATAACTATCTACGCAAAGTGGAACGTGAGCTATTCAATCGGTGATTCCTCCACTGAAGTTGTAGTCGCAGAAGGAAGCACAATAAAAATAAGTGAACTGACTCAAAAAAGAAAGAATGAATATTCATTTATCGAGAGTGTGAAGTGGTTTGATGCCGCAGAAACCGTTTCTGGAAGGAAGGAGTATGGCTCGGATGAATCGGTTGTAATCACCCGAGTTAATCAGAAGTTCTATCCTGAGGATGAGTATTATATGCCCACGCTATCAAGTACAGATACCAAGGATAGTAATAAAGAAATTCTGGGACGTGCACAAACTGGAAGTATGTCCGTCGATAGCAATGGAAAATTGACCCTGCCCACACTTAGTTCTACAAACTATAAGTTTGAAGGCTGGTATAAGGGAGAAGAAAAGGTTGGAGATGGTGGAGCAACAGATTATGTTGTGTCCTCTGCTGATCAGAATGTAACTTTGACTCCGAAGTGGACTATAAGGAAGTTCACAGTAACATTTGATGCTAATGGCGGAACTTCCAATCCGAGTTTACAAGAAGTTGAGTACGGT
>CAVIUT010000113.1:0-5960 GCA_963646155.1 Eggerthellaceae bacterium | reverse complement strand
ACGCACTCCTTGATGACGGCAGATATGATATCTGGATATATGGCATTGCATTCTATAAGAAGAGATGTCGTGTGAAGGGAGAAAAGTACAGAGCTGATTGAGTGCATATATCACTCATAGGCTTCAAACGGCGTCTCAAGAGAGAAGGGATGATAGAATCCTGATAAAGTGAGGAGAGTGAGAATATAAGCGGTTTGATATAAGGCAGAGGTTGACTTCGCGGTTGTCTTCTGCCTTTCTGCCTTATGTGACTTTTGAATAGTAATCGGGAATTGGAGTATTTTAAGAACTTTTCTTGTACAGTACCTATGAAAACAAGAAGAAGTGTCTAAAATATGCTTGAATCAATTAAGAGAAGGAGAGGAAAGAGTTGAAAGACGATAATAACAAAAGCATATGGTCTCTTTTTTTCTCATTTCTCAAGATTGGGGCATTTACATTCGGGGGAGGATATGCAATGGTTGCACTTCTCGAGAATGAGTTTGTCCAGAAGAAAAAATGGCTCGATAAAACCGAGTTTTTAGATATCGTGGCAATTGCCGAGTCGACGCCGGGGCCGGTTGCAATCAACAGCGCAACATATATCGGGTACAAGAACAACGGAGTCCCGGGCTCTGTGGCTGCAACTCTTGCTGTCTCCCTTCCGTCCTTTGTCATCATCTACATAATCTCGCTTTTCTTCGATGCATTTATCGCCCTCGAGTGGGTAGGGTATGCATTCAACGGTATTCAGGTTTGTGTCGTCTACCTTATTCTCTCTGCAGGGCTGAGGATGCTTAAGGACGTAAAGAGGGATTGTGGCAGTATGGTTATACTGATAGCTGTATTCATACTGAGTGTACTGTTTTCTATTTTGTCCATCTCGTTCTCGTCTGTTTTCTTCATCCTCCTCTCGGGGCTCTGCTACCTTGCTCTATCATCTATAAAGAGAGTTCTTGGAAAGGAGGATAACATATGATTCTCCTCCGTCTATTCTTCTCGTTCTTCATAATAGGACTTGTTTCCTTCGGTGGCGGCTACGGGATGATATCTCTCATTCGGGAGACCGTTGTCGGTAACGGATGGCTTGACGAGGCGGCACTTATGAATTTCATTGCTGTCAGTGAATCGACCCCGGGGCCTCTTGCCGTCAATATGGCGACATTCATCGGATCGTCACAGGCGGGACTTCCAGGTGCATTCTTCTCAACTCTGGGCGTCATTCTCCCGGCATTCATCATAATTCTCATCATTGCAGCAGTACTTAAAAACCTTCTCAAGTACAAAGCCGTCAATGATTTCCTTTCCGGAGTAAGACCCTCCGTTGTTGCCTTGATTCTATCGACAGCAGTTACGATGGCTTTTTCTCAGTTTTATCCTGACAATTCTCCCGATATTAAATCACTCATCATCTTTGCTCTTCTTGCTCTCATACACCTTGTCGTAAAGAAAGCGTGTAAAAAATCCCCATCGCCGATAGTCATGATTGTGATATCTTCAGTGATGGGGGTTATAGCATGGGGGCTCTGTTAGAAAATACGCGCAAAACATCCCCAGCCCTGATAGCCGGAGTATGACGGGTAGAGCGGTGTCTGGTAATAGAGCCCGAGTTGAACTGTCCACGGCCCGAAGAGCCTCCAGCCTATCGATGCCTCAGGGCGGATTAAAAGGCCGTTATTAGTCAGGTTGTATGTGCCGGCATTCGAGCGCAGCATCAGCCACTGCTGATACCATGCCGTATTGATGCCTACATTGACGCTGAAGCGGTCCTTCTCATAAATTTTAATCTTCATGCTGAGACCTGCTTCTCCGAACTCTTCACCCAGCGCCAGCTTCCCCGTATCTGATCCGAGGGGCTTGAAGAAGTGTTCGTACCTCAAATAGCCAGATATTGTTACGGTATCGAAAGCGACACCAATATCCAGAATGCCACCGAGTGTCGGAAAGCCGTAAACCATTGCACTGTCTACCGAGAGATGGACAACGTACGAAAGCTTTTCTCCGCCGTTCATATATTCATCAAGAAGGGCTATAAGCTCTTCCTTGTCACTGTCCGATAGAGATGACTCGGAGAAGAGCAGGGAACATGAGAGAAGACAAACCAATAAAACAGTAATCACTTTCTTCATCATTACTCCCCCTATACTCCTTCGTAATAATATTTCTTGTCATCAAGCATCATATACTCAGGACCACCTGTGGCTGTTGCATAAAAGTAGAATTCATAACTTTCGCTGTTGCCACTTTCGTAGTTGAGGTTGATTGTACCATTGCATTCGGTAATTGCATAGGTTTTATAGTTGACGGAGTATGTGCCTTTTCTTTCCGTCGTACCCGTCGTCTCTTCCGTGAATGTACCTTCCGAGCTTGTAAAAGTGAAGCGTGTGATAAACCCTGCATTCTTATCTTTTTCATCCATTAAATATACATATCTGCCCGCTATATTGTTCGGAAGCTTGTTGTCGAACTTCGGGATAAGCTTTGTCAGTGATTCTACCTTGTCACACGATGTGAGAAGTGTCACAAATACCAGAGTAATCAACAAAAGGATATATTTCTTTTTCATTTTGCACCAACCTCTAATCCACCTACTGTTCCGTCGCTGTAGTATAGTGATATGACATACGTACCGGAGAATGCTTTGTTTTTGACGCTCATCTTGTCGAGAGAGACAAGACCTTTATACATGCCGTTCACAGTAAAGCCTCCAGTAGTAGATTTTGTACTACCTGTGCCCGAAGAATCAACATGCATTTCATAATTTCCGGTAATATAGAACTGACTCGACTCTCCAAAGTTGGAGTAGGTGAAGTAGATCTGTCCTCCTATTCCCTCAGTAGAAGCGTTGTATGTAATTTTACCACCTCTGTAGTGGTCGTTGTCGGAAGCGCTGTCGAGGGCCTTCATCTGGGTCGAAAGGTCGGATGCATTGCCGTAGCCGACGAGTGTTGCTATCTTACTGCTTTTCCAGTAGCTCTTGTACTCGTCCGGAACATAGCTTTGTTTCTCCCAGGGCTTGAGGCCTGCTGACTCGAAGATGTCGATGAAGACCTGAGGTGTTACCGCCGCATAGGAATTTGTCGCATGCTTTATTTCCCCCAGCGTTCTTCCAAGCTCATCGGATGTATCTATATAGTAGTCGTATATAACAAGTGGCGCAGTTGTCGTGTCATCGAAGGAGCCTGAGGCAGAGAAGGTTGTCTTCGTGCCGTCGGAGCCGACTCTCGTGATTGTCTGTGCTCCTGTTGCCTCCGTTGTCCAGCTTACATGCACTGGATATACCCCCTTGGAGTTGGGACTATCACCTGCAAGAGGTTTGTTGTAGCTTGTCGCTGTTATGCTAGTTATGGGAAGTTGTAGTCTTGAAAGTGTATTTGAAGTTGCCGCTTCAGACTTCCCGCCTTCTGTATTTGTTACATAGATTTCAACTTTGCACACTTCCGAGCTATCATCAGTTATATTCTTTTCAACACTGATAAAGCTGTTGAATGAAGCAAATTCCTTCTCTGTGTAGTCCTCGGTATCGAGTACGGTGCCGTCTTTGCGGGTTCTTGTTACATGATATGTATATTCAGTTGTTCTATTCTCATCGAGTGCACCCACAGGGAGTGTATATGTGATGTTGTAGCCGAACTTATTCTTATCTGCAACAAGAGAGAGCGAGCTGACGGTAGAGACTATATAGCCGTAGTCATATCCTGCCTCAGATATTCCGATATCATTTTCGGCAGTTATGGTATACGTGTATTCGACGTTTTCCTTTACGTCTGTATCTTCAAAGATGTAATAGCCATCTTCAGTTTCGAGCTCTGTAATTGCCGTAAACTCCGTCGAGAAGACAATCTGTTCGGCACTTCCCTTATATGACCTCTTGATTACATACTTATACTTGTCAGAATTGCTTCCCGACGATTTGAAGTAGACGAGTATGCTTGAGTGGCTGCTCCCCTTTGTTACTGATACTTCCGGCTTTCCAGGAGAGCCCGGAACAAGTGTATATCCCGAACGAGATACGCTGATTGTCGCCTTTTCTCCTGTCGGAGCGACTCCGATAATAGAGAAGTAAAGCTCTTTTCCTTTTTCTTTGTCCTGGTTGATCAGGTAGGAGTAGTAGATTACAGTGTTGGCATCATCTGCACTGACAGTATCGAGAAGTTCGCTCTTGAGGCCGGTAATCGATGAATTCTCCGACTTATAGATTTCATAGCTGTCGACATAGGGCATCTGTGTCCAGTTTAAAATAATTGTCGTCTCACTTGTTCCCTTTGTTGCGCTCAACTCCTCAGGTGAAGCAAGAATAGTTCCGACTGCAACATCGGATGTGTTTCCACTGAGGCCTTCATATGTGTGAGCTGTAACTCTGTAGTTATAGTACTTGTTGGCAGATAGCGATGCCTTGTCCTTATAGCTTGTCTTTGTGATTGTCTCGCCAACCTCCGTCCACACATCTTCATCTGTCGCCGCAGTACTTTCGCTCTTCACTGCCTTTTCAATTGTGTAGTAATCGGCACCTGCGACACTGTCCCATCTGAGGGAGATATAGTCACTGTAATAAGACTTCGTCGCATTGAGGCCTGTCGGTGCATCCGTGGAAAACTCTACAGTCTCCGTCGTACTGCTACTGCCTTTATCGGGCTTGGTTATCTCACCGTTGGTCATGAGGATGTCGGCGTTACAGGAGATTAAAAGCAATAAAAGAGTACCAAATAATATCTTCTTCATCTTTAAACCTCCTTAGTATGGCCGTACAGAAACTTGACTATGGTCAACTGTCTCTGTTTTTCCGTTGAATGTTACAGTATAAGAACCTTTACTTCCGTCAAGATACACATCGTTATAAGTGATTGTTGCAGTTCCCAAAGTATATGGTAGGGTCACTGTAAGAGTATTCTCTTTATTCGCACTTGTTGTAATATATTGCGGAGGGTCAGTTCCCAGGTATCCGGCCAGGTCGTTATATGAAGTATTCGGGTAAATACCGATTTCACCTGTAAGAGAGACCTGTGTACTCTTTCCATAAAAATTGTTAATAAGTTTTATGGTCGCATTTTCATCTGGTTTGTACCCCAATCCTTTGCAACTTGTTGCTTCTATTTCTTGAGTTTTGTATGTTACCTGTTCGTTTAATGCAAGCCACCAGTCGTTATTAAATGCTGTATTCACTTCAGATATTGCACTCTTCAGAACATTATTCGCAAGATTTACTATTTCATTCGAATTAACTGCATCTTTTGTCGGCACGATGTTTAAGCTGTAGCCGAAAGAAGTATTGTTAGTAGAGAGAGGGGCATCGGGATTGTAACTTTTAATGTTAATCTGCAATTCCGGATTTAATTCTATTATTGGCTTAGTTACATAACATGTGAATATACCGTCTTCATATGAATAGTAGCCCACTCCTCCTTCATTCGTTGAAGATGAGGATGCGAGTGAGAATGTCTGTGTGCTGCAGCCGTTCGGGGTAATCTTGAAGCTGTTAACAAATTCGGGAACTGTAAAAGATACTTTAATAATATTCTTACTGTAGATTGTTCCATATACATCCGTTGGATTAACTAAAGGGGAACCTACATTTTTCTTGTAACCAGGATAAGTACTGTCGTCTTCAAACTGCTGTTGCAGTAGGCTTTCCTCCATGCCCATGACCGTGGATACTGAGTATTCATATACAGCATTTTTCTCTGTTCCATCAAATCCGAATGATGCTGTCGTCTCAGTTGAATAAGCTACGAAAGTCCAGTCGTTGTTGGTGTTATATTCACGTCTATAAATTCTATATCCCTTAGCCGACGGCACTTCTTCCCAGCTCAATACAACTAAATCTTTATAAGCTGCCTTTGTTGCTGTTATATTCTTCGGGGGCATAATCCAGTAGCCTTCAACCTTTTCTGCTTCTGCTTCGGGTGTCATGCTTCCAACAAACGGTGTGATAGTGAAGTAGTACTTTCTTGAGAGGGCGTAGTCGTTTGCCTTGGAGTATG
>CAVIUT010000112.1:0-5993 GCA_963646155.1 Eggerthellaceae bacterium | reverse complement strand
ATGTATCTTTAACGGATGGTATGAAGGCGACAGTAAAGTGACAAGTTTGACGAGTATAACAAAGGATTATGAATTAAAAGCAAAGTGGACTTGTATAATAACCATAAATGGCAAAATGTATACTTCAGAGAATGCAGTGATTACTTTCACTAGTGTTTCAAGCGGAGAATTCACGCTTTATAAGGTTATGTTTGGTACTTCCGAAGTGTGTACGATGACAGTTAATGCTGGAGAGCAATTCGGTGGCTGGAAGATTGGGAATGAGACTGTGTTGCCGGACTCTGCAAAATATAAGAATGGATATTCGGTTACAAATCTTGCAACTATTACTATTACTACTGCAATTGTAAAAGTGACAGTCCAGTATCGTGAAGATGGTGTAGTAAAAACTAGAGGAACTTATTGGGTGGATTATGGAACCACTATAGGTCAGTTGATAAAAGATAATTCCTCGAGGACCGATGGCCAGAAATTGCAAGATAACAATATGCGCTATGCAATAAAGAATGGTAATAAGATAACTTTGTATAGTAGTGTTGGTACCTATGAGTTCACTCAGAACACTACTGTAGATCAGGCTTGCTATATCACGATTTTGAGTAGCGATAAGACGCAGCAAACTGATGGATGGGTTTATTGTGGCGATAAGCTTACAGCAGAAAATTTTAAACAATATGGCGCTAATCAAGCTATTACAATAACTGATGATAAAATAAATAATTTGAAATATAACTATCAGCAGGGCAGCCATAAGGAAGGGGATAAGTTTGATCCTAGCAATGCGTTGACACAGGATGTGAGCCTTATTATGATTTCCGGAAGTTGAGAAAGTGTGAAGATTCTTCTTCTGGAGAATGGAATCAGCTCGGTTTGCCTTTTGTTGAAGAGATGGAGCAGATTGAGCTGACTTTGTATGCTTCTTTTCCGCTTTTCATGCATTTCATTTGGTAACCTAAATTCTCGCGCAAATTGTAGCACTACGCCGGCACCCTGTCCCGAACCTCATCAAAATCAGCTTGCCTTTTCCATTGAATAGAGTCCTCTGAAGTTATGGACAGATATCCGACATTCGTTGTATATATCCCCTTATTCCCTGCCTTCCAGCTCGGTTTGAAGTGTCCGGCACAAAAGTTCATTCATGCTTATTCCTCTCCTCAGAGACTCAACCTTCAGTTCCTTCATAAGGCTTACCGGGAACAGTGCGTGGAAGCTTTTTCCCTTTCCGCCGGGACTTATAGCCTGCTGCATCGGCTGTTGAGGCGTAATTAACGCTGACTGTACTCCAAGCGCATCTGTAATATCATCAAGGGAAGTGGAAAGATTCTCAATCTTCTCCAGAACATCAGCAAGCAGAGTGACTGACTCACTCAGCTGATTTCCCTTGGCGGAATTCTGGAGCTGGGAAGGAAGCCTCTCCAACTTCTCATCCTCTTCATCCTTCATCAGCTCAACCTCATTATTGAATATATAGACGGCTCTTCTGACATCTCTATCAAAGTCAGTACATGCATTCTTCAGCTTAGTCCTATCGATCCTGTTCATCCTTCTCTCCTATCCGACATCCGTTGTACATAATACTCATGAACCCATTCTATTGGCTGAGGTTACGTTCAGTTTCCGATGCATCGCCATCATAATCCCGTGATGAATTCTGCACCTCTATCCCTAATGCCTTGAATATGAGTCTCTGCCCTTTTGTCGGAGCAGAATACTGCGGCTTGTACTTTCCACTGAACTCCACCTTTGAATAACTCTTTACTCTCTTCAGGAGTGTATCCGGAGACGAGGCATACTTCTTCGTATCAGCATCAAATAAACGTATCTTATTTCTAAGCACTGTTCTCAATATCTGGGCACAGAACTGAATGAAGAGCCTTCCATATAAGGACTCTGACTTACGAGTTCTGAGTCTACTCGCATCCGTTGCTCCCTTGAGATCATCGAAGCCGGCTTCTATGTAAGTCCTGTCCCTGTACATTATCAGGGCCTTTATTGCGTCCTTCTCCATATCGGTATAGAGAACCCAGTAGCCGAAAAGATTCTCATTGAGGATATCGCTTAAAGTTTTCTTTTCCGTGACATGAGGTTTTCCTCCTTGTCCTTTCCTCGAAACAGTAAAATATTCATCATAGAACGACCTGTACTTCTCGTTTGGCCTGTCCTCTTCCAGTTCCTTTCTCCTCTGTGCATATTCCTTACAGAATTTCGCTTTCTTTGTTTACGCTACCGACGGGGAGTAATATATATGTGCCCAGACTTTACGTCCTTCCCCCTGTGGATCATAGACTGTATAGCAGAATGTAATATTTCCTTGTTCGTCTTCATAAAAAGAGGTAAACACATCATTCTTGTGCTTTTTTATCAGTTCTTTCGCCCATCCGACTGATGAAGGAATGGGAATGCAGACCTTGATTCTTTTCTCATACAGCATATCGTGTTAGCACCGGGAAATTAGAGCCACAAAACAACGATAAATAAGAACCACTGAGCAACGGAAAATAAAAACCACAAAGAATCGGAAAATAACAACCACTTGTAATCTGGTCATTAGTTGATTCTGTGTGGATAACCAAAGAGAGACACAAACAGACATCTTGTATACTTTTTAAACCCTTCTCAGCTCAGGCTGAAAGGGTAACTGATAAGGAATGGTTCTTTTTCTCCGATGGAAATTGGTTGTTTTATCCCGTTGTAAAATGGTTATTTTATCCCGTTGCTAACAATCGAGAAACACTTTCTTCCAGAATCCTCTGTCCATTATGAAACCATACGGCTTTGCCCCGTAGCCTTCGAACTCTCTTGCTGTATCTATCAGAGTCTGGCTGTCGCTTAAACTTCCGTTAAAAGGTCTGAATACCAGAGGTATATGACTCTCCTTATCCGTAACCATGGCAAGGTTAATCTGCTTCAGCCATTTCTCATGGTCCCTGTTATAACCGTATTCGGCAATATCCATATCTGTAGCGTATGTACTTACGCTCGTTATGTCATAACAGACACTCTTGTCTTTTGCCTTCGCCTTCACCCACTCTGAGAAGAAGGATGAGCAGGTTGTCTCGTTGATTGTCGGGAAAAGCTCGCTGATTCTCGGACCGGCAAGTCCCTTGAGATTTCTGCTGTTGCACCATTCCTCTGAGTCCATCATCGTGTCGCCAGTACAGAGCAAATAGAAGACAAGCGCTTCAATCTTCTGAGCTTTCTCTTTCCCGAAGGCACTGACAAGAGTCTTATTAAGTCCGACCTCTTTACTTGCTTTCTCAACAACAAGCGTCTCTCCCGACGGAATGACTTCCTTTACTGCAGGAACTTTCTCTTCCTTTTCTTCAATGTCGTGTATAGCAGCATACTTCGAGCCGAACTCTATTTCTCCGCCTTTCTCCTTTGCTTTACCGACAGTCTCATAGTGATGAGTTGTCTTCTTTGTCTCTTTATTGTAAGTGGGCCTGTCCACAACAACCCTGTAAAGTTTTCTGGACTTTTCGTACACATATTTATAGTCAATCTTCTCTGTCTCATTCATGCTACAGATTGTGCGAGAATTTAGGATAAGACCGGAGCTTATTCCCCTTCCGGAGAATATGGACGACTATGATGAAATCTACCTCGGCTATCCGAACTATTGGGGAACAATGCCTATGGCAGTTTATACCTTTCTGGAGAGCTTTGACTTTTGCGGTAAGAAAATCCATCCGTTCTGCACACACGAGGGAAGTGGACTATCGAACTCAGAGCGTGATATTGCCCAGGCTGCAGAAGGCGCTGTCGTAGAGAAAGGTATTGCAATCTACGGTAGTAGTGTGGATGACGCAAAAGAGGCACTTATGAAGTGGATTAAGGAAGGGCGTTGAATGGAATGTGAGGAAATCAGGGTAGATACAAGGCTATTAAATCCCGAGGAAACAAAATAAACAGTACGGATAAGTCAGGTGATGTTCAGGCTTAATAGCACTATGCCTTTCACAGATGAGTATAATTTTCTACTCAAAGAGCTCTTTGGTGAGAATCTTGGAGAAGACAGTTTTGTGATGGCACCAATAAGAGGAGCTGCTCTCGGCAATATGAAGATTGGAAAGCATGTATTTATCAACTCAAATCTACTAGCAATGGCTAGAGGTGGAATAACCATTGAAGACGATGTACAGATTGCAGCAAATGTTCAGCTCTTATCAAACAATCATGATGCATATGAGAGGCATGTTCTTACATGCAGGCCTGTACTGATAAAACGTGGAGCAAGGATTGGTGCCGGTGCATCTATCCTCCCCGGCGTGTGTGTTGGAAAACATGCGATTATAGGTGCTGCTTCAGTCGTTACAAAGGATGTTCCGGATTATGCAGTGGCAGTCGGAAATCCGGCGAAGGTCATAAAAATACTGGACAAAGACAAATTTGATGAGAAGCCATAACAGAAAGCCAACTTGCACAACGAAAATCGGCCAACTTGCACAACGAAAATCAGCCAACTTGAACAACGAAAATCAGCCAACTTGAACAACGAAAGTTGACAAATGTGATTAATTATATATACAATATGAAGAAACAAGAGGATTCCTATGATAGGATATAGAAAAAGAATTGCAGATGATGTGCTTGAGAAGAAGCTTGAAGCCAAAGGTGCGGTATTAATCGAGGGGCCGAAAGCCTGTGGCAAGACCACTACGGCGGAAATGAAGGCTTCCAGTATCATTTACATAAATGATCCTAAACAGTTTCGGGAGAATCTAATGCTGTCTGAAATCAATCCGGAAGTTCTCCTTGAAGGAGATAATCCAAGACTTATAGATGAATGGCAGCTTGCTCCGAAACTTTGGGATGCAATAAGATTCTCGATTGACCATAGAAGGATGTTTGGGCTTTATATTCTCACCGGTTCAGCTGTTCCTAGAAATACTGATGAGATACATCATACAGGAACAGGGCGCTTCAGTTGGATGAAGATGCGTCCTATGAGTCTTTATGAATCGGGAGAATCAACCGGAGATGTCTCTCTCTTCTCTCTCTTTAATGAACCAGAAGGCATTGTTAGGGGGACGGCATCATTATCTCTTGATGATATAGCATTCCTTATATGCCGTGGAGGATGGCCGCTTTCTATAGATGTTTCAGACGAGGTTGCGTTAAGGCAGGCCATTGATTATGTAGATGCTGTTGCTGAAGAGGACATAACGAGGGTTGATGGGGTAAGAAAAAATACTCCGCTTGTCAGACGCTTGATGAAATCTCTTGCGAGAAATCAAGGAACCCAGGCTACTATAGAATCCATCATCAGTGATGTAGGTTCAAATGAGGCTATGGAGAGTTCTAGAAATACCATTGCAAGTTACCTAAATGCACTGAAGAAGATTTTTGTAATTGAAGATATGGAAGCATGGAATCCAAAACTGCGTTCTAAGACTGCAATCAGGACTTCAGATACAAGATATTTCACAGATCCGTCCATTGCTACTGCTTCTCTTCGTCTGGGGCCTGGAGATGTTGTATCAGATCTTGAAACAATGGGATTTCTGTTTGAAACTCTTGCTGTTAGAGACCTTAGAGTATATGCCGACTCAATTGATGCTGATGTTTATCATTACAGGGATAAATCCAATCTTGAGTGTGATGCTGTTATACATTGCAGAAACGGGAAATATGGACTTGTTGAGATAAAACTCGGCGGAGATAGTCTAATCGAAAAAGGTGCTGAGTCTCTTTTTAAACTTAGCCAGAACATTGATTGCGAAAAAATGAACACTCCTTCCTTTTTGATGGTATTGACTGCAGTAGGAAGCAGAGCCTATAGACGACCTGACGGAGTCCTCGTTGTTCCAATAGGTTCTTTAAAGAATTGATATAACTGGATTTGCAATCGCGCCCGCTAACTGCCTTGACGAACCATATTGATGTCAATGGTTTGACACATCAAGGATAATTCCACCTTATCTTAGTCAATGAGTGTGAAATTATATCCTTTTCGATAATTGCTTCGATTCTGTACATAGAATATGGCGAGT
>CAVIUT010000111.1:0-6101 GCA_963646155.1 Eggerthellaceae bacterium | reverse complement strand
TTCTTTCTCTCCTTTATTATCTTACCCTCAATATGTACAGAAAGCGAGACAGATTTTGATACTGTGTAGACCCCCTCACACCTGGAGAACGAAAAAGACCTCTTTATTGAGGATGTGTATCAGATATTGAGACACATCATACCTAAAATCTCTCTTAAGAAGGAGAACAAGGGGGACAATGCAGGTATATAAGGGTAAGCTTGTCAACTTTCAGCTGTATGCACTTATACGCTACCTCCAGGCTCCGGGAGGGAAGACTGTCGGTAATCTTGTTTCACTGATGGGTGTTTCGAGAGCGAGTGTTTACCGCTATCTGAGAGCAGTCGAAGCAATGGGTTTCCCTCTCACAAGCGAAACCCGGGGCCGTGAAGTCTATTACTTCTTCGATATGGAAGACAGTCATATCGCCCGTAACATTTTTGACAATCTCCCCCTTCTTAAGGATGACTTCTATTTCGACAATGACGAGAAGCTCCTTATAGAGTTTCTCTTCACAAACGCAGAGAGTTCCGTTCCGATTCTCAAGGACAGGATAAACGGCCTTCATAGGAAGATGCAGACGCTCCTTTCATTCGCTGGTCATGTCGCCGACGTTGATGAGAATGAACAAGGGGCTCTCGAGAGGATGGCTGTAAGTGTTGTACATTCATTTCTTGATTTGCCGAAGAAGAGCGAGAGTGACAAGACTCAGATAATCTCCATGCTATGTGATGCTGTCAGGCGACATACAGTATGCAGTGTAGTATACAAAGTAGCAGAAGATAGGACGGAATGTTATGACATAATGCCCTTGACAGTATTCTCCTGGTACGGCGGTACCTACACGGTTGTGGAGACAAGGAAATCTGATTGTTGGTCGAAACTTGCAGTCGAGAGGATAGAGAGCCTTACAGCTCTTAAAGAGCATTTCGAACGTAAGGCAGGCTTTGATTTGGAGTATTCTCTCTGTGATCCTTTCGGTCTCGAGCGGAAAGAGCCTTTCGAGATAGAGGTTCTTCTCGATGAGCCGAATGCAATGTCCCTCATGGAACGTCAGTGGCCACAGGACAGAGTCTCCTTTTCGGAACCTGATAGCGATGGCTTGGTGCATTTTAAGTGTGTAACAAGAGGGGAGAGCGAAGTCCTGAGATGGCTGAGATACATGGGGAATGGTGCACGCCTGATATCGCCAGAGTGGCTTGTAATTGAGCTGAAGTGTTCGATAGAAGATCTGGAGACCCGATATGGTTAGCCACCACTCAGAAAATCAACAAAAACAGTATGAACGTATTTTTTTTGTTTGAGAGATTGTTGTTATGGTGGTTAAATTAGATAGGGAAGGGAAAGTATGAAAAAAACACATATCATTATTCTCATTTGTATTATCGCTCTGGTCATTGTTGTTTCTGCATGCTCCAAACAGCAGCAGAATATAGTTGCATTTTATACATTTTAATGGACTGTCATGAAAAAGTTTAAAACGATTTTATTATTTATGTGCTTTTCGCTTTCTCTCTTGACTGCCAAGAATTATAACTTATCTTTTTTCAACAATAATTCACTGGCGAAAGTTGAATATGTCATAGCAGGCGATGGAAAAGAGACTGTTGTTGATTTGTCATCTGTTTATTCTGTATCTTCGGAAGACAAGATATATGTTGATTTTAATGCTGGCTCTGATTACATCGAAATCAATTCCATTAAACTCCGGTCATATGATGGTAACAAGAGTGACATACGGCTTACAGAACTTGAAACTGACAGCGAAGGGAGACTTTATTTCACTTTGGGGAATCTGGGAACTTTGAAGGAATGGTCGGTGGAACCTGTTCTTGAAAGAACCCCTTTTGTTCTTACTCTTGAGAGTGTCTGCAATGGGGAGACTGTTGCAGGAACCTGGACAGTTAACAGGGATAATCTTGATACCGGCAGGACATTCGAGATTTCTTCCGTTACTGATTTTGCAGTCAGTTTTGAATATGATGATTCAAGTTATTACTTTGTAAGTTCAAACCCGAGAAAACTTGCAGAGAGCAACGGTAAGGTCATATTCAGCATTCAGAAAGCAGGAAGCGATTCATCTCCTGTTCTGGATTATACAATCAACCTTAATAGGTATACGAGGATATCACTCGGGGACAGGAAGGAACGTTTTGTAAAGCTTCTTTATAAGGGTGATGAGTATGGTAGAGATGAAATAGAAAATCTGAAATTCAAGAAGGGAGAGACTTTCTTCATCTATACCGAAAAGGGTTATGTCGTTGCAAATGACAACGGTCTCACGATTGTTAACCGCGTAGCCACAGAAAATCAATGGGTGACTGAAATAAAGGTTACTGAAGATAACTCTGTTTTCAATTACAAAATCAACATCGTGGAGGAAAAGGTAGCTTCATTTCAGATTGAATTTGAAGGATTCACCAATGAAGAACTCAAGAATTCCAACATAATAATCAATGTAGACGGTGAACGTTTGAGCCTAAAGAACGAAATCTCAGTTGAAGTCAAGGAGGATAGTGCCATATCGATTATAATTCCGAGGGGGTCTGTGAACCAGAAGCTTTCGGTATTCTTCTATGATGATGACGGGGTTCTCGGCCGATATGATAGTGAAGATGTAACAAAAGAGTTTGATACGACTCTCACTTACAACGATGTTAAATCTCTATACAAAATAAAAGTGATAAAGAAAGACGGATATCGTGTAAGCGGAATACAGTCCCAGATAGAAAATATGAAGAGAGAAGGCATGGAGGTAGGCTATTATCTTGCCGGCAGAAGAATCAATGATGGTGATTTCCTGAGCTATGGCAATGAGGTGTCTGTCGTCATGACCGGTACCATTCCAGAGGATGTTTCAATAACGTTGAACGGGCAGCCTTTCACTGGAACTGCAACAATAGTAATTAGTGAGGGAACATCTCCTTCAGATTTTAAACTTGACTGTTCTGATAAGCCAGGCTTCTGGTATGACTTTGGCTCTGGTGACTCTACTGTAAATGGCACAGTCTCTTACAGAAGGAATGGAATAGTACTGAAAGGCAGTGTGTTCATTAATGTTGGGGACAAGGTTGACTGGGTAGCTTCCCCGGTTTCTGATGATTATATGGTCAGTGGCAATGCAAGCGGTACAATTACCATAACAACCGAGGATGATGATTATCAGTTCAACCTTGGTATCGACTTCGTCAAGAAGAGTGATACCGTGGAGAAAACCATTATCCTGAAGCAGCCTCACTATGGTAGTGTAAGATATTATTATGGAGGCAAGTTGTTGACTTCGGATAGGAACTCTTCCGCAGATATCTCTCTGAGAATATCTGTTTCGAAAAAAGGAGGCAAAGTAGAACTCGAGTATGAGTATACGCAGTGTAATCCGGGGTTTAAGTATCCTGAGTTTGAAGAACAAACGGTGGACGGATGGACATATACAAAAAAGGAAAACAATCGGGTTTCTTGCGTGATATGGATGGATGAAAACTCATCGGTAAAAACCTTCAGCCCTATTGAATGTAATGAACTTGATGATGAAAAACCTGAATTATTTGTTGATGTTGATAAGTCTGTCATCAAATCTGCAAATGGTACATTCTTCCTCTATTTTGAACAGAACGGCAAACGTGTTAAAATCTACGAAGACGGTGAAAAGAGCAAACAATGGGAAAACAAAGTGGCAACTACGGAGAATCTCTGTCTTGTTCTTGGTGGTCACCAGATAGATGATGGGGAAGTCCTTGAAATATCATGGCGTTATAAGGACAGAGACAATAAAGAATCTGGCAAAGTGGTTGCTAGAACAGAGTTCAGGGAACACTCTGTCTTGCCGGCAATAACAGGACATCTTTCCGAGAGTGGGAAGTCAGCAAATGTAAAGACAATAAGTGTAAGTATAAAGATGATTGAAGCATCGCAGTTTGTTAAGAGAGAACTTGATAATGCAACTGTAACTTTGAAAATAGGGGATACCGTCATCGATGAATCGCATTTTATGGCGGATACCGATATCGTTACTCTGATAGTCGAACCCGTGACCGGATATTACATCGAAGGTCAGGATTCTTCCTTTGTAAAGAATATCAGCTACAAGGATCTGGATAAGACGCTCAAAGGAATCAAAATCAAGAAGTTTGTTACAATAAAGCTAGAGAACATTCATCCTGATAAGGGTGACTGCAAATATGAAAACAATGGGAAAGAGCTGGATTATGGTAATAACCAGTTCAGAGAGGGCGACAAGATAACAGTAAAACTTGGAAATATGAAAGGGTACAAGGGACCCAATTTCATTAAGAATATTCTACCGAAAGATGAAATGAGCGGAAGTATAACAATAGACAGTTCATTGGATGGAAAGACCCTGACTCTGGATGATTTTAAAATAGTTAAGGGCAAGGAGTAATTGATATGGATAATGGCAGACTACAGAAATCAATAGTCATAATCTTAATACTTGGTCTTTCAATTGTGTCCGGGATTTTCATCGGGCGCTATGTAAATTCGAAGAATACTGATACTTCTGCAGTTGAGATAGACATAACGGAAGTAAAGCAGATTGGAAAACTTGAGGTTATGACAGCATCCGTTCAGGTTAACAGACAGATATTCATATCGAAAAAAGATAATGTCCAGTATGCATCCCTCTATACTGTCCCAGGTACCGCCGTATACACAGTGGACCTGTCAAATCTTGAGATTGACTGTGTCGGTAGTTCCGAAAATGGCGGTTATAAGTTGCTGGTGGGTATCCCCCCTCTTGAATCTACGCTCATGGTTCGTGAAGATGAGTTGGAGAAACTGGATGAATACCAGAAAGGTTCATTTACGGGATCTGCAAAAGAGGGCTACGAGAAATATCTCACAATTACAAAGGAAAGTGTTTCAGCTGTTGAAAAGGAGATATCGAATGCAGACGGGCTCCTGAGTATGGCAAAAGAGAGTGCAAAGACACAGATACAGATGCTCATAGATTCGTTGAGTGTTGAGCAGTGTGAAACTGTTCTCTATTTCCTGTGAGCTGGAGGAATTGTATGAACAACAATGAATTGATTAAAAGTCAAAATGAAATAAAAAAAGAAGAATCATTGGAAAGTACAAAAAATCCTTTCCGAGATTGCTCTGACGGCCGTTATCAAGTCCAGGTTAAGAGTCAAGAGGTGTCTGGCGAACCCGTTCCTGTGAAGAATCCCTCCAACTGGATAATATTCATATATATTTTTGTTGGCGCCATTGGATTGTTTCTGGCCTTATTTATAACATCTGTGGCATGTAAGTCCCAGAAGGTTACAGTGAGTGCGCGTGTCGATATAAGCATTCAGGAAATTAAAGATAAAGCAGTACTGCATGTGCTTACTGTATCTGATTCTGTTGTCATTACCGAAAATGAGAAAAACAACAATAAAGGGATAACAGCCTGGACGAAATTCACAGGAACCGGAGACTTTGTTGTTGATCTGCAGAAAAGCGAATTCCTAATTGATAAAGCACGAAAGACTGTCATTGTGAAGACTCCGGAGGTAACAATCGACAAAGATAACTTCTCTTTGGATTATAATGACACTGAGTCTCTGTTCTTTGCGGATTCGGGCGCCAACGAAAGCTATAAGTATGGTGTCGACATAGCTGAGAGTCAGTTCAATGAGGCCTATCTGAGAATATATGACGAACTATATACAAATCCCTATTACTTTGATTCAGCCAAGAGCGCTGCTGAGAAAATTATCAAATCACTTGTTCTGAGTTTTAATAAAGGTGTAGAAGATTTGACAGTCATTGTTGAGGTTGGTGCGCTAAGCTGACGGATTGCCTTTCTTACTGGAATGGAATCTCTCTGTCTTTCCTCTATAAAAGACACAAACTTGAGAAAGGTGGAAGGTTAGACAATCTCTATTTTGATAATACTGTAATGAATATTCTACATTCATAAAACTGTTGTTACTGCTCGCTGAAGATATTTCACTGAAATATAATGAGTTGCGTGAGGTAGTCTACAGTGCCGAGATGGGAGATTTCGTTATTGGAAAGCGAATTTAGAAAGGATGCAAGAAAGCCATTTCAAGTCGACATTCCCTTGAATCATAAAATCCTCAGGAAACTTTGTAATATTGTTTTTGACCTGTTTGGGT
>CAVIUT010000110.1:0-6107 GCA_963646155.1 Eggerthellaceae bacterium | reverse complement strand
CTCTTTTTCTCCAATGACAGGTTCTTCAATTTTATATCGTTTCTCTCAAAATACACAGAGAGAACTCTTCACGACCTCAAGAAATACATCGATGCCGTGAAGAAGTACATACAGCCGATTGTAAACTGTCATCGCCTCTTTCTCTGTGGCGACCAGGTTTATAGTTCTGATAGAGAGAGTTGGGAGGCTCATCTTCTTGACGGCATGTCCATCGATGAAGCGCTCGCTCCCAACAGTAAAAACCCTAATCCCGAGCCGGTATTCACATGGGACAATCTTGAAGAACTTATGGACCACGATATCGACGACAGCGCAATCTTTGTCTTCGAGCTTGATCATCTTCCGGAGTTTCTCAAGTAAATATATTTCTTGTCGCCTGATAGGCGACTAATTAGAATTGAAAAAGTGGTATAATTAAAAATACTCACATGGAGGGACGTAATGGACAAAAGAGATAACAAATACATATTTGAAGATACGATGAGGAGAATAGTGGAGAGTTCTGTTCTATCAAGAGCTGTCATTGAGAGCATTGAGAAAGAAAAACTTATTCTTGAGTGCGACGATTATATTCCTTCTTATGATATCACATACCCGGATAAAGCGAGGATTGTTGTTTCCAGAAAGCGTACATTCGAAGCTGCGGTGGGATATAAGGGAATGAAGACAGCTGTTCTCAATTTCGCCTCTGCCGTATCTCCGGGAGGAGGAGTGACGGGAGGCTCGTTTGCCCAGGAAGAGAGTCTCTGCCGCTCGTCAACACTCTATCCTTGTCTTAAGACAGAGTACCTATGGGATAATTATTATGAGCCACACCGTAACGGCTTTGACAGACGCAACACCGATGACACAATCTACACGCCCGATGTAATCGTCTTCAAGCAGGATGAACTCTATCCTGTGGCGTTGGATGATAAGTATTGGTTTCCCGTAAATGTTATAACAACAGCCGCGCCGGACCTTAAGTGGCCGAAATACCCCGGAGAGAGGGGCTGCGTGAGCCTTGCGGATGACGAGCTTACGGCTTTACACGTAAAGAGGGCGGAGAGGATTTTATCCGTTGCCTCCGGAGAGGGTAACGAAGTCGTAATTCTCGGCGCATTCGGCTGCGGGGCATTTCATAATCCTCCGCGTATCGTGGCAGAAGCTTTTAAAAAGGTGATTGAAGAGAAATTTACCAATAGATTCAAGACAATCGAATTTGCCATCTATGTAAATCCCTTTATGGAAGACTCTGGAAATGCAGCTGTATTTTCCGAAGTCTTCGGAGTTTGATGCTACCCAAAAAACCTCGTGTATATAGGATACTACATATGATATTTAAAAAAGGCGACAAAGTAATATATAAAAACTCAAATCAGCTTGGAGAAATAACCGGCAATACGAAAAAGCATCCCATTGCCGGTATACAGTATGAGGTTTGGCTTGCAGATGGTAAGCTTGTTTTTATTACCGACAGTAAATTAGTGAAGATTGAAGAACCTTTAACTCCTGAAGAGAAATTCAATAAAGGCGAGGGATTTCTCGACTTCACAGAATACAGACAGTATATGACTTTTCTGAGAATGAAAGGTGAATTTACAAACATTTTTTATTCAATGAAACAGGGGAACATACAGTTCCTTCCGTACCAGTTGAAACCGATGATTAAGTTTATATCCTCAATAGATAGAAGACTTCTCATTGCCGATGAAGTCGGTTTGGGTAAGACTGTTGAGGCACTGCTTATCTGGAAAGAGCTTGTTGCCAGGGATGATGCAAGTCGCCTTCTTGTCGTAGTTCCTGCCATGCTTCGTGACAAGTGGCAGCGCGATATGAAATATTTCTTCGGTATTGATGCCGATATAGTAGGTGCAGACGATCTTTTGACGAGATTAAAGCTTGAAGACCAGAATCCCGGCCGTGGATTTGCTTTGATAACAAGCATTAGTGGTATCCATTATGGAGAGCTTAAACCGGATGCAAAACCGACAGCTGCACATAATCTAAATAATTACCTCGAAAGATACCGCGATGAACATCCAGAGAAGAAATTGATTGATCTTGTTGTATTTGATGAGGCCCACTATTTAGTGCACAAAGAAACCGCAAACAACAAAACGGCAACCAGGCTTAATGAAGTATCGGAAGGGATGCTGCTGCTAAGTGCAACACCAATAAACGGAAAAACTGATGAACTTTTTAATCTTCTTGTATTGCTTTCACCAGATAAGTTCTTTGATAAGAAGGAATTCGGCTATGAATATGAGAGAAATAAAAATCTAGTTCAGCTTGCTCATCTTTTTCATTCAATACCAGGAAAAACAGAAGTTGAAAAGAGGAAAGCTGAAGTAAGGAAACTTTTGAAAGAGATAAGGAAAATTCCGTATTATGCTACAGATACATTCTATAGCAAGATTGACAATGAGCTTGATTTGGTGTTTGGAGGAACTGAAGAAGGACACCATAGAAGAATGGAACTCTATGACGAAGTTGTGCAGAGATATTTCTATAGTGACGTATTCACCCGCTCAAAGAAAACTGATGTGCTGGAACAGGTTGCACAGAGAACACCCCATGTTGTGAAGTTTGAGCTAACAAAAGAAGAGAAGGATGTTTATGACAGAGCAACATTTGAACTTCATGAAAAGCTCTTGGAAAGAGATGATAAATTCTGGGCATTCTGTATTCTTACAAGACAGAGAGAGATGGCGAGCTGTATTCCTGCAGCAATAACAAGATGGAAGGAAAGGGGAGATATAATACTTAATCCAATAGGACATGACATCCTCGATGAAGAGGAAAGAGAGGAGTATGAAAATGAGTCTGATGAAGATGATAATAAAAATCATGTTTCTCCAACATTTCCCTGTGTTGCTGATATAGATATTTCCTTACTGGAGAGAAAAGACAGCAAGTTCAATCACTTTCTAGATGCATTAAAAAAGAAACTTGCTGAGGGCGAGAAGGTAATTGTCTTCTCTTTCTTCCGTGGTACTCTTAAGTACCTTGAAAGAAGGCTCAACGAGAATGGGATTAAAACTGCGTTAATTCTCGGTGGAATGAAGGCGGAGGAAAAAAGGAGTCAGCTGGAGGCATTTAAAGAAAACAAGGCAGTGAATGTCCTTCTGTCATCCGAGGTTGGAGCTGAAGGTATTGATTTGCAATTCGCCAGAATCGAGATTAACTATGACCTCCCGTGGAATCCCATGAGGCTTGAACAGAGAATTGGAAGAATCGATAGAATCGGACAGGAGTCGGATAAAATATTTATTATCAACATGTGCTGCTCCAATACAGTAGAAGATCAGGTCCTTGATATTCTCTATAAAAAGATAAATGTATGCGAGCAGGCAATCGGCGAAATAGATGAAGTTCTAGGCGAAGAGACAAGCGAAATACAGCTTGAACTGATGAAGTCCAAAAAGACGGATAAAGATAAATTAAAAGAGCAGGAGAATAAGATTAATCGTATTGCTAATGCCCTAGTTGATAAGAAGAAGCTTGAGGAGGACATAGGACTTACGAAGAGCTATAACGATCGTCTTATTGATTATGTAAACTCTGCAGAGACCAATCACCGTTATCTTAAGGATGAAGATTATCAATATTATATAGAGGATTTTCTTTCCAGGTTTGGTAACGGTTCGTCACTCGAGAAGAGTTCAGCAGGCGGATTATGGGAGTTAAGGCTTTCTAATAAGGATAAAGAAGACTTTAAAGCATTTCTAGATAGAAACGGGAGCAGAGAATATATTCCGGGAGGAGAATATATCTCATGCTCGTTTCCAGGCAGTAAGGTTACAACAGCTACCTGGAAAATTGATGTTTCACACCAATTCATAAAGTGGATTGACAGTATAGTTGATAGCAAGCATAAAAACGCTGACTGTTATATATTCCATATTCCTGCTGCTACAATTGATAAGAGCAAAGAGTTAATAGATGATGCTTATGTTTTCTATGTCTGTTCACTTGAATTTCTTGGGGGGCTTAAGAAAAAGAACGAATTGATTTCAGAAGCTGTCGGTGTACACACTAAAGATGTTTTATCTCGTGATGATGCTGACTATCTTTTAAGCAATGCAATCTATTCTGGTACAACAGCTGACGCCAAACTGCATGATATAGATGCTGTCGGAGATGGGCGTATCGAAGCAATGAAACTCTGTAAAGATGAATATCAGAAGATTGAAACTAAGTTATTAAATGATCTTGTTGAAAAGAATGAGGTTTCATGCAATCAGAGTATCCAGAGAATAAACAATGTCTACAGGCAAAAGGATCTGTTTTTAAGAGATAATCTTGAAAAGGCAATAAGAGAAAAACATAAAACTATAGCTGCAGACGAAGGTAAAATCAGGAAAAACAAAGAGCGATGGGATGAAGCACTTGAGTCAATTGAAGATAAGAGACATCCTGATTCCCGAATGATTCAAAAGGCGTTGGGAATCATCATTATCGACAAATGATTCTATTCAGTGGAGAGGAATTCCCGATAGGAGTTTTACACCCTCGTCACTCTTTGCCAGCTGATTGGCGATTACGTAACGTAAGGAGTCATCTTTTTGTGTGTATACTTTTATCTCAATATTAGTCTGATCCAGAAGCTTCGTGTTCTCGGGGGAAAGAATAATAGACTTATAGAAATCTCCGCTTGTTTGAGCTCCTCCTCCCATAAGGTAGGTTTTTACAGTTATTTTGCCTTTTCGACCATTTAATTGTTTTCCCTTTACACAACATTTCGAGAAGGCAGAAGAAAAGTTGGATTTGTATTTTTCTATATTCCCGTCAGTTTCTTCTCTCTTTCGGATTTCATCACCAAGTTCTCTTACAACTGCATATTTACAATAGAAGAACTTCTTCTTTGTCAAGATAAGATCCTCTTTAGTAATGTAGGCGAAGTCTGCAGTTCCTCCTCCGATATCGACAATGCAGTAATCACCTACAGGGATAGTCTTTTTATCCAGAAGGAAGTTGACTTCGTTGACAACTTCCGGCAGTGTCATGTGCGCTGCATCTGGACTTTTCGGGTCAAAGTACTTATCGCTGTAGTCTCCGATATACTCAATATGGTTGGAGTAGATATCTCTCAGTGATAGTGTTGTAAAGTCGTTTCCTGCTTTGGTGTAGAGGAGCATAATTGCACTGTAGATAGCTTTGTTGTAGATTGGGGCATTCATATTATTCCAGCTCATCGGCATTCCCATTGAAACGTAGGCAGATGCTTTAACATGATAGAAATGAGAGACATAAAGACTCGAGTAGAAGATGATGTTGGCAAGGAAGAATACGCCGCAGATGAACTCAAAGTTGTTTTTCAAATCAATGTCATCAATCATGTTCAGAACATCGTTCTCTTTGAGCGCATCATATTCTTTCCTTCCTGTCATGGTTGCCTTGAAGTAATGAATAGGAATGAGAGAGTCATTTGTTTTGAAGAGGGAAAGAGTCTGATTCTCTTTATCGAAATAGACTTCAGATGGAATTGTTCTATTATCAAGACCGAACCTTATCCCTTTACTGTCTTTATTGTATGAGTAAGTGGCTTTCGTGTAGCTTGTACCGAAGTCCAGGCCGAGCCGATAACTATCTAGCGGATAATCGCTGATATCTTCATTTACAAGTGCTGAATAAATCTGCTGAAATGACATTTTTTTGAACATTATACCCCTCTTATGCCATAGGCACGAGCTGCCTTCCTCGCAATAACATATAGCCCCAAAAAGTAAAAGTGTGGAAATATTTGAGTCTACGGGAGAATCATATTCATTGGATTATTCTTTATGCAATTAACTGCCGGTTTATCCATTAAATCTATCCCCCGAGATAAAGTTTAGGTTATGGAAACAGCTCTTTCAAGAAAATTCATGCTTTCTTTTCTTATCTTTCATCTTTTTGGGCTATAGATATAGATATGGAGGTGGTTTTCATTCTGCGTTGGAAATATGATAAAATATGATTCATAATAATCGGTGTTACTTCGTAACCATTTCACTGCATTCAGTAAGTCTTCCCTGACTGAGAACGAAGTCAGCGTTGAGCGTGAACTCGATACTCTCAGAGAAACCGGCTACAGAGTACCTGACTCTGCAGTCCTATCATACAATACTCTTGAAAAGCTCATG
>CAVIUT010000109.1:0-6175 GCA_963646155.1 Eggerthellaceae bacterium | reverse complement strand
GGAGGCGTGTTTTCTATATTTATCAGTGGATAGATGGCCACTTTCGGCCGTTTTTTATGCTTTACGGGCGCTTTTTATAGTGCATATTTTGGGGAAACCTTTATTTAAGAGAATTGCCCCAAGCAATATTCCATCTCAATGTAGGTGTATGTTGGAAAAGCATTCTGCCGTTGGAAAGAAAAATCCCCGGAGGATAAGTCCGGGAGCTTTGTCTTCAAATCGCTTTCATTGCCGATGCTATCTGGGATGCCAGCTTTGCATTGTTCAGCACAAGTTTGATGTTTGCCTCGAGGCTCTCACCACCTGTCAGCTTCTGGATTTTATCTAAGAGGTACGGTGTCGTCTCCTTACCCTTTATGCCGAGAGAATTCATCTCCTTGATTGCTTCATCGATTTCCTTGTTTATGTAGTCGGCATCCATCGAATATTCCTCAGGAATAGGATTGGTGACAAGAAGTCCGGTATTCGGGTAGATATCCTTCTGGACTTTCCAGCTTTCTGCTATATCTTGAGGAGTATCGAGTCTCCATGTGACATTGAGCCCACTTTTACGTGTATAGAAGGCAGGAAGTTCTTCTGTTGTGTAGCCGACAACATTCACCCCCTTTGTCTCAAGATATTCAAGCGTAAGAGGAAGATCCAGAATAGCCTTTGCACCGGCACATACAACAAGAACACCTGTCTTTGTGAACTCGTCAAGGTCTGCCGAGATATCGAAAGTAGTCTGGGCGCTGCGGTGAACTCCACCGACACCACCTGTTGCAAAGATGTCGATTCCAGCCATTGCTGCGACAATCATAGTTGCTGCAACAGTTGTTGCGCCGTCTTCCTTCTTTGCGATGATTGTCGGGATATCTCTGCGGCTCGTCTTTGTTATTGCTAGTCCCTTCTTGCCGAAGTATTCAATCTCGTCTTTGCTCAGTCCCGCCTTAAGTCTGCCGTTGATGATTGCAATCGTTGCAGGAACAGCGCCGTTACGCCTTACTTCATCCTCAACCATGAGTGCTGTCTCGACGTTCTTCGGGTACGGCATTCCGTGCGAAATAATTGTGCTTTCAAGCGCAACTACAGGCTTGTTGTTTTCAAGTGCTTCTCTCACTTCATCAGAATAATCGAGGTATTTCATCATATGTTTCAAGCTCCTTCATAATGCTGTATATCTTCTCCCTATCCATCTCTTTCGAAACGGTGTCGGGGGATTTAATCGTAATTTCACCCGCAGCAGTTGCCGCCCGGATGGCCTTCTCCTCATCGCCCCATTCAATCATGCCGAAAGCAAAGCCTGAGAGAAAACTGTCACCGGCTCCTGTCGTGTTCACACACTCAATCGTCCTCGACGGGCAATATATTACCTTCCCCGGAGAAAAATAAACAGAGCCTCTTTTCCCCAGAGTAAGTAAAACTGCACCCAGTCCCCTATCAAGGAGGCTGTTTAGGGCGGAAAGTAATTCTTCGTCTGTTTTAATTTCCTTACCGTATAGATAGCCGAGCTCCATTAAATTGGGTTTGAAGATGTCGATTTTATCGAAGGAAGGGACAAGACGGTCAACCTTCAGCGTTGATACTGCATCGGCAAGTACAAGGCCCCGCTTATATGAGCATACCTCGGCAATTGTCTCCTTATTGAGGTTTGCCTCGATAACAATTGTGTCGGCGGAGGAGATAATGTCTTTCTTCTCCCTTATGAATGTCTCATCGAGTCTCTTTATATTCTCCATGTCGTTTACCGCAACGTACATATCTCCGTCACTATCTGCAACATACAGGTAGATATCACTACGGTGATTGGTAAAAAGCGAGTGGGAAATATCGAGTTTAAGGGCAAGGTTTTCTCTCAATACAGAGCCGAAGACATCTCCTCCGAGGGCTGTGATGAAAGTTACATTCTCTCCCATCAAGGAAAGGTTGAGTGCTATATTGTGCCCCACTCCCCCGGGCGAGAATGTGACTTTCCCTATATTCGAATCTCCGCCTACAATCGGGGAAAATGATTCACCGGCAAGGTCGGTGTTGGTGCCTCCGACAACAACTACATTTTCATTCATGGCCAGATTGTAGCCTAAACGGCAGAAAAAATCCCCCGCCTTTTATGTAAAAGAGGGGGAAGAACAGGTGAAAAGAAATCAGTCGACAAGGATAACTTCACCGTTTGGATAGTGTTCTGCAACATATGCCTTCACTTCGTCACTCTTGAGCGCTTCAACAAGTGCAAGAACTGCAGGGTTGTTTTCGTTGCCTTCCTTGACTGCGATGACGTTTACATACGGAGAATCTGCACCCTCTACATATAAGCCGTCACGAGTTGCGATGAGGCCGGCAGGAATAGCGTAGTTGCCGTTGATGATTGCAGCATCAACATCTGAGAGGACTCTCGGAAGTGTTGCAGCTTCGATCTCAGTGAACTTGAGGTTCTTCGGGTTTGATTCGATATCGAGTGGAACTGCTTCAAGTCCTGCACCGTCCTTAAGTGTAATAAGTCCTGCAGACTGGAGGAGAAGAAGAGCTCTTCCTTCGTTTGTCGGGTCGTTCGGGATTGCGATTGTTGCACCGTCAGGAATTTCCTCGAGTGACGAATACTTTGCAGAATAAAGTGCGATAGGCTCGATGTGGATGCCGCCTGCGTTTACCAGATGATAGCCGTGCTCTGTGTTGAATGATTCGAGGTACGGAATGTGCTGGAAGTAGTTAGCGTCGATTTCGCCGTACTCAACTGCATCGTTGGGGGTTACATAGTCTGTGAATTCCTTGACTTCAAGTTCGATTCCCTGAGCTTTAAGGTCATCAACAACGAGGTTTAAAAGTGTTGCATGAGGCTCGGGAGTAGCACCGACGACAAGCTTTGTCGTGGAGGATGAAGTTGACTTTGTTTCACTGCTACCTGAAGCGAAAACAGAGGTGAGAGCGAGTAATACGATAATTGATAATGCAATAAGTTTTTTCATTTTTATATTCCTTTGAAATTAAAAGCGCGAGTTTATCCCTTTTGGGGTTTTAAACATTCAATACAGATGGGTGGTGTTTTAAATAAAGTAATACTATGCCCTGACGGGCATCATCATAGAGGACATCATCATGCACATAGAAAAAGATGTTTTTTTCATTGTCTTATATCCTCCACTTAAATCTTGCACAAACTATATACAAAAAATAAATATTTATGCAAGTATTTTACAGAAAATTTCTCATCTTTTAATTCCTTGAAATAGAAATCAGAACTCAAGTATCTGTGTTATATTGAATTATTTGTGAAAAAAATCTTCCCGTCCAGCCTCTTCAGCCTTCAGGGAAGCATTTTCTTTTCTTTTTTATCGTCTCTTTAAGAGAGCGGCAGAAATCTTATTGCCGGCAAACTGGATTATCTCGACAAGAACAATTGTGACGATGACAGCAGCAGCCATTACGTCGGGGCGGAAGCGCTGATAGCCGTATCTGATTGCAAGGTCTCCCAGTCCACCCCCTCCGATTGTTCCGGCCATTGCCGAGTACCCGATAAGGTTGATGACGGTGAGGGTAACACCGCTTATTAGTGACGGCAGTGCCTCGGGAAGCATCACCTTGTAGATTATCTGCCAGTTTGTAGATCCCATCGCCTTTGCAGCCTGTATGACCCCGGGGTCAACTTCAACAAGACTTGTCTCGATTACACGCGCCACGAATGGAGCTGCGGCGATTGAAAGAGAGACAACTGCAGCCCTCGTTCCGATTGTCGTTCCGAGGATAAGACGGGCAAGCGGCATAAGGACAATCATGAGAATCAAGAACGGGAATGACCTGAGGACATTGACAACCCTGCTTAATACTTCATTGAGAATCGGATGTGGGATAATTCCCCCCTTCTCCTCTTTGTCCGTAACATGCAGAAGTACTCCCAGAGGAAGACCCAAGAGAAGAGAAAAAAGAGTTGAGAAGAAAACCATCTCCAGAGTCTGACCTGTACTTGTCAGAACAAGTTTGATTATCTGAGAATTCATTTATCCACCTCCCCGACCTTTTCAATCGTAACACCAAGTTCCTTTATCTTTTCTATTGCCTTTTTCCTTGTTTCCTTATCCGGGCCGATATCGAGAACCATGACGCCGTAGCGTTTACCCTCGATATACTGCACACCTGCCGCCATGATATTGAACATTGCACCGGTCTCTGCAGTAACTGTACTTATGACAGGTTCAGCTGTCGTTGTCGAGCTGAAGCGGAGAGTATAGTGGCCCTTCTTTTCGGAGAAATTGACGATGGAGTCCTTGAGCGTTGTAAGGTTGGAGATGAAGTCCTTTGTGACTTCACTTCTCGGAGACGAGAAGATATCGCTAACAAGGCCTTCCTCGACTACCCGTCCCTGATCGAGAACTGCAACCCTGTCGCATGCGTCCCTGACGACTTCCATCTGGTGGGTAATCATGACGACGGTGAGATTCATCTTCTTCTGGATTTCCTTGATAAGAGCTAAAATTGCGCGCGTAGTCTGCGGGTCGAGAGCACTTGTCGCCTCATCGCAGAAAAGAATGTCGGGCTCTGTGGCAAGGGCACGGGCAATTGCAATTCGCTGCTTCTGACCGCCAGAGAGTGTGGAGACTGGAGCATCCTCCCTTCCCTCGAGTCCTACAAGCTTTATAAGTTCGCTCACTCTCTGTTTTATATAAGCCTTGTCCTTATGGCATATTTCCATCGGGTAGGCAATATTCTCCCCGGCAGTACGTGAGGAGAAGAGGTTGAAGTTCTGGAAAATCATTCCGATTTTCCTTCTCTCTTCTATCATTTCCTTCTTCGAAAGATTGTCAACACGTTTATCCCCGTAGTAGACTTCGCCCTCGTCAGGTTTTTCGAGCATGCTGATTAATCTCACAAGCGTACTCTTTCCCGCCCCGCTCTTTCCGATTATTCCATATACTGTATTTGAGGGGATATCGAGTGATACATCCTCAACGGCATGCAGTGTTCCATAAACACGCTTGAGATTCTTTAGCTTTATTCTCATATTGCCTCCGAGCACTATATATAACAAGTTTTAAAAAATTATCCAACAAGAAAATCATCTAACAAAATAAGATAAATGTCGTATATAATGTTGAAGAACAACTCCAAAGGAAAAGGAAAGCCATGATTGCCGAAGCTCTATTGAAAAAGGTCAAAAATGCAAAGTCCGTTGATGAACTTATCGCATTTGCATCAAAGGAAGGAATAACTCTCTCCCAAAAGGATGCAGACAAGTACTTCAACAGTCTTATCAGAAAAGGTGAAATGAGCGACGACGAGCTCGACTGTGTCTCCGGAGGCGGCTGCGGAGAGAAAACAAAATGCCCGGCATGTGGAATTGGAGAGCCGAAATGGTACCAGAACAGGAAGACGGGAGATATAAAAATCGGATGTACAAAGTGCCCTGTAGAACTCGATTATCTCGGTGGCAGATATATCGTAATATCTGAAAACTTGAAATTGTAATCTACCCTTATACACATAAGCCATCGGACATGCAAAAAGCTGATCAGCATGATTCAAAAAAACAACCCAAATCGGAAAAAGTGTAGAATTCTACATTTTTTCCGGTTACCAATAAAGAACTATACTTCCGAAAAGGTCAGATTGCACTCCAATTAATGGATCTGTGAATAAGTCCACAAAAAGAAAGAGCCAGAATCAGAGAATGTAGAAATGTAGGAACTTCTACTTTTTGTTATACTCAATATTGTTCCTCAATATCTTTCAGGTCGCCATAGATATAGTATTCCCTTGATATTTCAGGATACTTATCAACAGCCTCCCGAAAAATAGGAAGCACTTTTTCCTTGCCGTAGACACCTGCAAGGTCTTCAAATATTTCAGAAATATATAGAAACTCAGCTTCTGTTGCCTTATTCACCAGAAAGCTTGAAAAACCATCAAAGTCATCTGTAGCAATCTTACAAAGTTCGGCCCATACTTCATCCAACCCATAGTCACATCCATGTAATTCTTCTGATATTCTTATTCTTCTCTGTAGAACCTCTTTAAGCTTTTCTATGTCCATTCTAAAACCTCCTCACATCATCAGACTGTTCACTGTCTGGAAAAACAGTTGCAATTTTGCCATATGTTTTAATAACACCAACCCATACTCCTTTATACTTACCCCACATTATGTCCCCATCAGTATTTAGCTTCCCAGCATTGATAGAAATCTCTGCTTCACTGACTAATGCAT
>CAVIUT010000108.1:0-6257 GCA_963646155.1 Eggerthellaceae bacterium | reverse complement strand
GGTTGGAAACAGGTAACTGTCACGACTGTTTAGATACCATTTCCATAGGACGACGAAGTCACCGCATGGGAGTGGTAGTTCATTCTAACAGTAATCGGCTCCTCTCTCTGGTAAGACCTATGATAAACAGCATTAGCCAGGATTTCCTCGAGAGCCTCATAGGGGTAGTTGAAGAACCTTTCGGCTTCCACCCTGTCGGAGTGTTTTATGACGACCTCCTTGATTACGCTGTCCTTTATGTATTGAAGAGCACTCCTCAGCTGGTTCTGCAGTGTTCCCGTAAATACCTTTTCAATCATATCTGTCCCTGTAGGATCCGGAATGTGTACGACTTCGATTCTTGCATACTGAAAATACTTCTGTGGATTATCAGAAAACATCAGAATTCCTACGTTGAGAGGCTTCATATTTTCTGGGCTTCCGGAAACAAGACGCATATCTTCGGCAAGTGACAGGAGAGTCTTCTTCTCAGAGTCTGAATACATTCTGCTGCCGCTTTCATAGAGGAAGGATCTTATCTGGTCTTTACTGATGTCATCAATTTCAGCCGGAAGACACTCCCTGTCGTCAAACGGGATTGAAGATGAGATATAGAAAAGTTCCTTCGTCTCAAGTTCCGATGCAACCACACTTGAGGAGAACTTCCTTATAAAGAATTCCTTTATGCTTTTCTCTTTCAACACATCTTTCGGAGCCTTATACGGCCTTCCGTACCCTGCTGGAACCCAGACAACAACAAGATCTTTTTTTCTGTTATCAGAAGAATCTGAATACTCCACCGGTTCCACAACAGGTTCATGCAGTGGCTCAATAAAGTGGCAATACTCCAGAAGTTTCTTAAGAATGTTTTCAACCTCTGTAGTCCCAAGTCCCTTCAAAGGAAACTTCGGCCGGCCGTTCTCCTCATCGACTCCGATAAGTATATAGCCTCCTCCGATGTTGTCTATGTCATTGGCAAATGCGCATATGGTCCTGATAATCGCTGCAGGATTAAATCCTTCCTTATATTCTATGCGTGTTGATTCAACAACACTTGCATCCAGTAATTCTTGAACATTAACAGAAATAGCCATTTCTCCTCCAACTTAAGCTCACAATAGAAAAATATAGCTGTCTAGTGCTCGACATTTTTTATCGAGTACTCGACAAAAGTCTGTCGAGTCTGTCGAGTCTATTACTTATATTGTTTGTCTTTGTCACTCATAGGAAGTTCCACTAAAAAGCTCGGGATTACTTCAATGTAGGCGTTAGCGAGCTCGTTAATTTATTAAGTTACAAAGAAAAATTTCATAAGCCACAGGCTCTTGAACTGTGTTTTTACTTATGGTACTATTTTAGTGGTCCGTCCACCTAAGGAGATGGTATGTTTTTTACTGAGCTTGTTGACATTCCAGATATACCTGGGAAGATAGTTTTTAGAAAGAAATATAAGTCCGTTTATGTCCACTATGAGGTTGGTAGAGAGTACAAGAAGGACAAACAGTACACAATCCCGAAGAGAGTAATAATCGGTAAGAAAAAAGAAGGGGAGGAGAATAAGATGTATCCTAATGAGAACTATTCGAAGTATTTCTCGTTCACCCCGCTTCATGTTGTGCACTCCCAAACTCAATTTGAAGAAAATCCGAATGGAGTGAGTGAAATGTGTAAAACAATGGAAGATATGAGAAACGAAAGTATCCGAATCGGCGAAATTAAGATTTTGGCCGAACTTGTGAAAGATAATATCCTTTCCGTTGAAGATGCGGCAAGACGAGCGAATATGACTGTTGACGCTTTTGTTGTGGCGATGAGTAGTGTTACTCCGTCTCCGATGGAGTAAAGGCTGAGACGACAAGGTCTGTCGAACCGGATAATACTGTTAAGAAATCATTTCCTCTACTCTGTCTTATCCTGCTTTTCTTTGCTCATTAAAATCGAGAGGTAGCTTATAACGGCATTGAGGGCGAGACGTCCTAGAAGATGTTTGTCTGTCTCGAAGAGTACTTCGTCAGATATCACCAGACAGTCGGTGGCAGCCTTACCTATAATCGATGTTTCATCGGATGTAACGGCTGTTACCTTTCCACCCGCAAGAACGGCATTCATCAGATAAGTCATGGCATCCTTGTCGACTCCTGTGAGGGAGATAACAATTGAATATGAAAGAGAATCAACTTCAGTTGTGTTGACTGAGACAGTCTTATCAGGAAACTCCTCCAGAATTACTCTCTTGAGTTCTTCGGCATAGAAGTTTTCGCTGCCGCTTCCTATTATCGTAATCTTATCGCTTTTTTTAATGTTATCGACTATTGAGGAAAGAACTGAGATGTTTGTTCCGGCCAGGGTCTTCTCCAGTGTCCCGTTTGCACCATCCTTCAAAAGCTTTGCAACTTCCTCCGGATCCTCTTTTCCTGTAAGAACCTTCACCGGGGTGAACTTTGCGCCCTTCCCTGCTTCATACCAGACCTTAAAATCCTTGAGGCCGTTGAAATCAAGTGTTTTACAGAATCTGACAACTGTCGCCTTGCTGACATCTGCATTCTCTGCTATGTCGATGATTGAGAGATCCTGGATTCTGTCCTCATTCTCAAGTAGATAATTGAGAACTCTTTCTTCCTTGATTTTCAATCTGCTGCTGGTTCCCCCGAGCATCTCCATAAGACGTGAATTTTTCTTGGTTCCCATAATTATCTCCTTAAGTGACTTACACAAAAACTATAAGGAAATAAATACCAAAACGCAAGTTTATAAGTATTTTGGACGCCTTTTTTTCATATTTTCAACATCTATGGTAATATTTTCGTAACAATGCGGGACGCATCAACACAAACTTCCATTTCTTTTGTTATATCACCACCATCAGAAAGGCGGGAATAGAGGAAGGAATAGAAGTAAGGAAGGAATGAGTAGAGCATCTCGTTCTTTACTACTTCCACGTCGTTCTCAACGAGTGACAGCCCGTAAATGTCACTCTCCCTCTTGAGGAGAATTTCACCTTCTCCCTTTTCCTGCCTTATTTCAAGTCTTATGCCGGCATCCATTTTTTCTATCGCCACATCCTCAACCTTACCGTAGGCAAAGAGCGATGCCTCAAGCGTAATCTGGGCCATTTGAGGGAATGTGAGATTCAGGGAAGAGAAAGAGAGGGAGTATATGCCGGTGCGTTTTTCACCGAGGGGAGGAGAATAGAGAAAGCTATTGGAATTGAAAATAAAATTGCCTTCGTCGAGAAGGGCTAACAGCTCTTCGCATTCATTGAGTGAAGTGGAAAGGGGAGAATCGAGAATGGCTATCTTCGAGTATGAGAGAACATACTTTGTCATACTCAATCTTCTTTCTGGAGAAACACAGATAACGGCAGCATCAAGTTCATCACGCTTTAAAAGGTATTCCGTATCGAGATCAAGAGAAGCAATTGCATGGCGCTTTACTAAATCCTCTGCCTTATCTCTGTCGTCGGACGCAATTGCGATGAGATTCATATTCTTATCGAGATTGATGGCGTGGGCATGCTTTGAGGCTCCCCATCCGTCCCCGATAATGCCTGTATTAATCCTCTCCATCAATCAAGTCCAGAGATTCGAGTGCTGTTTCATAGAGAAATGCAATAATACTGTCCTCACTCTGGGAGAGGTTTATCACCCCGATATTCTCAACTTCATCCTCGTAGTAGATAACACCCCGAGGCTCCAAAAGGTATCCTTTAACCCCGTACTCCTCTGATAGTGTTTTGACTGCGACCCCGCTGAAATGTGATATGGCTCTCAAATCATCCCTTTCAACCGCGAAGGCATAGATATACTTTCCGTTTCTGACGGCAGCAACGGCATAGGGAATGGAAACAACGCTGTTGCAGCCCATAGGTAAGCCGTTCTTGATAATCCTTATTTCCGTGCCTTCCACATTCCTTATTTCAACAACACCCTTATCTGGGGAAGGTATATTCTGGCTGAGGGAAGAAGACAATTCCTTTTCGTTTTCCATAATTCCTCCTAAAGAAGTAATGAAAGGGTATCACCCTTGATTTTCTCAAGTCCCGCTTCCTTGAAGTTCTGGATGCCACTAAATGCACTCGTCGAGTCATAAGAGAAGAGTGAGTCGACAACTTCGTCGAGGGCTATATTCTCGGCGGGACGAGATAGTATATAAGAGGAGGATGTAAGCTCTTTAATAAAGCCGTTCCCCTCAAGTGACTTGAGATATGTAAGCACCCTGAAGTATACAACACCCGAGCGGGCGGAAAGCATTATTGCAGATATCCCACCCTCTCCTTTGGAGAAGCTCCTCGCAACTTCAACAAGTACCCTCAGCCCCTCCTCTATCTCACGCTGCGGTGTCAGAATGTGGGTCTCCTCGATATCTTTCTCGGGCCTGAATTGATGGATGAACGTAACTTCACTGACAAATATAATTATGTACCATATGACATAGAAAAAGAGAAGCACGAGAAGTATGGCTGCAAGAGAACCATAGATAACAGAGTAATTTACTGTAGTGATTATAAGGTTTGTAAAAAGGAGGTAGAAAAGGGCTACAAGAACTGTCCCCAGTGCAGCTCCTGCTAGAGCTGATGACACCCTCACCTTTGTGTTCGGAACTAAGAACAGAAGGAGGAAAAAGACTACATATATCACGGCAACTCTCAAGAGTCTCTTGAGAGTCAGACGCAGCATACTCATTCCATCAGATACTCCAATCTTTGTGTACACATCCTCCCTTATGGACTGTGAAAGCGATAGTGACAGGGCAATAAAAACCGAAAGCACAATGAGGAATATGATTATCTTTCCATAGCGACGTACAGCACCGTGAGACTGACGGGTATGGAATATGTTGTTGATTATGCTGTCGATATTAACGGCTAGAAGAGAGCCCATGATGATGAAGGTTATGAGGCCGAAGATTCCGAGAGACATCGCATTCTTACTGAAAAGCGTCACCTGCTCGAGAACAAATGTCCCCTGCTCCTCACCGAAGGTCTCGGCAAGCCACTCACCGACAACGAGCGTGAAATTCTCGAGTCCGCCTAATGCTGAAAGGAACGCCGAAAGGAATGTGACACACGGCACAATTGCAATGAGAGTTGAATATACCATGCCGGCGGCAAGGATTGCGACGTTGTCGCTTCCGATCTTTCCGAAGGCCTTACCAACGACTTTAAAGTAGTCACATATAGAGGCCCAGGCCCTCTTAAGGGCCGGAGTCTTCACCTTTTCGCTCATAGGTTCTCCTCATAGAACCTGATTACATCCTCCGTCACCTCGTCCTTCATTCTGTCATTGAGAATCTCGTGGCGGCCGTCCTTATAGAGTTTAACCCTAACATCCTTTATTCCGGCATCCTTATAGAGCTGTGCCGATTTCTCCACACCCTTACCGTAAGAACCGACGGGGTCCATATCACCGGCGAGGAAGAGAATCGGAAGGTCCTTTCTTATTTCAGCTATAAGGTTCTTATCGTTTGCCGTCTCGAGGCCTTCGATTAGGTCGGCATAGAAGCGTGATGAGCATATAAAGCCGCAGTCAGGGTCGGCCTCGTACTTCTTAACTTCATCCCTGTCACTCGACAGCCAGCAGCAGACTCCCTCTTTCTTGGAGTCGAACTTCTTGAGATAGGAACCGAAAGCAAGGTTATTGAGAAACTCGTCCTTATGCTTTGTTCCGTACTTACGACATCTCGAGAGTGCAATGGAGCGTCCGAATTTACTAACTAAGCCCTTACTTGCTCCTGTTCCCATAATTATTGCAGCCTTGTACTCGTCGCTGTGGAGAGCAATGTTTGTTCTTGTCAGGAACGAGCCCATCGAGTGGCCGAAGATAAAGTGTGGAACACCTGGATATTCCTTCTCAATCAGCGTATCGAGTTCATGCGAGTCATCGGCTATCGTCATCCAGCCGTTCTCTTCTGCAAACCAACCCTTTTCGCTTTCGTTTTCCTTTGTCCTGCCGTGTCCCCTGTGGTCCTGACAGTAGACTGTAAAGCCGTGCTTATTAAGGGCGCTCGCAAATCTATCGTAGCGCAGACTATGCTCCGCCATACCGTGGTTTATATGAACTGTAGCCTTTGTATTTTCAGTTTTCCATACCCTGTAAAAGAGTTTCTTACCGTCTCTTAGTGACAACCATCTCTCTTCCATTGTCTTACTCCTACCCGATTATAGCAGAAAGAGAGAAAAAAGCACTATCATAAAGGGATGGAGAAAAACACAATAATCATCTCCGATGCTCACGGAGATAAAGATGCGATGAGGAGAATAAGATAAGCCGAAAGATATT
>CAVIUT010000107.1:0-6336 GCA_963646155.1 Eggerthellaceae bacterium | reverse complement strand
CGTTAAAGCACTAGCACCTCAAGCTAGCGTGTCTACCAATTCCACCACGGCCGCATGAACAAGAAGTATATTAGGGATTTACTCAAATAGTGTCAACAGCTTTTTTTCATAAAAAGAAAAAAGGAGGAAAAATCAACTTCTCCTCCTCTTTAACTTTTTATCCTATAACTAATTATGCAGAAAAATCATTGTAGTCTATATTCGGGAAAATCGCATTGCGCTTTTCGCTGTTGATGAGCCATTCCGTATTTACGGTATTACGGCACATCGATGAATGAACGACGTTGAATGATGATATATGGCCCTCGATACGCTTACGTGCATAACTGACGGAAGTGTTGTCGTGGATGATGCTCGGCCAGTCGGAAGACATGGCAAGAAGAAGCTCCCTTAAAGCCTGGTTAAGGAACCTTCTCTTCAGTGTTCCCTGGTTCGGGAAACGCTCCCTGAGTTCCTGCATTCTCTCCACAGCCTTCAAAAGGTGGGGGTATATGTCGCAGTTTGATGAGTCAAGCCAGTTGTCCGTTCCACCGTGGCGTCCCCAGCTCGATTCATTTATTCTTATCCTGTCGTACCTATCGCCTTCGCATCCGATTAAGGAGGACGGAACCTCCATTCTGTATGTGGAGCTGTTCTTATTGATTTCTCTGATTAAAAGCTCGAGGAATGATATTCCCTCATACCATCTGTGGCCGAAGAGCTCGGCATCGAATGGAAGATTGAAGATATGGTCGCTTATATTCGATGCATCAAGAAGCGTCCCCTTCTTTCTTACATTATAAAGGAAGTTCTCGACATGGAGTCTAACCTTCTCGTCTGCCTTATCGATTGAGTAGTAGGCTTTGTCTTCTCCCTTACTTGTGATAGCGTAGTATTTGTATCCGGTGAAAACACGGATTGAAGGTTCGTGCATATAAGGCCCGACATACTCCATCGGTAAATAGTACCCGATATCCCTATAGAACTCGCGGTAATCGCTGTCACAGGGATATCCTGTTTTATTCGACCAGATGAGGCTCGAGAGCGACCAGTCACCGGCAAATGCATAGAGCCCCGAGGGAAAAAGAATAGGTCTGTAGCCGCCGTAGAGGGACTTATCAGGGCTTGTGATAACAGTCTGGGATGCACACTGCGTCCATTCAATCCCGTTCTTGAGCAGTATTTCATCCAGTCCCGGATAGTACCCGGCCTCAGGAAGCCAGAATCCCTTAGGATTCTCTCCGAAGATTTCACGGTGTGTTTTGATTCCGACACTCACCTCTGCATTGACTGCACTCGGATAGTCCTTATAAAGCGGAAGATATGCATGTGTTGCGGCACTGGCGATGAGCTCGACAAAACCCATGTCGCTGAATTTCTTGAACCCCGAAAGAATATTGCGGGAAAAGGCTTCATAAACGCTGAGGTTTCTCTTCGTCTCGTCAAGGTAATGCATTGCGATGCGATGGCAGTCCCTGTCCTCGCTTTCTGTTCTTTTTACTTCCTTCTCTCCGAGTTCTATATGCCTGGTCATATAGCCGACGAATCTGTCCTGGAGAGCGGAGTCGGAAAGCATTGTACACAGGGTGGGAGAGAAACAGAGTGTGAGCTTGAAGTTGACCCTGTCTTCAACAAGCCTGCTCAACATTCTCAATAAAGGAAGGTATGTTTCATTAAGGGCCTCGTAAAGCCAGTCTTCCTCGAGAAACTTTTCGTATTCAAGGTGCCTTACATACGGCTGATGAGCATGGAGAATCAAATTGATAGTGTTCATAGTTATCTGCAGTCCTCCGCCCTGTACTTTTTGATGATTTCCTGAACAGTTGAGTTTGTTATAATCTCGCCGGTCTTCGTTGTGATAAGCGATAGATAAACTTTGAAAAGCGGATCGTTTTCCTTCATTTCTGAGCTGTGTTCAAGCCAATATGATGTAGGAAGATGAACACAGTCGGATTGAACAAGAAGGTCTCTCTTTCCCTCCGGGTATTCGACGACAAGAGATACAAAGCATTCAACTGCATCCTTTGAAAATCCTATATTCCACGACCTGTCATCGTCAGCAATCAGGATGTCGTATGTCTCCTTGTGGCCGGTCGAATCGACCATTGTGACAACAAGAATCAAAGAAGCGCCACCATCTGTTATTTTCTGCATATCGATGGAAGAAACAGACCAGAAGACATAACCCCAGTCGCAGTTCTTATATAGAAAATGAATCGAAGTCTCTTCATAGGATGAAGGCAGCCCTTCCATTCCCGGGAGCCCGGTCATGAATTGAGTATGATTTACATTGTCCGTGAGGCTGTTGATATTCTTGACATTTACAGTTTTGGCTATGTTCTCATCACTGTCGGTGTTAGAGTTTTCTTCCTCATACTTTTCCGTAAGACAGGAAATAAGCTCTTCCCTATCCATATCTTCAAAGCCATCTATCATCTCCTGTTGAGAGAGATTTCTCAACTCAGATGTAGATAATGACTCAAGATTAACAAGTATCATACTATCTATTCTCTCCACCAATACTTTATTAAAAAAATGCTGTTTTAGTCAACGAAGTAGGCTTTTTAATTACTTTTACATAAGTGCAGATAACTGAGTATTAAGTGAGTCAGAAACATGAAAGAGCCAATCACTTTACTTATTTGAGAGCATTTCCCTTGCGTGTGAAAGAGATATAGGAGTAATATTTCCGCTGAGAAGGCGCGCTATCTCCTCGACCCGCTCCTCTCCCTCTATGGCTTTAATCGAGCTGTGGGTTCTATCATCCACCGTCTCCTTCGACACAACATAGTGACCGTCGGCGCGTGATGCTATCTGCGCGAGGTGCGTAATTGTTATAACCTGGCTTTTTTTACTCAATTCGAGTAGTTCTTCGGCAACGGATGATGCAACGGTTCCCCCGAGGCCTGCGTCAATCTCGTCAAAGAGAAGCGTCTCGACTCCTCCCGCTTGATTGGATGATGCTTTAATCGAAAGCATTATACGGCTGAGCTCTCCTCCCGATGCACTCTCTTCAATGCCACTTGTCTTCTCGCCCTTATTGGGAGCAATCAGAAATTCGATTCTGTCCTTACCGTATAACCCCATCTCGTCGTCAGTAACACTTATATTGAATAAAGCATTCTCCATGCCAAGGTGGTGTAGTGTGTTCTCGATTTTCTTACTGAAGTCCACGGCGCCTTTATGCCTCAACGCTGACAGTTTCTCAGCCAAAGAGGCGGCTTCTTTTCTATACTTCTCCCCCTTTTTCTCGAGTAGCGAAATCCGTTCACTGCTGTCGTTGATGAGCTCCAGTTTCCCGCGGTAATCATCTGCAGTCTTAAGTACACTTTCAACACTTCCGCCGTAACGCCTTTTGAGGCGCTGGATAATAGATAGACGTGTATTCATCTCTTCCATCTCACCTTCACTGAATGAAAGGGAGGAAAGGTAATCACGCATGCTTTCATAAATATCGTCAACTTCAATCGATGCACTCTCGAGCCTGTCGACATACCCCGAAAGCGATGAGTCGACACCGAGTGCCTTTTTCATATTCTCCAGTGCCGATGATAATACTCCTTTTGCCTCCCTCAGGCTCTGGGACGAGAGCGAGGAGGATTCGATTAAACTCTCGCTGTTCGAGAGTTTTTTGAGGTTATCCTTAAGTGTCTCCTCTTCTCCGATTTTTATATCTGCCCTCTCAATTTCGTCGAGGCAGTAGGACATATAGTCCTTCTCCTCCCTGCTCTTTTCTATCTCACTCTTTGTATCCTCGAGTTCCTTTTCTGTTTGAAGATAGAGTTTATATGCCTTCTGGTAATCCGAGAGAGAGGAGAGCGACGATGAGTATTCATCAAGAATCTCGCGCATCACATCCTTCTTCATAAGTGAGTGATGAGCGTGCTGGGATGAAAAGTCAACAAGTAACTCCCCCAGCTCCTCGGCTTCCTTGAGAGAAAGAGGAACGCCGTTGACAGAATAACTGGTCCTCCCCTCTTTACGTATAACACGCCTTATGACAATCCTATTGTCATCAAGGTCTATATCACGGGAAGAGAGGAAAGAGACCACAAGAGGAGAACGGGTATAAAACACACCAGATATCTCGGCCTTATCCTCGCCCTTTCTCACATCCTCCTTATCGGCTTTTGCACCCAGGAGGAGAGATATTGCTCCCATGATAATCGATTTACCCGACCCTGTTTCTCCCGTAATTGCGTTGAGGCCGGAAGAAAACTCCAGATCCAGTTTATCAATAAGAACGTAGTTACTTACATAGAGGGACTCTATCATTCATTTCTCCCGACCAGTGAAGTTTCTCTCTGACAACTTCAGTAAAATTACGCTTGGATGAGTGTATAAGTTTTACACTCTTACCACTCATTCTGCACACTATTCTGTCTTTCTCCTTGAGCTCGAAATATACCTGCCCGTCGACTGTGAGGCATATATCTGTTCTTTGATTCTCCCTCACCTCAATTGCTATTGTCTTGTTTCCCGTGACAAGGGGCCTGTTTGAAAGTGCAAACGGGCAGATAGGAGTAATTACAAGCCCTTTAATATCACAGTCGAGGATAGGACCGCCGGATGCAAGCGAGTAGCCGGTGGAGCCTGTAGGGGTTGCCACAATCATGCCGTCGGAGCGGAAATTGCCGGCAAATGTATTGTCTATGTCAAGTTTTAACGATACAACCTTCGCTATTCCCGAGGAGCATACTACAGCTTCATTGAGTGAATAGCTTTCAAACACCTTCTTTCCATCTCTATATACAAAGCACCTCAGCATAAGTCGCGGCGACACATTCTTCCCGCTTTCAAGAAATAGGTTGAAGGCTTCCTTCCACTCCGTTGTCTCTATCTCCGTTATATAGCCGAAAGTTCCAAGATTTATCGGAAAGAGAAGCGCTCCCGTCTTGACTGCTGCTCTGGCACAATACAGCACCGTACCGTCCCCTCCGAGCGGTATTACGAGGTCTATCGAAGGATCCAGTGCCGCATTCCCCTTCGTTGAATCGATGAAAAGTGTCGTGCACTCGATAGATAGGCTTTTCAGGTATGCTTCGATTTCCATGGAAATCTTATGGCTCTCTTCTTTAACTCTTGGTGCGATAATTATTGCTTTCTTTAAACTGCTTTTCACTTTTACCTCAAAATTCCGATTACTTTCTGTACTGTCTGTATCTCACTCGACGATAAAAAAGGATAGAGAGGAAAACTTACAGCACGAGAGAGGTATTCAAATGCTAGAGGGAAAGAATCAAACTTATCCTGATAGTCCCTGCCTACAGCCCTTGAGAAGGTCTTACGCACAGTAACTGAATACTTCTTTGCTTCCTCAATAACTTCGTCCGGCCTCATGTGCGGGATAACGGAGAAACCATATCCGTTGGTGAGGAAATTCACATCACCCTTACCGAATATCTTAACCCTGTTTTTTCGTCTTGCTTCCGATAGATATGTGTTGTATATGACTCTCCTTCTCTCGACGACTGACGAGAGTTTATCGAGTTGGACTAAACCAAGGGAAGCGTTCATATCGGGAAGCTCGATGTAGGGATTTACATCCTTTTTAATGCTTTCAATCTTTTCGCTGCTGTTACTGAGTACTATTGCGCCGCCAGCTGTAGAGCAGATGGAATCCTCCTCTGTGGAGAGAATCACAACGTCCCCTATATTCCCCGGCTTTCTTTCATCCATAATGGAACCCAAAGACTCTGTTATATCCTCTAGAATTGGAATTCCCAGCTCTTTGTACTTCTCTCCGTCCGAGGGAATATTTCCCAGAGGATGAAATAGAATCATTGCCTTGACGCCGCTCTCGAGATTCTCCTTAACTTTTTCCGTATCAATCATCAAATCACTGTCGATGTCAGAGATACAGCGTTTAAGTTTTAATCTATCCAGTGCCTCAAGATATATGTACGGCGTAAAAACAGAGAGAGCTACTTTATCCCCTTCTTCCAGTCCAAGGGATTTAAGAGAAAGAACAATTGCATCGATGTAGCTCCTCAGTGCTGCTCCGCCCTCAAGAGAGAGATACGACGAAAATGCTTTGACATACTGTCTCTTCTTCTCGCCCGGTCCAATCTTCTCATCGACCATTGTCTGCAGCACTGCATCCATGTCTTTCCTGAATAAAGTTGGTTTAAAAAAAGGAATTAAAGCCATGGAAAAAGTATAGCATAAAGAAAAATGATATTCATTAAAAAAGAAAAATTAGAATTTTCAACAAGTCAACACCCTCACACATATTTGAGAGATGCGACAATGAAAAAAATGAAACAAAAAAACAGGCAGCGACCTACTCTCCCGAAAACAAGCTCCAGTACCATCGGAGATGAAGCGTTTTACTTCCGTGTTCGGGATGGGAACGGG
>CAVIUT010000106.1:0-6523 GCA_963646155.1 Eggerthellaceae bacterium | reverse complement strand
GAGGTAAAAAGTGAATCCTTGAGATTGTATCTTATGCTTTCATTTTTCATTCTCTCTGTCTCCTTATGTATATAAAGCGCAATAATCGCCACAATTGTCAGGAAATTAGTGAAAGTAATAAAAAAATGATAAACAATGTTGAATCTTCCATAAAAGATGAATACTACTTGCCGCAAATGAATCAATTTGATATCTTTGTGATATCAGGAGGTCACTATGGCTCACGTACAATTCGACAGCGAAAATAACTTGAAGCTCAGAAGCGGATTCTTTTCTCTTTTTCTGGGCATATTCCTCATTCTAATCTCAATTCCCCTTTTCATATTCATGGGGTTCAATATCGAGAAGGAGAATAATCCGATTGCAATACTTGAATTCATCATTGCTGTGCTGGCAATTATTGCAGGTGTTCTCATGTTCTGCGGTCTCAGGATAGTCAAACCCAATGAGGCGATAGTCCTGTCACTTTTCGGGAAATACTACGGCACAATCTATGAAGCAGGCTTCTGGTTCGTCAATCCCTTCTGCTCTAACCTCTACCCCAGGTCAATACCCAATAAAGATGCAAAGGCGCAGGCTGAGGCGGCAGCAGTAAAGGAAAACGGCGGTGTTCAGATATCAGCAAGGCCTTCGAAGATATCACTCAAGATAGAGACATTCGTCAACGGCAACCAGAAGGTCAACGACAGGCTTGGTAACCCTATTGAAGTAAGTGCAATAGTAATGTGGAGAGTCACAAATGCAACGAAAGCCGTACTCAATGTCGAGAACTACTATGAGTACCTCTCGAATCAGACGGATTCTACTATCCGCAATGTGGCACGACTCTACCCGTATGACATAATCGATGATGACGATGACGAGAACGACGAAAAGGGAGAAAAGACTCTCAGAGGGTCAGCTAACCTCATTGCCGAGGAGATGAAGAACGAGCTGACCGAGCGCGTCAAGGATGCCGGACTCGAGATTATCGAAGTCAGGCTCAATCAGATAGCATATGCCCCTGAAATTGCAGCAGCCATGCTCCAGAGACAGCAGGCTATTGCTGTAATCGTTGCCAGGAAGAAAATAGTCGAGGGAGCGGTATCGATGGTGAAGATGGCCCTGGACGAACTCAAGGAAGAAGGTGTCGTCGACCTCGACGAAGAGAGAAAGGCGAATATGGTATCGAATTTACTCGTCGTGCTCTGTTCAAGTAAAGAGGCAAATCCCGTTCTGAACACAGGATCTCTCTATTAATATGCCCGAAAAGAAACAGGTCCCGCTCAGGATTAACCCTAGTCTTTACGATGCTCTAATGCGCTGGGCCGAGGATGACTTCAGGTCCCTCAACGGGCAGATTGAATATCTCCTGAGCGAGGCTGTCAAAAAGAGAGAAAAGGAGAAAAGGAAAGAGGAGAAGTAACTACACTCTCCTCTCTGCCTCATCCATTACATCGATAACCCTATCGGAATAGAAATCGAAATCCTTGTCTTCCTTCTGCATCTCACTGTGCGATAGATAATATTCCACTGACTCTCTGACGCCTTCATGAAAGAGAGTTCCTGTGCTGAATTCGGGAACTACCCTCTTTATCTTCGACGAATCGAAAACGGCACTGTTCGCCTTGTCGCCGAGAAGGGAGCCCGAGAAGTCGTAGCCGTATTTCTTTCCGCTTGATGAGAGAAAAGTTGAGCTTACATAACACGGCTTGAATTCAACACCGAGTGCAGAAGCAACCGTTGAGTAGATCTGGTTCCACGTCAACACTTCGTCCCCCGTTATATTGAACGCTTCCCCTATGGCATGGGAATTCCCCATCAACCCCGTATAGCCCACGGCGAAATCACGGCTATGAGTAAGCGTCCAGAGCGTCGTGCCGTCGCCGGGAACAAGTACACGCTTTTTCTCAATCATCCTTTTACACACCGCCCACGAGCCGTTGCTGCCGTGGAGGCCGAAAGGAATGCTGTACTTGGAATATGTATGGCTCGGGCGCACAACTGTAAGGGGAAAACCTTCCTCCCGCATCTTTTTAAAGAGGAAATTCTCACACGCAATCTTATCCCTCGAATACTGCCAGTATCTGTTGGCGAGCGTTGTTCCTTCGTTGATAATCCAGTTTGAGCATGGCTTGAGGTACGCAGAGGCGGAGGAAGTGAATATGTACTGCGCTGTTCTATCTCTGAAGAGTCGGTAGTCCCTTTCAACATCCTCGACCTTGTAAGCTGCAAAATCTGAGACACAGTCGAAAGTAAGCGATGAGAGCTTACATAAGGCGTCCTCTTCGTCTCTTATGTCGCCGATAATGGTCCTTACACCCTCCACCTTCCTTTCTTTTTCTCTTCCACGGTTATATGTCCAGACCTCCCAGCCCTTCTCGAGAAGCCTCTTTACGACATAAGTGCTGATTGTTCCTGTTCCGCCGATAATTAGTGCTTTCATAGTTCTATTATGAAGCAAAATTCAGAATTTAAGTAGAACAAAATACGTGACTATGTAACAATACACCTGCTCATATAATTCCACTTGATGGTGTGGAAGTCTCTACGAGCCGCCGACGGCTTACCTATGAGAAATTTAAAGGGAGACATATACATATGAGGTTAGTCAAAGGCAATATAATTGAAGCAGAGGAGTGCGGTAAGCTTTCAATATACGAAAACGGCTGCATCATATTGGACGACAACAACATAATTCTTGATGTCACTTCTTCCGTCCCCGTTGGTTTCAGCGGTGAGATAATAGACTGGGGCGATAATCTAATCCTTCAGGCTTTTTGTGATATGCACCTTCACGCTCCGCAGTTTCCGATGGTGGGAATAGGACTCGATAAGCCCCTATTAGAGTGGCTTGAGACATACACATTCCCGAATGAAAGCTCGTTTTCCGACCCCGACTATGCAAGAGGGATATATTCCTCCCTTGCCGACACTCTCATAAAAAACGGCACAACAAGGATTTCAGCATTCTCCTCTCTCCACAGAGAGAGCACAATCATATTGATGGAAGAGCTCGAGAAGAGGGGGATATCGGGATATGTGGGAAAGGTCAATATGGACCGTAACGGCCTCAAGGGAGTACTTGAGGAGACAACTGCCTCCTCTGAAGAAGATACCCTTATCTGGCTTGAAGAGGCAAAGCGCTTCAAGAGGATAAAGCCGATTATTACGCCACGCTTTACACCGTCATGCACGCCAGAGCTATCGGCATGGCTGGGAAAAATTGCCAATGAAAGGAACCTTCCTGTACAGTCGCACCTGTCAGAGAACAGGAATGAGATAAAGTGGGTCAAAGAGCTTGAAGGATGCAAATATTACTATGAGGCATATGATAAGTACGGACTTTTGAAAGAAAAGACAATCATGGCCCACTGCGTACACCTCTCAGATAAGGAAATCAAAGTTTTAAGAGATAAGGGCTCCCTCATCGCCCACTGTCCGAGTTCGAACTACAACCTGATGAGCGGCACAGCCCCGGTAAGACGTATGCTCTCTCTCGGCGCACGGGTTGCGCTTGGAAGCGACATAGCAGCCGGTTCCTCACCTTTTATGAACAGGGTTATGCAGGAAGCAATAACGGCAAGTAAGATTAGGTTTATGTATGAAGAAAAGGAAAGTAAGCCGCTATCGATAGAAGAAGCATATTACCTTGCAACTACTTCCGGGGCTCTCTACTTCGGCGATAAACCGGGTTTCGGTAAGGGAAACCGCCTTAACGCAATTGTCGTCGACGATTCATCTTTTTCCTCCCCGAATAGACGCCTTACGCTCAAGGAGAGACTCGAAAGAGCAGTCTACAACATGAGCGGGAAATCGATAGTCAAAGTCTATTCATGATCTACGTTCCGGATGCAGAATCAACGAAGGCGGAAGATATGTTGTCTCCCGCCTTTTTACACGCCCTCACCTTTTTCTTTGAAAGTTACCCAGGTACTCTTTTTCAAGATTACTCATTTCTTCCTTCCGATTAGATATCGCAATAAGACCATAGCTGAAGCGCGGTGCCTTATTCACTTCCCCGTCATAAAACTCATCGACATATCCCATATAGTTGTCCATGCTGTACTCGAGGAGTATCATGATTTCCGCATCACTTGGAATCTCATGGACGAAAAAAGAAGTTTCGAATCTATTCTTTGCAATGAATGTGAAGCTCGCAGGGGAAGGTTTACGTTTGGAATATATCTTCCTGAACCACTCGATATCCCCCTCCTCTATTCCGTCATCTTCAGGATGAAGCGAGAGATAGAAATCCTTTACAGCCCCCGGGGCCGATTCAAGCAGCATGTCCAATACATACTGTTCAAAGTTCAAATTATTGTTGTTTTTCAGCATATCAGTGCCTCCTGACTATATATAGGTCAAATACCCGGAATTTTTGTCAAATAAACAGCCGCAGGTGCGGCTGAAAGGAGGATTTGGAAATAACTATATGAAAAAAACTTCTCTTACTGACTGTATACTATCATGGCTATTTCCATATTCAATATAGACTTTGTGAAGAGTTAGTGTAGTTTCCCATATTGACAGCATAAAGAAAGAGACAAAGGAGAAAAGTGAGGATAAAAGAAGGGCTATAGCGGGGGATAAATGCTATAGCCCACAAAGGAGGGATTGAAGAAAAAACAATTTATATTCGCTTTTCTCGACTACCAAGATATTACTTTTGCCTCTATTAATCTTCACGGTTTTCTGTTGAAATTATAAAGAAGTATGAAGCATTTATGAAGAAAAGTTCATATTCATAAATTCCAGGCGTGCTTCCTCATTTCCATGCCGTAATCCTGTGCTTCCTCATTGACAATCACTGTCGCCCAAAGCCTTTTTCTCATCCTCTCTGAGGGGGTATTTATCGAATAAATCTGGCCTCAGTCTCTTCGTGTCCTTCAATGCTTCGATATGTCGCCACTCGTCTATTTTCTGGTGGTTTCCCGAGAGCAATATTTCGGGAACACGCTCCCCCATATACTCCACAGGCTTTGTATATTGAGGATACTCAAGAAGAATATTCTCATGGCTCTCTTCTTCCGTCGCACCCTCACGTATAACGCCGTCAAGTAGACGCACGATGCTGTCGACAACAACCTCGGCTGCACATTCTCCTCCACTGAGAACATAGTCGCCGATGGAAATCAAATCATCAACGTGGTTCTCGACGCGCCTGTCAACGCCCTCGTAGTGACCGCATATAAGGACAATATGTTCCTCCTGTGTTAGTTCCCTGGCCTTCTTCTGAGAGTAGACCTCTCCCTTCGGAGAGAGAAGGATAACCCTGCTCCTTTCACCTTTATTCGCTTCAAGCGCCTTCATGGTTGTATCGAAACGGAGGATCATACCTTTTCCTCCACCACAGGGGGAGTCATCAATATGCCTGAATGACCCGCCGGCATATGGTTTGATATCAATCACATTTATCGAGGCAATCTCCTTCTTTATTGCCCTGTCGACAAGCGGCATCTTCAAGAAGGATTCAAATACTTCGGGGAATATCGTAAGAATTGTAATATTCATTGTTATAGTTTACAGATCTTTCCCTCTTGGTGAAAAGCACCAGGTTCATCAACCAATTTCGTAATAAAACAGACCGTTTATGGAACTGAGAATAACAGACAAATCAAAAATTGGTATACATCAGTGTTATACAGACTGATATCAGAGGAGAAAGTGATGATTGATGAAAAAATTCTGAAAAAAGCGAGAGAAGCAGGAAGTGCGGAGGAACTGAAGTCCCTTGCAGAGAAAAACGGTATTTCATTGAAAGATGAACAGGCACAGGAGTATTTTGAATCTTTGCATAAAGTAGGAGAAGTCAGTGATGACGAGCTTGATTCTGTCTCCGGCGGAGGGTGTGGTCTAAGCACTCTCATCAATGTCAACGGAATAGACTACACTGTAGTTTCATCATGGTGCAGCTGTTTCACAGGAATGTATCAGAGTGCGAGGATAGTAGAGGATACTGATTTAAATCGGCGTGCATGGTTCAGTTTTTCCAAGGAAGGCCAGTGCGGCCACTGCAGGTTCCTGAGAATAGGAGAAAATCTCCTCGGATACTGCAGTGCAAGCGGAAAATGATGCAAACCCTTGAAGAGGGAAGCGTCTTATCCCTCTTCATTTTTCTACGGCCGACCTATCCATTACGGCAGCATCGCCGACTCCGAGCTTCTTTCTGCAATGTTTCCGCCTCGCCGGCAGAATACCGAAAGCTAGACTCTTGCGAGCCCGTCCACTCTCAATAAGACTCCAGTAATATATGATGCTTCTTCACTCGAAAGGAAGAGTATGGCATATGCTATATCTTCAGACTGACCGAGACGATGGAGTGGAATCTGTGCAATAAGAGGTGAAATAACTTCTTTGGGCACAGCTTTCATTGTTAAACCTTTGAAGGCGGGCAAAGCTGTGCCTGCACTAACCTCGATGCTTGCATCGTAGGGTTTGAGGAATGTCGTCAACACGCCTCCTATATTATTCTGATACAGAAAAAGCTGCATCACCTTATATCTATATTCCTCGAATGCCTGACAAGTTTCAGTTCCCTGTG
>CAVIUT010000105.1:0-6790 GCA_963646155.1 Eggerthellaceae bacterium | reverse complement strand
ACTCAAATATTGAGAATCTTGTTCAAAAGGATATACTTCATATAACGAGGCTATGGCCGGGCAGGGGAAAAAGACAAAGAAATGAGGTGTAAAATCTGCGAAGTTTGAGTTACTGATTGTGTGTTGATAACCATCTGTAATGTAAGCACTCTTCCCCGGCGTCGCATTCCTCCCCCATTTTGATATTACCCCAGAGCTTCCAGGTCAATTCTTGTCCTGATGAAAGACAAAATTCAAAGATGTAATAGAAAAATCAATCTTTATAAACTACCATCTTTTCATGACAACAATTATCCTTGCCGCAGGGCTCTCATCCAGGATGGGAAGAAATAAACTCCTCCTGCCCTTCAGAGGCCGAACAGTAATTGAAAAAACACTCTCTTCGGTTCTGGAAGTTTCAGAGAAGGTGATTGTTGTTACAGGTTTTGAAAGAGAAAGGATAGAAAGTCTCCTCTCATCCTACGGTGTTGATTTCGTCTACAACCCCGATTATGAGAGTGGCCAGAGGGGAAGCTCGATGAGGGGAATAGAGGGCGTGAGGGACGACGACTTTGCTATCCTCCCGGGAGACCTTCCTCTTCTCGAGAGAAGCGACATAACCCCACTTTTTAGTGCACTTGAGAGCCACTCGATAGTCCGCCCGTCATATAATTCAATTCCGGGTCATCCCGTATGTTACAGAAAGGAGAACCGGGAAAAACTGTTATCATTCGAGGGGACGATGAAGGAGTATTTAAAAAAGGAGGGAATATTCAATATCCCCTCCTCCATAAATACTGTTTATGATACAGATACACCGGAAAAATACTCCGCATTACTTATTTACAACGGCAATCTTTCCGTCCTTGAGAACAACATCGATTAAGCCGTTCTTCTTGACTTCACCCGAAAGGATAGAACGCGAAAGTGCATTCTCAATTTCGTTCTGGATAGCTCTTCTGATAGGCCTTGCACCGAAGTCGGGGTCGAAGCCGACTTCAGAGATGTAGTCCTCAACCTCCCCTGTCCAGCTGAGTGTAATACCCTTCTTCTCCAATCTCTGGGCAAGTGTATCAAGCTGCAAGTGGACAATACTCTTCACCTGATCCTTTCCAAGCGGGTTGAATACCACAATCTCATCGATTCTGTTGATGAACTCCGGCTTGAAGGCATGGTGTATTGCATCCATGACTTCTGTCTTCGCGTTGGCAGGATCCTTGAGAATATACTCGCTTCCGAGGTTACTCGTCATGATGATGATTGTGTTCGTAAAGTCCACAACCCTACCCTGACCGTCGGTAAGACGACCGTCATCAAGAACCTGCAGGAGGATGTTGAAGACATCAGGATGAGCTTTCTCAATCTCATCGAAGAGAATGACAGAGTACGGACGACGTCTTACGACTTCCGTAAGCTGTCCACCCTGGTCGTAGCCCACATATCCTGGAGGCGCTCCAATGAGCCTGGAGACCGAGTACTTTTCCATATACTCAGACATATCTATACGAGTGAGGGCCTTCTCATCATCAAAGAGGAAGGATGCAAGCACCTTTGCAAGAAGTGTCTTACCAACTCCCGTCGGACCGGCAAAGAGGAACGACCCGAGAGGCCTGTGCTCGTCGCTGAGGCCCGCCTTGTTACGTCTGATGGCATTGCTGACAGCTTCAATTGCCTCTTTCTGCCCGATTACACTCTTCGAGAGTATGTTCTCCAAATTGGAGTACTTCTCCATCTCCGAGCTCATCATCTTGCTCACAGGAATACCTGTCCAGAGAGATACAACCTTTGCTATATCATCCTCTGTAACCTCTTCCCTGAGAAGTCTGCCTTCGTCGCCTTTGAAAGAGTTGACCTTGTCCTCGGCTTCCTTCACAGCTTTTTCGAGTGCCGGCATTTCGCCGTACTTTATCTGAGCCGCTTCGTTTAGGTTGCCGCTTCTCTCGGCATTATCCTTACGCTGCACAAGCTTCTCCATCTCGGCCTTCTTTTCTCTGAGGGCAAGAATGGCATCCTTTTCGTTCTGCCACTCAAGGTGGAGTGCATCGTATCTGGACTGGTCTTCGCCGAGCTCTACATTGAGCTTTTCGAGCCTGTCCTTACTTGCTTCATCATTCTCTCTCGAGAGTGCCTGCTTCTCAATCTGGAGCTGCAGTATCTTTCGCTGAAGCTTATCAAGTGCTTCAGGCTGGCTCTCAATCTCCATCTTAATCTGGGAAGCTGCCTCATCGACAAGGTCGATGGCCTTGTCGGGAAGGAAACGGGATGTCAGATACCTGTCGGAAAGGGTAGCAGCTGCGACAAGGGCCTCATCCTTGATTCTTACACCGTGATGGAGTTCATACTTTGGCTGCAGACCTCTGAGTATGGAGATTGTATCAGCAACACTCGGCTCCTTTGCATAGACCGGCTGGAATCTTCTTTCAAGGGCCTTATCTGCCTCGATGTACTTTCTGTACTCATCAAGTGTTGTAGCTCCGATTGCATGTAACTCACCTCTTGCAAGAGCAGGTTTGATGAGGTTTGACGCATCAGTCGAGCCCTCAGCGGCACCGGCTCCCACTATTGTATGAAGCTCATCGATGAAGAGTATGATTCTCCCCCCGCTCTTTGTAACTTCGTTAATGACACCCTTAAGTCTTTCCTCAAACTCGCCACGGAACTTTGCACCAGCAATAAGCGACCCGATATCGAGAGAGAGAAGTCTCTTGTCCTTGAGTGACTCAGGAACATCGCCCTTCGCAACCCTCTCGGCAAGCCCTTCGACTATTGCCGTCTTACCCACTCCCGGCTCACCTATGAGAACAGGGTTGTTCTTCGTTCTTCTCGAGAGCACCTGCATGACACGCCTTATCTCTTCGTCACGCCCGATAACAGGGTCAAGTTTATCTTCCTTGGCAAGCCTTGTTAAATCCTTACAATACTTGTCGAGTGCAGCATACTGCGCCTCGGGATCCTGACTTGTTATCCTCTGATTGCCCCTTATCGTCTTGAGTGCCTCAAGTACATCATCCTTATTAACACCGAGAGCAACAAGTGCATCTTTTTCCTCACACTCATCTGTAAGAAGAGCTATCAAAAAGTGTTCTGCCGAGACATATTCATCCTTGAAGTCCCCGGCTGTCTTTTCACACGCGCCGAGTATTCTCGCCATAGAACGGGAGAATGTCTTTTGTGTGCCGCCGAATGCCTTAGGCATCTTCCTAAGGACATTCTCCATTGCCTCACTGACACTCTCGGATGATACTCCAAGCTTCTCGAATAGCGGCCTGAGTACCCCGTCCTTCTGCTCAAGGAGGGCTAGAATCATGTGGGCAGGAGCAACTTCACTGTGCCCCGCACTCTCTGCTTTCTGTACTGCAGCCTCCAGGGCATTCTGCATTTTTACTGTAAACTTATCAAAATTCATCTCTATCCTCCAAACTATGAAGAATCGAAATCATAACACCTGAGAAGTAAGATAGTTAAAAAAATACAAATCGTAAAGGAAATGCTTATGCTGCCGAGTAAATTGTATACTCAAAGACTCTTATTCAACTGGGAGTTGAGAAGCCTGACATCCACATCTGTTCCGTTCACCACGGCATAAATATAATCACCGGGATTGTACTTCCCATACTCTATTTCGTACGCAACTTCATTAACGGTGAAATCATATTCGAAGATATAAACAAGTTTATCCTCAGAAGAATCGCCTTCACGCCTGAGGAACGTTCCGTCTATTTTGAGGGTTATATTCTTTACTCCATCTCCCGAGTAATCATCATTAGAGGCCTCTATTACAACCCCATCGTAGGTTCTCTTCATCAGACTATCTTTATCAATTCTCTCGCCTATAATCCTCCCCGAGACTGCCTCACACTTCAAGGTATCTGTCACCTTAATTCCAAATGTGTCTGTCAAGAGATTGCCGAGTGCTGTATAATCAATAGACTCTGTTCCCTTACCATCGAGTTCTATTTCTCCATTCGCCAATTTGAAATAATTCCAAACTGTATTTAAAGCGTTACTGCAGAAGGCATAACCGTCGATAAATTCCGTATAGGCTGCAATCATCTCTTCGCTCTTGTCCTTTTCACATGAAACAAGAGAGATGACAAGAACGATGGAAAGTAAAACTATCAATATTCTCTTCATGTATACCTCTTATATCTATTTACGCACAAAAACAACAACAGTTAAAGCACAATAAAACAAGGAACAAGGCTTCTCACTTCTGATTCTTGAAGCATGATAAAAAATCGAAGATGGTCTCGCGCGCCTGGAGGGGGGAATAATTACTGAAGAATCCGACCTGAAAACATTCTGATTGAATCAAGTTGTATATCTCATCTCCCACCTTCTCGACATCACAGGCTCTGATTGTACCTCTGTGAACGCCCTGAAGAAGAAGCCTTTTGATCAGGATTCTCAATTTCGCCGTACGTGCCCGGATTGTCGAGTAGACGTCAACGCCGTTACGCTTCTCCATAAGTATGAATTCCACAAGGTTGGAGAGCGAGGCATCATTGTTCTTCGCCTTCTCGAAGAGATCGGTAACTATCATATCGAGTCTCTCGAGCTCATCCCCTTCGCCCTCGTCGAATGCGTAGTGTGAGTAAAGAGCAAACATTTCGGAGGTGACCTTCTTTACTGCGTAATAGTAAATATCCTTCTTGTCTTTAAAGTATTGATATACAGTAGGCCGCGAAAAGCCGCACTTCTCGGCAATGAGGGATAGGTTACTGTCCTTGTACCCCACTTCACTGAAGACCTCCATGGCCTTTTTAAGGATTGTATTCATTCTCTCTTCTTTATCGACAATCTTCGGCATGGAACAATTGTATGGTTATTTCTTTTTTTACAAAAGAGCGAAATCTGTATTAATCAGGATTCTGTATCGTTTTTTCCTCGATGTAGTATTCCTTAATTTCCTCTATCGCAGCCTTTTCTGCGCTTGTTTCTATCTTTGAAAGTACTGAGCCTATCTTCTCCTTGCGCCTCTTTACATTTTCGAGGCTCTCTGATGCCTTATCTACATGCTTCTTCGATTCGTCCACACTCTTCGAAAGGTCGGAGAATAGTTTCTTCAAATCCTCGAAAAGGTGCCAGATAGTCGATGTGTACTCCTCAATCTGCATTGTCCTGAAGCCGAGGGAAAGGGAATTAAGGAGGGCTGCAAAGTTATTCGGGCCGGTAAGAACAACACGCCACTCGTTCTGAATCTTTTCGCATAATCCTTCCATCTTCAATGCCTCAAGGTAGAGAGTTTCACTTGGTATAAAGAGGATGGCGAAGTCTGTCGTGAACGGCGGGACTATGTACTTTTTGTTTATGTCCTTAGCCTCTTCGACTATGCGTGCTTTGATTTTCTTTGCTTCTTCCTTTACTAGCGCTTCATCCCCGCTCTCAATGGCACTCTTATATCGCTCGAGGTCGCTTGTCGGGAACTTCGAGTCAACAGGGAGGTAGACACCCTCTCCCTTTCCCGGGAGGCGTATTGCAAACTCAACCATCTCCCTGTTCTGACGTGGAGAATAGTTCTTGACCCATTGGTCGGGTGTTAGGATATCGCTTAGGATTGACTCAGCCTGCATCTCGCCCCAGACTCCCCTCGATTTTACGTTGGAGAAGAGCGCGTTCATCTTTTTGACGTCCCCCGAGAGTGTATCGAGTGTGGACATTGCCTTATAAAGCTTATTGAGGTTCTCCGTCACAGCTTCAAATGATGCGGCGATTCTCTTATCCAGAGTCTCCTGGAGCTTTACATCAACTACGTTCTGTATTTCCTTAAGCCTTGCCTCGTTGCCTTCTCTTATCCTGTCCATGCCCGTCTTGACTTCAAGGGTAAGTTTTTCATTCTTCTCGCTTATCTCTTTGAACGCATCCCTTATTCTGTCAAAGTTCTGATTGAGCGTATTCTGAAGGGTGATGTTTCTCCTGTTCTGATTCTCACTCTCATCCTTCAACAGCGACAGGACAGATGTCGAAAGGCTGTTGAGGGTGTCCCTCATGCTTTTAAGTGCTTCGTCGCTCTTACGGCTTAGGCTGACGCTCTCCTGATAGAGCTTAGACATATCTCTATCAAATGATGCCTGAAAGGAGAGAAACGACTCCTCACTTCCCTTTCTCAGCTCTTCCTTCACCCTCAAGAGCGGTCCCTCATCAAAAATACCATCCTTTTTGGATGATAACTTAATAAGAACAATAACAAGCAGAACAAGGTTCAAAGCACAAAGTGCAGCTAAGAGAATATCCATAGAAACAATATATCCCAAAGAGAAGAGACAAACTAGTACAAACAAAGGCAGGACTAGGTTGTAAACTAGGGAATCTCATCGGAAATGGACAATTCTTCCTCATCAGAAGTACGAATACGAAAAGCATTGGAGGAACCCTGTGGAATAAATACGGAGGAGGAAAGAAGGAAGGTTCAATCAATGTCACGATTACTCTCACAAGGATAAGTGAGCCAGCTTTCAAAGGAAGAAGTGGCTATGAGGACTATATTTATCTGCCTCATAATGTCAAATTTGACTATTTACCCGAGAAGTCTCCACTACGGCGTGGTAACAAAAACAGCAAGGAAGATATAGAGAACGCTCTTAAAAAATGCTCATATACTCTTTCTTTCCGGATTGTCAGAGTGAAGATTGGAGAAGAAGGAAGTGCGGATGAATACGAGACACTCATCACGAATCTGAGTGAAGAAGAATTCTCACTTAAGGACCTGAAAGAGCTTTATTTCCGACGATGGCTCTTAATGCCGATATCGGCATTACCTGCCAGCGTTCGAGGTACATCTTGTAAATAATCTCAGGAGGCAAATCCAGAT
>CAVIUT010000104.1:0-6882 GCA_963646155.1 Eggerthellaceae bacterium | reverse complement strand
TTCCCCTATATTGATGATAGTTCTTTCCGGAGTGATGGGGATGGTTATATGGGGAATCAGTGGATTATAGGACTTTAACGAAACATCCCCAGCCCTGGTAGCCTTCGTATGTCGGATAGAGCGGAGTCTGATAGAAGAGCCCGAGTTCCATTGTCCACTTGTCTATAAATCTCCACCCTATTGAGGACTCAGGTCTAATCAGAAGTCCATTATGTGTCAGATTATATGTTCCGGCATTTGTTCTCAGCATAAGCCATTGCTGGTACCATGCCGTGTTAATACCTACGTTCACATTGAAACGTCCGAGTTCATATATTCTTATATTCATCTTGAGTCCGAGTTCTCCCATCTCTTCTCCGATGGCAAGTCTTCCGGTTGCTGATCCGAGAGGTTTGAAGAAATGGACATACCTTGCATATGCTGCAATCGTGACCGTGTCGATATTAATACCGAAGTCGAGGATACCTCCGACAGTGGGGTAGCCGTAAATCATGGCTGTGTCAGCAGAGAGATGGAAGGCTGAGTCCGCCTTTACATCTTCTCTGAAGTATTCATCCAAAAGGGCCTTGAGTTCGGCCTTCTCCTCGTCAGTGAGAGATGAGTCGATGCTTACAGATGAAGCAAAGAGAGTAGAAGAAGAGAGAATCAAAACTAGGATTAACAAGAGTATTCTTTTCATCACTTCTCCTATTCAGGGTTGTAGTAGTAGGTCCTGTCTCCGAATATTATGTATTCCGGGCCGTTTACTGCTGTGGCATAGAAGTAGAAACTGTAGCTTTCACTTGTGCCGTTTTCATAATCAAAAGTCAGGATGCCGTTGCACTCGGTAACTGCATAAGCCTTATACTTCACTGTGTAGGTGCCACTTCTTTCTGTCGTCTCTGTATATTCGGAAAAAGTGTTGTCTTTGCTGTTGAAGACATAGAGCCTTGTGTAGATATGGTTCTTCTTATCGGCTTCGCTTGCGTAATAAGCATATTCTCCGGAAATGTTGTTCGGCAGGTTCCCGTCAAACTTCGGTAGGATACTCAGTATCCCCTCAATTTCTTCACAGGATGTGAGGACAAGAAGAAGCATCATGATGATAGTCAGAAGAAGTCTTTTTCTCATTTAGCAGCTACCTCGTAACCACCTACAGCTCCGTCGGAGTAGTTAATAGTGAAAACATAACTGCCAGTGAATGCCTTATTTGCGACACTGATCTTCTCAAGACTAATCTGTCCACTATACATTCCTCCGGTAGTAAAGCCGTTTGTACTTGACTTGGCAGAACCTGTCCCGGATGCATTGACGTGCATTTCATAGCTACCTGTCATATAAAAATTGGAGCTTTCGCCGAATCTGTTGTAGGTGAAATAAATCTGACCTCCCACTCCTTCAGTTGAAGCTGAGTATGTTATCTTGCTGTCGCTTCTGTAGTGGTCTTTGTCTTCTGCACTGTCGAGTGCTTTCAATTGCGTTGAAAGGTCGCTTGCATTTCCGTATCCGACAAGGGTAGCTATCTTACTCTTTTTCCAGTAGTCCCTGTAGGCAGAAGGAACGTATGTCTGGCGGTCCCAAGGCTTTAACGCACTTTCAAACATATTGATGAATGTCTCAGGGGTCACTGCTGCGTAGGAATTCGTAGCATGTTTTATTTCCCCAAGTGTTCTTCCGAGTCCGTCACTTGTGTCTATGTAATAGTCGTAGATGACAAGAGGGGAGGTGGTGGTATCATCATAGGAAGAGCCAGTTACCTTGAACGACTTCACGGAGCCGTCAGAACCCTTTCTTACAAGTGTCATGCTGTCTGTGGCTGTCGTTGTCCACTTTATATGGACAGGGTAAACACCACTCGAGTTAGCCTTTTCGCCATTAAGTGGCTTATTAAAGCTCGTTGCGCTTATTGCCGTAACGGGAGCCTGAAGCTTGACAAGACTATTCGAGACTGCCTTTCCAGAAGCCACACCTGCACTGTTCTCAACATAGATTTCTACAAACTGGACCTCTTTGCTGTCATCAGCGAGAGTTCTCTCTACAGGAATGAAAGTATTGAAGGAACTCAATTCGTCCTCATAATACTCCTCGGCTTCGAGCACAGTCCCGTTCTTCAGGGTTTTTGTTACCACAAATGTGTATTTGGCAGTTCTATTCTCATCATCCATCCCCAATGGAAGACTGTATGTTATATCGTAACCATACTTCTCCTTGTTTGCGACTAGAGCGAGGTTCTTTACAGTGGAGACTGCATAGCCGTAGTCTGTTCCTGCTTGTGAAATTCCGATGTTGTTTTCAGCTGTTACAGAGTACGAGTACTCGATGTTCTCCTTTACATCTGTGTCTTCAAAGACATATGTCCCGCTATCCTCATCCTGGGTAAGGGAATCGAACTCAGTGGAGAATACAACCTGTTCAGCACTTCCTGCATAAGATCTTTTGATTACAAACTTGTATTCCGAATCATCACCGCCTGATTTGAAGTGAAGAGTGACGGTATTGTCTTCACCCTTTTCTGCGCTGACCTCAGGCTTCCCCGGGGCACCCGGAACGAGAGTGTAGCCGGATCTTACCTGGCTCAGTGCGGCCTTTTCCCCGGTAGGACTGACTCCAACAACAGCAAAATAGAGTTCTTTTCCTTTCTCTTTTGCTTGGTCTATTTCATATGAGTAATAGTTGACTTCTTCGTTCTCGTTGGCATTTACACTGTCAACAAGTTCACTCTTACTTCCTGTTATGGATGATATTTCAGATTTGTAAATCTCATAGCTCTCCACATAAGGCATCTGGTTCCAGCTGAGCAATATAGCAGTCTCACTTGTTCCCTTCGAGGCACTAAGTGTTTCTGGGGACGCAAGAATAGTGCCGACAGAGACGGCAGAAGTCTCTCCTCTCTCTCCCTGAAAAGTGTGAGCAGTGACCTTGTAGCTGTAGTACTTCCCAATCTCGAGAGATGAGTAATCCCTGTAGCTGGTTGTGGTGATGGTCTCCCCGATTGTCGACCAGGTATCATCATCGGTCGCTGGCTCACTGTCATCTCTTACAGCCTTCTCAAGAGTGTAGTAGTCGGCTCCATTAACTGCATTCCAGATGATTGAGATTGAATCTTCATAATACGACTTAGTGGCATTTACTCCTTCAGGTGCCTTCTTGGAGAATACCACACTCTCTCCTGAGTCAGTTTTTCCCGCCTCCCCATCCGGCCTGGTTATTTCACCATTATTGATGAGAGGGTCGGTATTGCAGGAGATAAGTAATAAAATAAGTAGAACGAGAATGCTGAGAAACTTTTTCATCTTTACACTTTGTCCAAAAGTTTTGGAGAATAGTTTTTGAAATCATAACTCTTGCTATTTATTGTCACTGTAGCAGTTCCTGAATTATTGTATACATAGTAATTGTTAAAAGTAATGGTTATGTCAGGATACTTGCCTGGTAGCTGAACGCGGATGGCATTCGAAGTGCTAACTCTTTCCAAAGGGTCTTTATCAAGATATCCTCCTGACTGATTTGCCTCTACATAACATGTAATACTTCCTGAGACAGTATTTCCATACATGCTGTAATTACTCAAGTTTATATACCCATTATTATCTGGACTATAAAGAGGAACCCAATTGTACCCAGTTCTTTTCGTTCCCCAACAAGAACTGGCAGAAACCCCAGAAGCATCAAGTGTTTTTCTCGAGCTTTCCCACCACTCGTTCCCAAAATAATCGTTCACAAGTCTGAAGATGTAATTCAGATTGTACTTCGCTATTGTAATCAATTCCGTATCATTTAAGCTCTGGTACATCACAGTTGAACCTACATATGAGGTCGTGTTCTTTGAAGATATTGTTGCATTATTGTTTGTTGCAGCAACAGAAGCATTGAATGTCACCTTATACTCAGCTGCCGGACGATTTATATAGTATGAAATAAGTCCATCAGAATCTTTTCCGGCTTTATTAGCGGCGATACTTGACAGTGAGTTGCTTATATCTGAAGCGTTAAGAGTCCAAGTACTGTCTTCGAATTTGATTTGGTAACTTGTTGCCCCCTCAACTTCCATGAAACTCAATTTAAAGTATTTGCCGTCTCCCATATCAACGCAACTAACCCTCTGAGGTGCAGAGAGAGGGTAACCATAGTTGGATTCATTCTTGAAATAAGTCTGCTTTGCTCCTTCTATGTTTCCACTTGAAATAGTTGAAACGGCAAAATCATATTTGCCGGAACTTGTAATAAAATCGATGCTTGTGGAAGATATGTTGTTAAAATACTGCCACTCTCTTGATGAGCCATGCTCACGGTAGTAAATAACATATCCCCTAGCATTTGCGACAGCATCCCAACTTATTGTAATCAAATCTCTGTAGGAAGCCTTTGTTGCCACAACATTCCTTGGTGGCATGACCCAATAACCCTCTACCTTGGTAGGAACTTCTGATGGGGTTGTGCTACCGACTTTGGGGGTTACTGCAAAGGAATACTTCCTGGAGAGGGCATACTCATGAGTCTCTGCATATGCTGTGATTATTTCACTGTCGGCACGGAGTGTGAATGAGCATCCGCTTGATGCTGAACGGGTCTCTTTGTAGACTTCGTTATTCTCATCGTCATAGACAGAGATAATGTAGGCTGTTGCATTCTCAACTGGAGACCAGGTAACTGCGATGTAATCGGCCTTTATATTTTTCTCGCCCGTTGCTGTCACTGTTGTGTTTCCGAGAATCTCTCCATATACAATCTCACTTGAAGGCTTGGAGTTTCCTGCACTGTCTATCAGCCCGACAGATATCTCATACACAACACCGGGGGTAATCCCACTCGAGAGACTGTATGATGTCCCGCTTGTTACTTTAGCAGACTCTGCCCAGACTGTTTCTCCCTTCTTTCTTGTATAAATCTTGTAACCTTTGGCACCCGTCACGGCTTCCCAGGAGACTTCTATCTTGCTGTTGTGAGTGTTGACGGTGGCATTCACCGAACTTACTGCCGAAAGGATATTCCCTGTCGCCTGTTTCTCTGATTCCGCTGTCTGGGCTCCATTATAAGGGCTTGAGGAGTCATTGTAGCAGGGTTGGAGGATATAGGAGTAGGTAACGCCTGCACTCACATCGGAGTCGTCATAGCTTGTGCCACTTACCTCTTTGCATACACTGTAAGAAGAGTCTGTCGAAGTCTTCTTGAGAATTCTTACAGACACTTTGTCCATGCTGAGTCCGGCAGAAGTAATCTGGCTCTCGTTGTAACTCCATTTCAAACTTATCTTGTCAGACAGTGCACTATCACCTCCGGTTGCTCCGAGTGAGGTGATGAAAGTTATTGGCTTTATGGTTGGGTTCGTTTTAATAATGCCGTCAACTTCTTTCCCCGACGAATCAACAGTCTTTGCCTGTGTCATTGAAGAAGTACTCGTACTCCCCGTGTTCTTGTCGGCTATCTGGATATAGTAAGTGTAGTTGACAGCTTTTTTATTCGCCTCGCTAGAAAGCGTAAAGGAATCGGTATAAGAGGTGGCAGAGCCTTTGTAGACAGTAACGCTCTTCTCGCTCAAGGATCTGCTCGTTGGATTTCCATCCACATAATTTATCTGATCGAAGTCCCACCTGGTGACCACATACTCCATGTCGGAGGGAAGAGTGTGGTAGCTTGACCAGGCAAGGTCAACCTGGTATGTAGCATCTCCCGTGACAGGCTCTCCGTCAAAACCACTCCTGGGTGTGACTGTGAAGCTCTTCACTTCACTATCTGCCATATAAGCAGTATCTGAAACGGGAGCTTTTTCTTCATCTTCGTCAAATGAGACCTCTACTTCGTTTATCGTGAGCACATATTGGGTAATCACCCGGTATACATATTCCTTTCCGGTCTCAGCTGAGGTGTCTTTATAGCTGAATGTGCCACCATCGTTGCTTCCGGCAACATAAAGTACGTTCCCGTCTTCATCCTTAAGGAAAGCCCATACGTCTTTACCGCTTTCTTTTCTCTCAATGCGGAATTGCATCTTCGGGGAATATTCCTCAAGACCAGCATTAATCGCATTTGCTTCCCACTCCAGGGCTATTCCGCCTGCCGTATTGCTGGTTGCTGTAATAGACAGGAGTGACGATGGATAGTAGTCTGCTGAGTTCTTTACTGGGAGGCTTTTTCTTGTAATCTCGATGTCGTCCACGTACAGGATGCCTGTTATGGTCTTTGACTCAGAGGAACTCAATGTAATTGTGTTATCTTCAAGTTCAATTAACTCCGCATCTACAGTCTTATCTGAATCAGTATTCTCTTCTGTGTTTTCGTCTGCAGTGGAGACTGAATCGTCTTCATTTATAATTGTGTCATAATATTTGACAGTCGGCTGGATGATGTTTCCATTTCCCAGGACAGACTTAATCTTTGGGTAGGAAGTGTACATTGTGAGGACGTTGTCCTGGATGACTGGGCTCATAGTGAATGAGTTAAGTATGGTTGCTTCCTTGAGTTCGGATTCATTTGAGTAGATTATTGATCTGGAGTCTGATTCAAAGGCAGCTTTAACACGGAAGACATAACGCATGTCTGCTGTGTTCGTGAAGGCTGAACTTGCCAGAGTATATGTATTGGAGTTTGTGACAAAAGATTTGAAGTTGGATCTGCCCGAAAGATAGTCAGTGGCATTTATATACTCGAATACATAGAAGGTGGCTTTATCGACAGTCTCCCAGGTAACTGTAATTGACGGGTTGTCGACACTGTTGTCTGTGCTTATTTCTGTTATAACCGGAGATGCGATTTTGGTAGTTGCCGGTTTGAGTTCTTGTTTCTCGATTCGCTCCGGTGTGATTGTACATGCAACTGAAAGCAATACAATCACAACCCCTATAAAACAAAGTTTTATGTATTTCTTCATATAGTAATTCTTAACCACCTCCGTTTTTGCTTCCG
>CAVIUT010000103.1:0-6901 GCA_963646155.1 Eggerthellaceae bacterium | reverse complement strand
TCAATCGGGCTTACATCCCCGGAGTAAACTCGGGGGTTTTACGCCCTGGGATAAATGAGTTATTCTGTTGAGAATATCTTGGATATTATGCAAAGAGTCGGAGAGGAGGAACTGGTTTCCAGCCTCTCTGATTTTTCTTGTTCAACCAACAAGGATATTGAGAGCTTTCTGAAACTGAGAGCTGTTGATTTTGCAAAGAAACCTGTACTCGTTAACTAACGAACCACTGTAAACGAAACAATCCAAGACTTTTCATAAAAAAAGAATATCAATCACATATCTTGTCTTTGATGATGAAAGAGGCGATTTGGTTGGTTTTTTCACTCTTGCGCACAAAGTCTTGAATGCTCCAGCAGACGGAATGAGTAATAATGTAAAACGTCGTATGGATAGATATGCACGTCTCGACAAAGAAAAGAATTCTTATCTTGTATCCGCTTTTTTATCAGCACAACTCGGCAAGAACTATGCGCTTAGTGAAGATGAACAAATAACAGGAACAGAATTGATGGACTGCGTGGATTCTATTCTTGAAGATGTTCAATACAGGATTGGAGGAGGTGTCGTCTATCTTGACTCTATAGATAATAAGCACCTCGTTCATTTCTATGAGGATGTTTCTGGTTATAGAAAAATTGCGGAGCGTGTCTCCGATACTAATGAAACAAAATATCTTCAGTATTTGAAACTCATCTGATTGTTTAACCAAAATATTTTTGACATCTTTTATGACTCTTCACAGCAGCTTTTTTCAACCTGAATATACCAGGCCATACATACATGTCCTAAGATTTAGACACTTATCTGATGCCGGGTTTATTTCTTATTTCTATAGAATGCCTGCGTATAGCAAGTAGTGTACTCGGGGGTTATGATTGCACTCACGCCACCCTGCGGGACGAAGCCGGATGATAGGATTGCTTCGATATCGAGCCTTACAGCCTCTTCAACGGCATCCTCCTCTTCCGAGATTTCAAGTTCTACCTCTTCGCTGTCATCATCGTCTTCATCGATGTACTCGCTCATATCATAATCGTCGTCATCGTCTTCTTCATCGAAGTCCGAGTCGAAATCATAATCATCATCGTCGTCATCAATGAAAATCCCGTCATTCCATTCATATACGATATAATCACCCTTATCTGTCAGGGCTTTCTGTGCAAGGAATATCTTCCTTCCTCCAAGTTCAATCTTATAAGCCATATATCTCTCCTGAACTAAGAATAAGCGAGAACTCACCTTTTCTCAAACCAAATTTCATTAATTGTATAATCCTTGTTCATTCCCTTCTGCTCGAACTTCGTCAAGGGCCTCCATGCAACAGGAGGGGCGAAATCATAGAAGGGGTTATATAACAGGGGTTCGTTATCGACAAGAGATAATACTTCCTCTGCATATTCCTCCCAGTCCGTCACCATGTAGATGTACCCGTTCTTCTTGAGCTTTGTTGCAAGAAGGTGTAAGAATTCCGGATTCATTATTCTCCTTTTATGGTGCTTCTTCTTCGGCCACGGGTCGGGGAAGAAGATATGAAAGCCACTTACTGAATTATCCGCAATCATATTCTGGAGGACATCAATTGCATTGAAGCGCATGATTCTGACATTGTCGATGCTGTTCTCCCCTATCTCCTTCAAGAGCTTAACAAAGCCCTTGAGATATACCTCGAGTCCTATGTAGTTGTACTCGGGCTTGATGAGCGCCATCTGTGCTGTAACTTCGCCGTTACCGAACCCTATTTCAATTATTGTATCGTTGGTATTGTTGAAGACGGAGGAATAGTCGAGCATTTTATTTTCAAAGAAGAGACAGTACTTTTCAGCCCACTTCAGGACTACTTCCTTTTCCTTGTCCTCAAGTACGTTGTTTCTGAGTACATAACTCTTAATTGTTCTTTCTTTTCCTTCTCTGACTTCTATTTTATGAAGTTTTTCGATTAATTCTTTTTCTTCCATATGTTATTGCAGTCTCCTGAGAGTTTCCAATATAAGAACAGCCTTGTCTTTCAGCTTAACTGTTCCTGTAGATATCATAATGTGATTGAACTGCCTCGGGTCGAGTTTAACCCTTCCGTTGGAAAGGGTGATAAGCGACACAACCTTTGAAGGATTAAGAATCGACACTTCATCAAATACACAGTCAATCACACCCTTATATTCCTTGAGCGACGATATCTTAAGTTCGCGCGCAACAATCTTTATCTCGGCAATCGAGAAGAGGTTCTCGACTTCCTCAGGCTCTTCGCCGTAACGCGACTCAACCTCCCCTCTCAAGAGTTCGAGCTCGCCCTCGGTCCTGACGGAGGCAATCTTCTTGTAGACTTCGAACTTGTTCGACGGGTCGGGTATATAAGAGTTGGGAATAAAGCCTGTGTAGTCGAGCTGAACAAGAGGCTCCTTGACGCTTTCTTCATCGCTTTTTGTAAGTTTCCCTATTTCTTCCTCAATGAGGCGGAGGTACATATCGAGACCGACAGCTTCCAGGTGCCCGCTCTGCTCGCGCCCGAGTATGTTACCCGCGCCCCTTATCTCCATGTCCTTCATGCTGACTTTAAAGCCCGATCCGAGGGAAGTATTTTCACTGAGAACCTTAAGTCTTTTTATTGCATCGGCATTGAGAGATGTGCCGTCGGGGTAGAGGAGATAGCAATAGGCCTTTCTGTCACTGCGGCCTACACGGCCCCTGAGTTGATAGAGCTGACTGAGTCCCATTCTGTCGGCTCTGTCCACGATAATCGTATTTACATTCGGTATGTCGATACCGTTCTCGATTACTGTAGTAGAGACAAGAATCTGAACGCCTTCATAGATAAAGCGGTGCATGACATCCTCAAGTCTCTCTGCGTCCATCTGACCGTGCGCACTCTCGATGACGGCTCCGGGAATAAGACTTTTAAGAGACTCGACTACCTCTTCAATATCTTCAACTCTGTTATGGAGGTAGAAGACCTGCCCCGAGCGCGCGAGTTCCTTCTCTATGGCTTCTTTGACGAGCTTTACATCATACTCCCCTATGAATGTTTCAATCGGGAGTCTCTCCCTCGGCGCTGTCGAAAGAAGCGACATATCTCTTACCTTCAAGAGCGACATATAGAGGGTACGGGGAATAGGAGTTGCAGAAAGCGTCAGACAGTCTATGTTCGTCTTCATCCCCTTGATTTTTTCCTTGTCCTTAACACCGAAACGCTGCTCCTCGTCGACAATCAAAAGTCCCAGGTCCTTGAATGTGATGTTTGACGATAGGATTTTATGGGTCCCGAAGAGTATGTCCACCGACCCGTCCTTAACCCCTTTCAATACTTCTCTATGAACTTTTCCCGGGACAAAGCGGGTCGAGAGTCCGCTTTTCACCGGGAACTCACTTACTCGTTTACAGAAGTTTTCATAGTGCTGCTGGGCAAGTATTACAGTTGGCGCGAGAAAGGCAACCTGCTTACCTCCCATTATCGCCTTGAAAGCCGCACGGAAGGCTATCTCGGTCTTGCCGTAGCCGACGTCCCCGCAGACAAGCCTGTCCATGCACCTCTGGCTCTCCATGTCGCTCTTTATCTCTTCTATGCACTTGATCTGGTCGGGAGTTTCGGTAAAAGGGAACGATGCCTCGAAGGAAATCTGCCAGTCATTATCCTTAGGAAAAGGATAGCCGGAACTATGCTGCCTCACGGCATAAAGGTGCACTAGTTCCTCTGCGAGAATTCTTGCATTCTCCCTGGCCTTCTCCTTCTTCTTCGCCCAGTTCTGACTCGACATGCTGTCAAGTTTCGGGGTCCTGCTGTCGGGTCCTATGTATTTCTGGACAAGATTCGCCTGTTCAATCGGGACGTAAAGGGCTTCTCCCTTATCGTACTTGATCTTAATGTAATCGCGTTCAGTTTCCCCGCTCTTTACTCTGTCTATCTTCTCGAACTGCCCTATACCATAGTTAATATGGACAACATAATCCCCGGGTTTAAGGGAAACAAAGGTGTCAAGAGGAGAAGAGAGGGTTTCACTTACCGTCTTAATCCTCTTCTTTCTTCTGCCGAATATCTCGGAGTCAAGAATTACTGCAACCTTCGCCTGGGAGAGCATGAAGCCTGAGGGTATTTCAGAAACAAGGATAGAGAGACGGAGGGAGGAAAAGACACTCTCGAGTCTCACCTTCTGTATCTCACTGGGGGAAAGAATGTAGATTTTCCACCCTTCCCTCGTCATAGCCTCTGCTTCGTCCTTGAAGAACGTCACATTCCCGAAATATGAATGGGAAGGCTCGACTGAGAAATGATGGTAGGAGTTCTTCATTATTTCATGGTTGACGATACCTCTCTCGAGGGAGGAGAAGAATGTTGGAAAGGAAAGAAGATATTCATTGGGCTTGAGGGAGTCTGCCTTCTCCCTATACGCCTCCTTATACCTTTCCTTTGCTTCGTTTTCCAGTGCTTTATATTGAGCCTCAATCTTTTCGAGGGATGTAAAGAAGAAATAATCGTCTTTTTCCAGAAGAGAAAGAATATTAACAGTTTTAAGGGAATTAATACTTCCGTCGAGAGTAAGGGGAATACTTACCCTCCTCACCGATTCGCCTTTTGAATCAAAGCCGTCCTTATAAGAAATGATGCGTTCGATTTTATCCCAGTCGAGGTATATCCTGTACTTGACTTTTGATGCAAAAGGGTAGATTTCGACGACTTCGCCGCGTAGTGTAAACGAGCCTTCCTCGAGGGCGTTATCAGAGCGGTAGTAACCGCTTTCTACAAGAATGGATGAAAATGCGTCGGTATCGAGAGTATCGCCCGATGAGAGTGTGTAGGAAAAGGAGGAAAGCGACTCGGAAGAAAGAAAGGGGGAGCAGAATGAACGGAGGGACATGATGACGAGAGCTTTTTTGTACTCCATCATCCTCTCCTGCTCTACTTTTCTCGGATAGCTTATCTTTTTCTCTATATATTCACTGTAGAGTCTTCTGCCGTCGGATGGAATGAGAATGAGAGGAAGGGACGATATGCTGCTCTCAAGGCTCTCATAGAGCTCCTTCGCTTCATCCTCCGTGGAGGTAATGACGACAGTTCTCCCCTTTCTCTTCTCGGCTGTTAGCTTTATGAAAAGAGAAAGCGGGTAATACATAATGCTGTCACAATCGATTATTGTATCCGGGGAGAGCGAATAAGCCTTGTAAGCCGTGCTCTTCCTGATATAATCTAATACCACATCTTCAATCTGCTGCATTAAAGGAAAATATACACTAATTATATGGATACCTCAATTGACAAGATGAAAAACAAACTTGATTTACTCGAGAAAAAAATAGTTGAGATGGGAGAATGGGCTGTTGATAAGCAGTCTTCTCTCCGCGTTACTTTCAAGGAGGATTCATCCCCTGTAACCGAAGTCGATATGACGATATCGAGAGAAGTGGTGTCGTTAATAAAGACTCTCTTTCCCGAAGATGGAATAATCTCTGAAGAGCAGATTACCCGGAACAATGGAGCAGAGGAATATACATTCGTCCTCGACCCCATCGACGGCACGGACGTCTACTCGCAGGGCCTTCCTTCCTTCTGCATATCACTAGGGATTCTCGATAAGGATAAAAATCCTGTCGGCGCGATAATCTATGCCCCACGCTTCGGACGGGGAACAAGAAAAGGGCTCCTCATCAGGCTCAATCCCGGGGAAAAACCTACAATCAACGGAGAGGAACTCAGAGTACACAACAGCGACGAGAAGAAGACGAGGATTTATCAGATTACCCTTTCCTCAACTCTTGTAAAGTGGGTTGATTTCTCCCATTACTCCGGTAAAGTCAGGATATTCGGTTCCCAGATACTCCAAATCCTCTCGCCTGTCCTATTTGAAAACATAACGGCATCAATCAACGAGCCGTGTTATATATGGGACTATGCTGGGGCACATGCCGTAATTAAGAGCCTCGGTATGGATTTATATACCCCGTCCCTCGAGAAATTCACCTACTCGCCGTCATTCCTGTCGCGTAACCGAGCCGAAACAATTACGTACGGTGGATTCAGGGAAACAGTGGAGAGTCTGTCTTCTTTATGCCCAGTAATTAATCAGGATAAGACAATAATCCACAATTAAAGTTCTTCATCGAAGAATGCCTGCAACACTCCATATGCTTCGAGGGAGTCCTTCTTTTTTATGATGAATGTGAGAACATTCAGCGTCGAGACTATCTCGTAGATATTTATGTTCTCCCACGCAAGCTTACGTGTTGCAAGGTATGTTATTCCGGGAGTCTCCAAGAAATTATTGCCCTTGAAAGATATTGTAAGTGCGACCATATCTTCTTCCCTGTTGATGATTTTTTCACCTGAAAGGAGAGAATCAAGCTGCGCTTTATACTTATCTGATATAGTGACAACTATCTCATACTCGCCGATGGATATATTGATAAAATCCCCGTTTTCATTGTTTGTCAGGCCGTAGATTGTGCTTATGTTGTCGATGAAGGACCTCGAGCGCTTTATGTTCACGTCATAGATGTTGGTCTTCATCTGTATCTCATAGTCAATCTTCTGGGTTCTCTTATCTATATGGTTGAGTTTCTTCAAGTCCTGGGTATAACGCCTTATGGCCATGACGATGCTTGCCGACGAAACTTCCGAGCCGTAAAGAGCCTCGACTTTAGGCTTGATGAAAAGCGCAAGGTTTGAGTACGAAATAACCTCCTGAATCAACATTTCGGAGATGAAGGGACTGCGGTTGATGATTTCCTTAACGTAGAATGCGACTGAACTTGCCATATACCCTCTGTTATTCAACTAACTATGTGTTACGATTTAAACATATTCATACATTAATTTCAAGAAAATATCTCACAATAACATTTAAGGCACAAGAGGACCTGTTGAACTACCTCGCACTAGAAGTACGAGGAATCTTGGTTCCTGCTTCTCAGGTTC
>CAVIUT010000102.1:0-7091 GCA_963646155.1 Eggerthellaceae bacterium | reverse complement strand
GGGTGTGGAAATCAATGCTGACCTTAATGCGGCCGCGAACATCTTGAGAAAGGCTTTTCCGGATGCATTTGACAAGATAGAGGATTTCGGGTACCTCGAGAAACCCCGGACACTACGGTTCAGCGATATAAAAGCAAAAGTATACCCGATGAGGGAGTAGTGGCCGCGTGATCAGGCCATAACGATACGGACGGCCCGATAGGGTTGGAAACAGGTAACTGTCACGACTGTTTAGATACCATTTCCATAGGACGACGAAGTCACCGCATGGGAGTGGTAGTTCATTGAAATCAAATCCTTTTCAAACTCCACCCACATATGAAAAACTTGTCGGAAGCCTTGATGGGCTATATTCAAGAAGAATCAATATTCAGCATCGTCTTGTGTATCAGGTATATGAAGAGGCGCGAATAGTAAAGATTGTCAGCATGTGGTCTCATTATGATTCCTGATTTGACAGGCTGAGTGTGAGATTTAGAATCCTGTGAATCAAATGAGGAAAACTGAAGCAGGTTGCTTCAGAAATTCCTTTCACATGCTACTTCTGCATGTGTGCAATGTGTTAAGCAGGCGGAGTGGCATGTTTTAAATGGGGTTTTATATTTGTCAATCTGATGCCAGGCCGTACTTTGTTGCATACTCACTGCAGTCTTCGGCATAGTCGCTTTCCTTGAACTCTTTGATGTGTTCCTGGTAGTCGTGGGTTTCATACGAGCCCAGGGTCATTGAAATCATACCGACGGAAACATTGGAGCAGTGGCTTGCTACACGCTTATAGTTCATCAGAAGGTCATTGAGATATATTCCGGAATCAAGTGAGCATACACCGTCCTGGAGGCGCTGGATGTGGTTGATTTTTATTTTGCTGCAGAGGTCATCAATCGTCTCTTCCAATGCCTCAACGCGGGCTGCGGGCATGATGTCATTACTGGTATATCCGTCGAAGGAGAGTTTGATGATTTCCTCTACGGCCTCCTGGAGAACGGAAAGCTCCTTTTTAGCATTATCGGAAAGTGCTATGGCTTTGTCGTGCTTTTCCTTTGCAAGTTCAGAGAGGTTGACAGAATGGTCGGAGAGACGCTCGAAATCGGAAGTGGTATGGAGGTATTTGCTCACCTCCGCATTCTGTTCCTCTGTCAGCTCGCACTGCGTTATCTTCAGCATATAGGAGTTCAGCTTATCTTCATAAGTATCCACGATGGTCTCGTTCTCCTCGATGAGGGCGTAGCCGTCATCAGTGTAATCATCCTGGAGTAGAATGGCTGAATGGAGATTCTGACGTGCGAGAGAAAGCATATCGTCCACAACGATTTTGCACTGTTCGATTGCAAGTGCCGGATGCTGGACAAGGCGCTCTTCCAGAAGGTCGAGTTTCTGCAGCCTGCTGTCTGTTGTCTTTTCCTCCCGAATCATATGCTCCAGAATACTCCCGAGCATAGGAAGAAGAGGCAGGATTAAGAGGACCGTCACAAGACGGAAGATCGTATTCAGAAGCGCAATATCTACAGAAGACAAGGTGATTTTCATGAACGTAAAGTCCACAAATGCCCCGATAACGTAAAACGGCACAGCAATAAGAACAACACCGATGACGCTGGCAATGAGGTAGAACAGCGATGCCTGTTTTCCTTTAGCCGATGCCCCGACAGCCGCAAGGAGGACAGGAACGGCGGCTCCGATGGAAATACCCATAATCAAAGGAAACACAACATCAAAGCTCAGGTTGCCGGCCATAGCAAGGGCCTGAAGGATACCTACTGCAGCGGATGCACTCTGCAGAATTGCTGTAAAGAGTGTTCCGGCTGCAATGCCCCAGAGGGGATTGGAGAAGCTCGTCAATATTTCAATAAAGGTTTCATTTTCCTGGAGCGGATGAACTGCAGAGCTCATCGCAGACATTCCCACCATGAGAATGGCAAAACCAAGCAGGATATTCCCGAAATGACGATACTCCTGTCTTTTGGAAACCATGATGAATAGTATCCCGATTAGGGCTGTAACGGCTGTTAATGACGCAGTAGAGAATATTTCCGTCCACCCGGACGATTCGCCTATGCCCGAGAGGCTCAATAGCCATCCTGTAGCACTTGTTCCCAGGATCGCCCCGAGAATTACGCTGATTGCCTGTTTCAGAGACATGACGCCTGCGTTTACAAAGCCGATTACCATGACGGATGTTGCAGATGAGGATTGGATTACTGCCGTAACGCCCGCGCCGAAAAGGACGCCTTTGGGGGCACTGCCTGTCAGTCGATACAAAATAATTTCCAGCCTGCTTCCTGCAACCTGCTTGAGATTATCGCCCATCAGGCTCATTCCGAAAAGGAACAGTGCGATACCGCTGACGAGTTCAGCGATGTTGCTTAATGTCATATCTGCATATCCTCCCAACACAGCATATGCCGTAAATAAGCCGAGTAGCGCTCAATCCTTTTCAAGGCATCAAAGCGAGTAGAGGAGGAAGAGCAAAAGGCTTTTGTAAACTAAGTTTATTTTGGAGTGTTTCATTATTGAAAGGCAAGGGGCGCAATAAGTTTTTACAGCCGCCCATCATGCACCTGCGTAATAAGATAGTCCTTCCATATACTTTCATGTCAAAGCAGAGAACAAAATGATTCGGCATGTACGGATGAGAGCCATTTAAGAAGTATCCTTGATTGTACATGAAGTTATCGAATAAAATACGACTGGTTAGGGTGCGCCAGTTCGGTGCATATAGTCTAGCTCGGTGAAAGTCCGAGTCCGGTAAAGTTTAGCAAACAACCGGTACACAGCCTTGGAGTCTAGCTTGTGAGGGCGGATTTAAGCGTAGGCAGTGGAGTGTGAGAGCCGCAATGCGAAAGCGTGAAGCGATTGAGCCTCGTAACGTATAAAGAGCGGAAGCCGATGTCCTCCTCTAGACAGCAGGCAACAAGAGTCAGACGTAAAGCTAGTCTGATGAGATTCCGTCGGGGGCGAGAAGCGTGGCGAGCACACAAGGGATTATGTGCATACCTGGGAGGTCTTGGAAAACCAAATTGATATCTCTCCCGACCCCGCCTGTTATATGGATAGCGTTCCGCTTTGAATAGCAGGAGTATCGGCATGCTCTGTGTCAGGTTGAAATGAGGTTGCTGTAATATTTTGTTTTCCCCGAGAGTACATCAGCGTAGAAATTCTCCTTCCAATCGATGAATGCGAGAGAATCGTCTATTTCCTTCTTTGCTTTCAGAAGCGCTTTTCTTTTCTTCTCAAGTATTATCTTTCTTTCAGGGATTGAGCGCTCTCCTCTGAGGCATAGCTCAAGATATTCCTTCATCTCGTTTATGGTCATTCCGCAGCGCTTAAGGCACCCAAGGCTCTGAATCCATTTGATATCGTTGTCACTGAAGACTCTGTAATTATTCTTGTCCCTCTTTACATTAGGAACCAGTCCTTGATTGCAGTAGAACTTCAAGTTCTCATAGCTCATGTTCGTCATCTCGCACGCTTCTTTCATCGAGTACATAAAATTCTCCAAAAAATGTAAAAAGGTTATTGACCGGTAGTAACTACCGGCTGTTATGTTCATTCTGTCATCCCGGCTATGGGGTGTCAAGGAGAAAGAATGAAAAGATTTTTGTTTTCAAGTATGACGATTATGCTCTCTCTTTTATCGGCTGCCTGCAGTGGAACGGCCGAGAATCCTATTGAGAAGAGTAACAGCGCTTCGAAGACTCTCGTAGTCTATTTTTCTGCCACGGGAAGTACTGAGAGGGTGGCAGGGTATATAGCATCTCTGACAGGCGGAGACCTCTTTGAACTTCAGCCCAGTCAAAGCTATACAAGTGCTGATTTAACTTGGACTAATCCCTCGAGCAGGGTTGTGAGAGAACACGATGACGAGAGTCTGAGAGATGTTGCTCTTATAAAGACAACCGCGGATAACTGGGATGAGTACGATATTGTGTTCATCGGTTATCCGATATGGTGGGGAATAGCTGCATGGCCGGTGAACAACTTCATCAAGGAAAATGATTTTTCAGGTAAGACGGTGATACCTTTCTGTACTTCAGCTTCTTCCGGTCTTGGGCAGAGCGCAGAGCTGCTTTCTCAGATGGCCGAGGGCGGTAGATGGCTGAGGGGCCAGCGCTTCAGGAGTAATGTGGCAGAGAGCGATGTAAAAGAATGGGTTGACGGCCTGGATTATTAAGGAGGATGAAATGGAATACGTAACACTTTATAACGGCGTGAAGATGCCGATGATCGGATATGGAGTATATCAGGTAAGTAAGGATGAGGCGGAGAGATGTGTGCTTGATGCTCTCAGTGTGGGGTACAGGTCAATTGATACGGCGCAGAGCTACTTCAATGAAGAAGAAGTAGGAAGGGCTGTTGAGAAATCAGGAATAAAGAGGAATGAAATCTTTCTGACAAGCAAGGTCTGGATAGAAAACTACGGCTATGAGGCGTGCAGGGAATCGGTACTCAGGTCTTTGGACAAGCTTCGCACTGATTATCTTGATTTGATGCTCCTTCATCAGCCCTTCGGCGATACATACGGTGCATGGAGAGCTCTCGAGGAGCTATACAGGAAGGGAAAGCTCCGTGCAATCGGAATATCGAACCACTATGTTGACAGAATGGTGGAATTCACATCCTTCGTCTCTATACCTCCTATGGTAAACCAGATGGAAATACATCCTTTCAATCAACAGCTCTCTCTCAAGCCGTGGGCTGATAAATATAATATCCAGCTTGAGGCATGGGCTCCGTTCGGAGAGGGGAGAAAAGGATTGTTCGATAATCCGGTCCTTAAATCCATCGGCGACAAGTACGGTAAAACGACGGCACAGGTGATATTGAGGTGGCACATTCAGCGTGGTATTGTCGTTATCCCGAAGTCAACACATAAGGAAAAGATGAAGGAGAATATCAATGTCTTTGACTTTGCTCTCTCTGATGAAGATATGGCCGCTATCAAGGCACTCGATACCGCTACTTCATCATTCTTCTCCCATCAGGACCCGGCTATGGTTGAATGGTTTGTCAAAATGGTAGAGGAGAGAAGGAATAAGAAGGACAGTGTCGGAGAAAAAAACTGGTAATAAAAGATATACGGCGCTTTACTCGCCGTATATATCTCTATATAAGAAGATGTCTGGAAGTTCTGAGGGAATGTGGATGCTATCCTTTAAAGAGATCTTCAAGAGTGATTGTTTTCGTAAAGACTCCACTGTACACGTTGTATCTCAGGCCGAAGGTTGTTATAAGGGTGTTCTGGACTGCAGTGCGTTTTGGCAGATGTTTTGACAAGTCTACCTGCCTTTGGTTCAGTGTACAGTAGTAGTCTTTATCTACGGAGAATTCGACTCCATAAAACTTGATCTCACACATGTTGACAATATTGTCTTTCCTTTCAATCAGAAGGTCTACCTGAGACTTCTCTCCAAAACATTGGGAACAGTTTGTTTGAACCCCTGTTATGCCGAGCGCTGCCTTTATTTGTGGAATGTGGTTGAAGCATACATTCTCGAATGCATAGCCACGCCATGTATTGATTGACGGCGTTGTCACATTCTGCATCCAGAAATCTTCGTCCAGACAAGTCCTATTCTCAATGAATCGAAGATAGAAGATGCAGAACGGGTCGATAAGTTTGTAGTATTTCTTGTTCTTCTTCATTCCGAACGGGACATATTTTAAGATGAAGTTACCATTTTCAAGGGCCTCAAGTGCCTTGGTGAAATTAGAGTTGTCAACTTTATCTAGAGCCTGAATAATGTCCTTCCTTTCGAATCCTATGCTTCTTTTGTTGAGTATTCTGACAATTTTTATTATGAGATCAGGGTTATCAAATACAGATGAGAAGAGACGTGTAAATTCCTGCTGCAGTTTTGCGCTTCTTGAAAAAAACATGTTATCTATGTTCCAGGCAAGACTTTCTCCTGATGTAATATACCCAAGGTAGTAAGGAATCCCTCCCATAATCATGTAGGCTTGTGTAATGTCATAATCAGAAAAGTTGATATCTCTGCTGAGAAAAAATTCTTTGCACTCCTGAAGGGTAAAAGGAGACAGGTTAATCTCATAGGTTACGCGGTTGTATAACCCTCCATGGTTGTTGATGAGTTTGTTAATAATCCAGGAGTTTGCACTGCCACAAACGATGAGAAGAAGATTGTCGTTTCTACATCCCCAGTTATTCCAGAATCCCTCAAAAGCAGTTATAAATCCCGAGCGTGGAGTGTCAAGCCAGGGAAGTTCATCCAGAAAGACGACCAGTTTTTCCTTTGATTGTTTTTTGTCCAGAAGTTGTTCCAGCATAAAGAATGCTTCAAGCCAGTCATGGGGAATATGTGTTTTCTCCATTCCGTATCTGAGGAGGGAATAATAAAACTGTCTGAGTTGCTGCTTTGTGTTATTCCCCTTGTTTCCCATATCTACAGGAGAAAGACCTGCGTGATAGAATGTCATTCTGTCCTTGAATGTTTCGTCAACCAGGAATGTTTTGCCGACCCTGCGTCTTCCATAGATGGCAACCAGTTCAGCTTTTTTGCTTCTATAGAGGTTTTCCAGCTCTTCTCTTTCGCGTTTTCTTCCAATCATTAGATTATCATATTAGTGTTATAAATTGCAGTCAACTAAATTTATATGTTGGATTTTGCAACTTATAAGCACGTTTTGCCTCAATACGTTGCATTTTTAAGGCATTCTTATTAAGTACGCGTTATATAGATGAGAATAAGATTTTCGTGATATTAATTGCTTATGGACTTGTTTCTCAAATGCTGTCTGATACCTGTTAGGCAGTATTTGGATTATAGATTTGACAGTCCCGGAGTGAGTTTTTTCTGTATAATCCTTTTCAGTAAGGATAGGCCCCATTTAAAAAAATCCGCTTAATTTGACTCTGTCTCCCTCTTGGTATACTTTCTCTTCACACGCGTCTGTTCAGCGAGCATATCTTTCGCATCTTTTTCAGTTGCATTCCTTTGTTCTTCTTCATTTCTCGGCTCTATAGTATAGTTCCATGCAGCCAGCTGTTTTGAACAAGCATCCTCTTCATTTTCTCTGTGCGGGCGCGGGGTTATTTTTACTCTTTCCAGCATTCCATCTGTAATAGGAACACC
>CAVIUT010000101.1:0-7124 GCA_963646155.1 Eggerthellaceae bacterium | reverse complement strand
CACCATGCGGGAGCAAGCTATCCTATGGAAGTGGTACTCTGTCTTACTTCATAGAAACATATATTCCTGGGAGCCGGTATTTTCTGAGGGCGGGAGCTGTAGATGTTGAGCGGCTTGGTTTTAACATACCCCGAATAAATCAGGCCCGCATACATAAGATATCTTAGTGGCATATTCGGGTTGAGAGACGATTGCTGCTCGTAAATATTGACGCGGTCGGCGAAAAGGAACGAAACATCGTTCTTCATACCCATATATAAAGCGTCATCGACAGTCGTGAGGAACAGATTCTCTACTTCCGTGTAGGAGGTCCCGTTGACTGCGTTATAAAGGCTGAGGGCCCATTCTTTATTCTCCGGGCTGCCGAAGATGAACTTGAATAGTCTGTCTTTGTATTCTTTGTTTACTGCCACCGTGTGCCTCCTTGTATTTCTATAGTCATAATATCATAAGAAAAGAAATAAGAGGCAAGTGAATTATGAAAATAGAATTATATGCAGAGGATGAAATAATTGTTTAAAGAATAACAAATGATTATACTCACATTATGCTAATGTTTGTTGATTATCCGTCCTGGTTGTCTCCATATGTAATCGAGGGACTTCCGGTGAGATGGTACGCCGTTATGTATATCTTTGCCTTCGGTACGGCCTACTTCCTCTTCTCGAAAACCATCAGGAACGACAGAATGCTGACAAAGAAGAAGGAAGTATACGATGACTTTTATCTTACGGCAATAATTTCCCTCCTTGTCGGAGCTCGCCTGGGTTCCTGTTTCTTCTACGACGATGCCGTTTATTATCTTACACATCCGTGGATGATTTTCTGGCCGTTCAGGAACGGAAACTTTGTCGGCCTTCCCGGAATGAGCTATCACGGGGGAGTAATCGGGGCCTTTATCGGCGGATTCATCTACGCAAAGATAAAGAAGCTTGAGTTTTTAAGACTATGCGACCATGTGGCGCTTTCAATTCCGTTTGCCTATACATGGGGCAGACTGGGTAACTTTTTCAACGCAGAACTCTACGGCAGGGTGACAACATCTCCCCTCGGCATGATTTTCCCAGACGCACAGCGCTTCAGTTCAGCCATAGGCTGGGTGAAGGAGACGGCTGATAAGGTCGGAATAGACTATACTCTCGGCGACTGGGTAAACCTTCCGCGCTGGCCCAGTCAGCTTTTCGAGGCATTCTTCGAGGGTATAGTAGTTGGGCTTTTCCTCTGGTTTGTTGTGAGGAAGATAAAGGAGAAGAAGAATCAGGCTGACGGCACTATTCTTGGCTGGTATCTTATAGGATACGGATGTGTAAGGTTCGTAATCGAATACTTCAGACAGCCTGATGCAGATATAGGGTATGTGATTTCATTTGGAGAAAAGAGCGACAACATATACCTTTTCGAGAGCCTCGGGAACATATCGAAGGGGCAGGTTTTCTGCTTTATCATGGTTCTTGCGGGGACGGCATTAATTATTTTCAGTAATCGGATAAGGAAAAAAGGAAATGATAAACGAAAGAGTAGAACAAATTAGAAAAAAAATGAGGGATGACGGTCTTGACGCCTGGTATATTACAGGAACCGACCCTCATCAGAGCGAGTATGTTGCTTCCCGATGGAGAACAAGGGAGTTCATCTCCGGATTTTCAGGTTCTGCAGGAACTGTAATCATCACGCTCGACAAAGCATTGCTGTGGGTTGATTCACGTTATTACCTCCAGGGTGAGGAAGAAATCAAGGGCAGCGAATATATCTTGATGAAGGATGGAATGGACGGAGTTGAAAAACCTGTCGACTGGCTTCTCAGCAACGCCGAAAAGGGAATGAAGGTCGGGGTCGACAGAGCAACGATATCTATCTTCAACTATTTCGACATGAAGGAAAAGCTTAAAAAGGTGAAGGTTGATTTCGTTCTTACCGACGACTATTTTGCTTCAGTCTGGAAAGAGAGGCCGTCTCTTCCGTTTTCCGAATGTATATCAATGGCTGACGAGTATGCCGGTTTTACACGCTCTGCAAAGATCAACTTCGTCAGAATCAAACTCAGGCAGAAGAGCCTTGACTGGACATTCATTTCGTCTATCGATGATATAGCATGGCTGACCAACCTCCGCGCTGACGATATCCCATGTAACCCGGTTTTTATCTCATATGCATTCATTTCTCTCGATAAGGCTATTCTTTTTGTAAATAAGAAGCGTTTTACTCAGGAGCTTCTGGAGAAGGTTAGCCAGGATTTCGAAATCAGAGAGTATGAGGATGCGGAGAAAGATCTTCCTCTCCTGGCAAAGAAAGGAAACGGCCTTTATTCATCGAAGAAGTGTTCCTGTTCCTTCCTGGATGCGCTCAAAAAGGATAAGAACACAGATGACACGGAAATAACAACACTTCTCAAGACAAGAAAGAATCCCGTCGAGATGGAGGGTATGAGAAGAGCACACTTTCTTGACGGTGTCGCATTCGCCAACTTCATGGCATCCCTTGATCCTCTCGGGTCATATACGGAGCTTGAAATAGCAGAACGCCTTGAGGACGAAAGGAAGAAGATGGAAGGCTATCTCGGGCCGTCATTCGAGCCGATTTCTGCATTCAACGAGCATGGCGCTGTTGTCCACTACTCTCCGACACCGGAGAGCGACAAGAAAGTCGAGGGACAGGGCTTATTGGTACTCGACACGGGAAGCCAGTTCGAGTTCGGTACAACCGACCTCACAAGAACTCTTCTTTTCGGTGCCGAGGCAACGGAAGCACAGAAGAAGGACTATACACTTGTACTCAAGGGACATTTGGCCTTAGCGCGTCAGATTTTCCCCAAGGGAACAGTCGGCACACACCTTGATGTACTGGCAAAGCAGTTTCTGTGGTGTGCGGCAGAGACATATATGCACGGCACAGGTCATGGAGTGGGATGCCGCCTCAACGTTCATGAGGGACCGGTGAATATCTCATCGCGCCTTTTAGATGTTCCTCTCGAGCCTGGTATGGTAATATCTGATGAGCCGGGCGTATATAAAGCTGGACGCTGGGGCATAAGAATCGAGAACCTTGTTGCATGCCAGAGCTACACTAAGAGTGAATTTGGAGAGTTCTACAACTTCGAGATACTCTCAATGGTTCCATATGAGAAGAAACTCATAGATGTAAGGTATCTCACCGACGTGGAAATTGCCCAGGTTGATACCTATCATCAATGGATTAAGGACCAGCTCATAGACTATGTCTTTGAAGAGACAAAGCCGTGGCTCGAGGAAGCAACAAGTCCGCTTAAAAGGGTAGACTGAAATAATACAAATTAAGAAAATGGATAAAGGAGTAAAACTATGGTTGGACCTTTAAATAAAAATGGAATCATCAAGAGAAAGGGACCTGTGATGCTTGTCATCATGGATGGTGTCGGATTCGGTAAATATGAAGAGGGAGATGCCGTCAAGAATGCAGTGACGGGTAATCTCGATAAGCTCTATGCTTCATGCCCGTGGACAAAGCTCAAGGCACACGGAACAGCAGTCGGGCTACCCTCCGATGCCGATATGGGAAACAGTGAAGTCGGGCACAATGCAATGGGCTGCGGAAGAGTCTTCGACCAGGGCGCAAAGCTTGTTGCATCCTCCATTGAAAGCGGCAAGATGTTCCAGGGCGCAACATGGAAGAAGCTTGTTGAAAACGTCAAGAAGAACAACTCGACACTTCACTTCATCGGACTCTTGAGCGACGGCAACGTACACTCACACATCAATAACCTCAAGGCAATGGTTGTAGAGGCAAAGAAGGAAGGAGTAAAGAAGGTCAGAGTACATGCACTACTCGACGGAAGAGATGTCGGTGAGATGTCTGCTCTCGACTACTTTGATCCATTTGCCGAGTTCTTATCGGATCTTTCATCCGACGGCACATTTGATGCCAAAATCGCATCCGGCGGCGGAAGAATGGTCATCACAATGGATAGGTATAACGCCAATTGGGACATGGTCAGAAAAGGCTGGGAGACACATGTTCTGGGAGAAGGAAGATATTTTGCATCCGCACACGAGGCAATTGAAACCCTTAGAAAGGAAACAGGCGCCATCGACCAGGATCTTCCTCCATTCGTAATTGCAGAGAACAACAAGCCTGTCGGAACAATCGAGGACGGAGATTCTGTCATCCTCTTCAACTTCCGCGGCGACCGTGCAATTGAGATATCACGTGCATTCCAGGAGAAGGATTTGAAGGAGTTCGACAGAAAGAGAGTACCTAATGTCGAGTATGCCGGAATGATGGAGTACGACGGAGACCTCCATATTCCTACACAGTACCTCGTTTCCCCCCCTGCAATCGACAGGACAATGGCTGAGTACCTCTGTGCAACAGGTCTCAAGCAGTTCTCCATTTCAGAGACACAGAAGTTCGGACACGTCACATACTTCTTCAACGGCAACAAGTCCGGTAAGTTTGACGATAAGCTCGAAGATTACGTCGAAATCCCATCAGATATCGTACCATTCGAAGAAAGACCATGGATGAAGTGTGCAGACATAACAGACAGAGTCATCAAGGAGATTGAGAGCGGCAAGTGGGATTTAATCAAGCTCAACTACCCCAATGGTGATATGGTAGGACATACAGGCGTCTATGAAGCAGTCGTATGCTCGATGGAGGCTATGGATCTCCAGATTGGAAGACTCAGAGCAGCAATCGAGAAAGCCGGAGGCGTTATGGTTGTCACAGCCGACCACGGTAATGCCGACGATATGTATGAGCACGCAAAGGACGGATCTGTCAAGAAGAAGGAGAGTGGAGAGCCCAAGCCGAAGACAAGCCACTCCCTCAATCCTGTACCGTGCATCATATACGACCCGGAGTACAAAGGCGAGTATTCGACAGAACTCAACACAGGACTCGGAATATCATCCATTCCTGCTACCCTCATGAACTTCCTCGGTTACGATGCGCCGTCTGATTACGATAAGAGTGTAATCAACCTCAAGAAGTAAGAAAGAGGAACAAAAAGAAACAACAACGGGGTGCTACAAAGTTTGTAGGCCCCGTTTGTAGTCAAAGCGTAACCACGGCCTCTCCTTTCAACGATTTGAGATATTCTTCGACATTGATATAGTCAATATCACCTTCCATAACTGTGCTTCCTTTATAGAGGACACATCTCTTTGTTATCCTGCCGTATAGCTTTTCAGTTATTTCCAGTTTCTCTTCTTCCAGGAGATGCCTTGTCTGTTCTTTGATTTTTTCTCTGCTGTGCTTTATTTCGTATATTTCGCATTCAAGTCTTTCCGGGTCGTGGATAACCATGTCGAATTCCCCAATAGGAAACTTGAGCACAAATACTTTTTTCTTCGTCAGAGCCAGGCTTGTTTCCAGAAGGACAATATCTTCAAGCATTCTTCCGTTAATCTCGCTGAGAATTCTTCCCTTTACATACTCTCTTTCTTCAAGGGAGATATCTCTCATGTAGTTGTCACCAAGTAATGCGATGATGAGGGATTCTGCCTGTGCATATCGGACTCCCGGCTGTGTAAAGACAATGCGCTGTGACACATTGTTTATGTTTCTGCTCGAAACGACAGGGATATAGTAAATGAGGTCAGTCATCTTCAGATAGTCCTCAATCTCTTTTACCATACCCTCTGTTATTTCGGTTTTCTGTTTATCCTTGTTCTTTATTTTGAGGAGCTCCATGAGCTTCTCTGTAATGGATGGGAGGTCAACGTTGTAGAGAATAAGGGAGGGGTTATTTCTATCCTTTTCAAGGCTGCTGCGTGAAATGGCAAAATCATTTGAAGAGAAATCTTTTGTTAAGACCTCAACTGTGAAATTGTGGTTGATGTCCTCTACGATACGATTGATTGCTCCTGTCAGCTCATTGTTTCTGTAAAGATCAAGAAGTGAAAGAAAATGAGAGCCGTGTTGATAATACTTGAGGGAATGCTGAATGTTTTCCGCTATTGCCTGGTTTACGTATGCGTCTGTACTTTCTTTGTCTTTGAAGGTCCTTCCGTTGTAGTAGGTACCTCCCGTGCACATGGTACCTCCATAGCGTATGTATTCATCTACATCATCGATGCCCAGCACCCTGCTGAATTCCCTGAACGGGATGAAGGTTGTGTGGAGCGTTATTGCTCTGTCATAGAGTTCTTCGTCCTCGGTAAGCATAAAGGAGAGACTATCCGTTCCGGAAAGAACAATCTTCATGCCGGATTGAGCGTAGATATCTGAAAAGAGCGACGACGATGATATGAAATCCTCAAGTAGTGTAACTTCGTCGATGAAGATATATGTATATCCTGAATCCTGGAGTCTCTTCAGTTCCATGTTTACATCGTGAAGTGTGTTTGAGCGGTTTATCTTGATATAACAAGCCTTCTCCCTTCCTTCCTCTTCCATCTCATAGATTGTCTGGCTGATAAGAGTCGTCTTACCAGTCCTTCGCAAACCGAAAAGTATGAAAACCTTCCCTGGGTAATCGAAGTGAATATAGTCAAGGATGTTCTTTATGCCGTCCCTCCTCTTCATCTTTGAGGTGGACAGCGCAAAAGAATAAAGGTTTTTTCCTGTCAATGTGGATAACGAGCACGAAGGTCCTGCCGGCAGCTGAGCTTTCAAGGTTTTTAGCTTCTTTTCATTTTCTCTTCGCTTCTCTATCTTTTTTCTCAAGTCCTCTACTTCTTCCTGCCGAATGTAGATATCTTTTGTTCTTCCGTCAACTTTACATCTATGATAGTAGTATTCCTTATCTCCTTTCTTTTTCTTTGCTATGGAGCCTGAAGGAAGGGATGCTGTTTCCTTTTCTAATTCACTTATTTCGTTTTCAAGAAGGTCATTGCTCATAAGATGAGTATACCCCCTTATTTATTTAAATCAAGGGTATAAGAGGGTATATAATGATGATATTAAAAGATACAACAGCGGAGAGGGTTAAAAAGGCTCACGTGACAAAAGCGCTGTCAGTAGTGGGGATTCAACGGATGGAAAGTAAGAAAAGGGAAGAGCCAAAAACTCTTCCCTGCGCAAAGCAATACAAAAGGCAATTAATCAGTACTTGAGAGTGGATAGTTCTTGACCCAAATAGCATCAGAATGCCCTGATAATGTATAGAGATAGAACGTACATAGAAAGCGGATTCGATGACCTAA
>CAVIUT010000100.1:0-7212 GCA_963646155.1 Eggerthellaceae bacterium | reverse complement strand
TTCCTTGAAGTCCTCAATTCCAATTGGAAGCATCTTCATACCCGTGTCACTCCTCATAGGCAATAATACACTACTTCCTTCTCTTGCTCCACAAGAAATCGCTCAGACGACAGAACCACCCCATCGTCTATCAGGCAAATCGGTGAAAGGAAAAGAGTGATTATCTGAGATGGAATCTTGAGCCTCTGTGCTATTCCATCTCATTCACGATTCAAAAGAAATCTACCGTGCCGACTCTGCTTGCTTCCCCTTCAGAATGCCCATTCGCCACTACGGAATATGGCAACCTCCTTTCCATCTCTTGTTATGGCATCAATATTGAGAGATGCAGATCCAATCATGAAGTCGATGTGGATAATCGAATCGTTCACTCCTTTTTCCCTGCACTCTTCTTTACTCATGTTTTCGCAGCCTGAGAGGGTACTGTCAAAACCCTCACCGAATGCAATATGACATGCTGCATTCTCGTCAAAGAGGGTGCTGTAGAATAGAATTCCCGACTCTCTGATGGGTGAGGAGAATGGGACAAGTGCACACTCTCCTATATAAGAAGCGCCTTCATCCATTTTCAAAAGGCTCGTTAAAAGCTCTTCGTTCTTCTCAGCCTTCCACTCCACGGCTTTACCATCCTTGAAAGTGATGCTGAAATTCTCGATAAGGTTGCCGTTATAGCATAATGGCATTGTCGCTACAACTTTTCCCTCTGCTCTTCCCTTCTTCGGCGTTGTAAAACATTCCTCGGATGGGATATTGGGCTGGAAATAGACCTTTCTCTCGCCCATAGTCTCTTCGCCGCCACCGAGAAAAAGTGATTTATCCATTAGTCCTACAGTAAAGTCTGTGCCTTCATCCGATGTGTAGTGGAGACTCTCGATATCGAGAGAATTGAGGTACGCGCACCTCTTTTTGAGGTCCTCATCGTGTTCTTTCCACTGCTCGACGGGATTCTCAAGGGCACGGGATGACAGAAGAATCTTTTCCCAGAGCTTCTCCACGGCCGCAGTCTTGCTCAGCGTGGGAAAGAGTTTCTTTGCCCACTTGATGCCGGGGACTGCAGCTATACACCACTGGCACTTACCGTCCATTTTATCGCGGTAGACCTTTATCCTCTTCCGTCTTGCCTGTACAGCCTCTCCCATCTTCCTGAGGTCAACTCCGATTAAGCCGTCGGGGTCCTCGCTCTCGAGATAGAGCCTGCAGACAAGTTTATCTGCGCTGTGTTTCGCCTTCTCGACTTCCCACTTATCTAAAGTCTTAAGGCTCTCAAGAGAGCGGTATTTATACTCCATTCTGTCATAGTCCTGGTTTATCCAATCGACCCTTACCTTCTGGGCCCCGCATTTATAGCACTCCTCAACGCACATGAGGGTGAAATCGACAATCTCGGTCGATGCTGTTACTACAACTTCCTGTCCCTTCTGGACATTGAGTCCCACTCTCACAATAAGCGATGCATAATCCTTTAAAACACTCTTTTTCATACGTTCCTCCCTGAACTGGGAACACAATCATCTCTCAGAAAGAATAAGTGCCCTTTTGAGTTATCCCTCGAGTTGTTTTCTCTTTTTCTCTCCCGGAAGCTTTGCCCACTCCTCTTTGACGAGCATCTCTGTCTTAGCGCCCAAGCTCTTCTTTTCGTCCTCACCAAGAAGAGAAGTTTCGATTTGAGGCAGGAATTTAATATAGACATCTATTCTCTTAAGGTTGTGTGCACTCTCGAGAAGATATCTGTCGTTCTTGATTACAACAGGAACAACTGCACACCCTGTTCTTTCTGCTATCTTGAATGCCCCGTTCTTGAATGTTCCGATTTCACCGCTTTTACTTCTCGTCCCCTCGGGGAATATGACAAGGGAGTGACCTTCCTCTATCATCTTCGAGCCCGTTCTCACTGCCTCGACTATGCTGTGCGCTCCCTTACGGTCAATCTTTATGCACCTTAGGGAAATCAAAAGGCCGTGAAGAAGGGGAACCTTAAAGAGCTCCTTCTTCGCCATCATTGCCGGAAAATGGCCAAGTGCCATATAGAAAAGAGGTACGTCGATAAGCGAGTTGTGGTTCGGAGCATAGACGACGCTCACGCCCTTTGGCGGAAGATTCTCCCTCCCCTCTATATGAACTCTTCCCCCGATGGAAAACATAATCCAGTGGCAGACAAGTGTACAGCAGAAGTGTGACACCGCTTCGGCTGTTCTCTTCATTCCAAGAAGGCGGAAAAACCAATATAGGATTATAGCCATCAGCGCAATGATGTATGATGGTATATTCAATACCGCTTCCGCTGCTATCCTTGTTATCTTCAAAAACTTTCTCATATTACTTCAACGAATAGAGTCTGTAGTAGAGTCCCTTCCTCTCGATAAGCTCGTCGTGGGTACCTTCTTCCTCTATCCTTCCCTTATTTACTACAAAGATTTTATCGCTGTCCACAATTGTGGATAGCCTATGTGCTATGACAATACTTGTTCTCCCCTCGGCAAGTTTATTGAAGGCATCGCTTATCTGGCTCTCGCTTTCTGTGTCGAGAGAGCTCGTCGCCTCGTCGAAGACCAGAATCGGGGGATTCTTCAAGAAGACACGTGCTATACTCAGCCTCTGCTTCTGACCGCCCGAGAGTCTTGTCCCCCTTTCCCCGACCTGGGTGTCGAGTCCGTCGGGAAGTGACATGACAAATTGGATAAGGTTAGCCTTCTCAAGCGCCTCCCAAATTTCCTCGTCAGTCGCCCCGCTCTTACCGTATGAAATATTATCGCGGATGGAGGCGTCGAAGAGAAAGACATCCTGCTGGACAAAGCCGATGTTATCCCTCAAGGAACGCTGTGTGACGCTGTCAACCTCCCGGCCGTCGATTGTTATCGAGCCGCTGTCCTTTTCGTAGAAACGTGCCAGCAGCGACACCGCCGTACTCTTTCCCGCCCCGCTTTCGCCGACAAGCGCAACTCTCTTTCCGCCCTCTATATTCATGGTGAAGTGATCAAGAACTTCCTCCGTCTCGCCTTCATAGTGGAAAGAGACATCCTTGAAAGATATATCACCACGAGTCACAACAAGCGGCTTTGCGTCCTCGCGGTCGTTTATTGCCGGAACAACATCCATTATCTCGGTAAAGCGCTCGAAGGATGAAACACCCTGTGTAAACTGCTCCGTGAAGTTTATAAGCCTGTCTATCGGCGGCAGCACTACAGATACGTAAAGGACAAACGTAACTAGGTCTGCAACCTCCACCTTCCCCTTGATTATAAGAGCAATGCCGCCTGCAATCGTCACAAAGTAATAGAGCTGCCTCATAAAACCTATTCCACTCTGGTAGGATGCCATCTCCTTATATAGGTCTTCCCTGCTCTTTTTCAAGGAGACATTGCTCAGCTGGAACTTCTCCTCCTGGAGCTCTTCTTTGGAATATGACTTGACTTCCCTTATGCCCTGAATGGAGTTCTCGGCTGTGACGTTTATCTCTGCAATACGCTTACGTATTACCTTGTTCGTCCTCTTGAGTCTCTTATTGAAGACTATTCCATATACCGCCATTACAGGAAGCGGGATTATCGAGACGGCGGCGAGGGGAGGACACATGATGAACATCAATATGTATGCGCCTATGATGGTTATAAGGGAGATGACAAGGTCTTCAGGACAGTGATGTGCAACCTCTGCAATATTAAAGAGGTCGTTGGATATCCGACTCATTATGTCACCGGTTTTGTTGCGGTCAAAGTAGGAAAACGAGAGCTTCTGGAGATGGTGGAACATATCGCGTCTCATATCATTCTCAATCCATACCCCGAGGTAATGGCCCCACTTGATTCTTATGAACGTGCATAAGCCATCGAGTATATAGATTGAAAGGACAAGTGAGAGATAGAAGACGACAAGGTTACCACCCTCCTCCGTCCCCACCTGGATTATAGAGAGGACCCTTCGCACAAGAGAAGGTGCGATAATCGAAAGTATAGATGCCACGGCAGCAACAAAAAGGTCTAAAAAGAACCAGCCTTTATATGGCTTATAGTAGGCCATGAAGCGCCTGAAGAGTCCCTTCTCTCTATGCATTTCTCTTACCCCTGAAGAAAGCGAGAATCTTCTGCCAGACTGTCTTCTTCTCCGCCTTTTCTGCTGCACTTACACCCTTTTCATCACTAGGCTCAGTCTTTTTCTCAACGCCTGCTTTTGTCTCTTTTTCGGCCTTCACGCTCTTTATGTTTTCGCTGTTGGAGAATGCCCTCTGATAGTACTTCATCCTCTCTTCGAGGCTCATAGATTTAAGCGCGTTGAAATCTGTGCGGCTCTTATAGGAAAGGGTGGACTCGTGCTCTTTGGTTATCTCCTTGTCGCGGAAGGTCGGCTTACGGTTTCTAACATCCCTGCGGCTACTACTGGGGCCTTTCCTCTTAGCTGTTGAGACAGCCTTACGGGGAACTCTGTAGCCCTCGCTCTTGTCCTCCACGCTCTCGAGTCCTTCCTCGTCAGCCCACTTAACGGGAATCTTCATTCCTATGAAGTCTTCAATAGCTTCAAGTGAATATATGTACTCCTCACATGCAAGTGTTACCGCAATACCTTTCTTCCCGGCTCTTGCTGTACGTCCTATGCGGTGAACATAGTTTTCATAGTCTTCCGGGATATCGTAATTGACGACGAGTTCTAAGTCGTCTATCTGAAGTCCACGCGCAGCAACATCCGTTGCAACAAGGTATTCGATTTTCCCGTCCTTCATATCATCAATGGTCTTGAGTCTCTTTGTCTGCGGCATATCACCCATGAGGTACTCGGCCTTATAGCCGTTCATGCCCAGCCTTTTCGCAACTTCTACTGCTCTCTCTTTGGTATTCGTGAAGACGAGGCATGAATGAGGGTTTATTTTCTTCAGTATCGACAGTAAAAGTCCGAACTTTTCCTTCTTCGACACATGGAACAATACCTGGGTTATCTCCTTGACAGTTATCTCCTCGGGCTCAATAAGAACTTCCTCGCTCTCATCAATATAGCCCCACGCAAGGTTCCTCACGCGAGATGAGAGCGTTGCGCTGAAAAGAAGCGTAAGCCTCTCTTCTTTTTTTCTCATCATCCCGAACATCTTCTGAATATCGGGATAGAAGCCCATATCGAACATACGGTCGGCTTCATCAAGAACTACGATATCGAATTGTCTGAAGTCTATTTTCCGGCTTCTGGCGTAGTCCAATAGTCGTCCGGGTGTTCCGACAAAGAGAGATGCGCCGTCCTTTATCTCCTTATCCTGCTCGCAGTATCCGACACCTCCGTAAAAAACACCAACCTTATAGTCCGGGATATACTTACTGAGTGCAACGGCATCCTCTTCTATCTGGACTGCTAGTTCCCTCGTCGGGGCAACTATGAGCGCCATGCTTTTTCCACCGCTCTCGAGGTAGTGTTCAAGTATGGTAATAAGGAAAACCGCCGTCTTTCCGCTTCCCGTCTTTGACTGTACCATCGTATCACGGCCGGAGAGAGTAATGGGGAGAACCTTCTCCTGCACTGCTGTACAATCCTCGAACCCTACACTTTCTATGCCTTTCAAAACTTCTTCTTTCAAGTTTAGTTCAGTGAACTTCATTGTTAAGCCTTTGAAGGCGGGCGAAGCTGTGCATGCACTAACCTCGATGCTCGCATCGTAGGGTTTGAGGAATGTCTTCAACTCGCCTTCCATATTATTTCTGATGCAGAGAAAGTTGCATCACCTTATATCTATATTCCTCGAATGCCTGACAAGTTTCAGTTCCCTGTGGTTTGCACTTGCAGCTCCCCTTGTTCCGTCAAGCTTTCGTATATCGAAATATCCACTTGTCCGTCTGCCGTGTATGTAACAGATCTCTCCATTGTACATAACAACATCGAACAGCCTGAAGCCGAACATTACACGCGGCCCCTGATTGAGCTTTCTGCCACCACCTTTCAGAATCGTACACTTATGTATCTGCCTGTTATGAGAGCGGTGCTTTGTAAACCTCCATACTTCACCGTTAGGTTTTGCTGTTGCATTACCTGAAATGCACCCGGCATCTATATAATGTGCTTTTTCAAGGTTGTTCTCAATACGGGTATGCTTTGTAATGTAGCCGTATGTTACGCCGATCATATCGTCACCGTACTTTGCCTTGAGCCTGTTTAAAAGTGTCCAGCGCATTACACCCATGAAAGTTTCAGCTTTGAAGCCACGTTTCGGTTTATCGAGTTTGAACTCACCTCTGTGGTATGCATCGTGACATGTACTGTAGAGCGTAATGAGATTGTCGGGTCTGTCAGAGCCTCCGTCTTTACGCTGTACAAGGTGATGTACTTCGAGAATGTTATCTCTCGTTTTGCCACTGCAGTGTCTGCACTTGTGGCCGTCACGCCAGAGTACATATTCTCTCGTGTTCCAGAAACCAAGTTGTTCACCTATCTGATAGCCTTCACCTTCAACATCAGGGTTCTTGATTTTCTGGGTATCGAATGTATCAGCTTCAACAACAATCTTAAGATTTGGTCGATAAATTCAGCCCATAACGACTGCAATCACGATAACTTTTACGTCCAGGAACGACCCTACAGCTGAATTTGAGATAAATGGATTGAAATGAACCCCCGAGGGAACCACATATATGGAAATTAGTGGCAGTTTTTGCTATCCCCAAGAGGCGGAACAGAGGCATTGAAGGCATGTTCTACGCCTTAAATATGCCACTGCATACAGAAAAAGGCAATAGAACGCCTTATCTTCAGAGTTGTCAAAGGAAGAAAAAAGGTTCCCACAAAGTGGGTTCAATTCAATCTAAGCTTGATTACATAAATTTGGGGTTCAATCAAGTCATAATCAAACCCTCGACATCAATACAACTGTCTCAACGTGGCTTGAGACGACAGCATGTACGCCTACCTCATTAGCTTCCATCTTTCATAAAATTGCCAATGTTTACATGGATAATTCCGTTGTAGTTTTCTCTTCTGTATAGCTTCATATTCTACCTCAGCTTTATTATACATCAGCAAGGCGTTATTTGCTAATTTAAGGGGTATTTTTTTTGATTTTATCAAATTTTACCCCCTAAAATGGATATTATCCAATTTTTTATTTAGGTGTGCATCTCCCAAATGGACCACAAATACAAAATGATGGTTTATTCAATTAGGTCTTTTAATTCTTCCCTTGTCATTTATTAAATTAAACTCCCAAAAAGTGTTGTATAGGTTTTCAGGCCAGTGAAACCCCCA
>CAVIUT010000099.1:0-7287 GCA_963646155.1 Eggerthellaceae bacterium | reverse complement strand
CCTAGAATAATTTCTCTTTCAACTCAAACCAGTCGGAAACCACTAAGTCGGCTTCCCCGGTATCCTTTCCCTTTGTTATAAGTGCGCTCTTCAATCCCGCCCTTTTCGCCCCGAGTGAATCTTTATACGGGCTGTCTCCCACATATAAAATATTCTCCCTTTCCACTCCCAGCTTCTCTCCAAGCACCTCGAAAGGTGTAAAGCATGGTTTACTGCGTCCCATATCTTCACTCGAGAGCTGTACGGGGAAGTAGGACGATAGCCCCATAGATAGGAGCTTCGAGCCCACAGGAAAATCAGAGAGCACGGCCATAGGATAATTCCTATCGTAAAGAAGGGAAAGAAGGTTCTCGACACCTTTATAGGGCTTTATGTTTTTAAAGAGTTCATAGTACCTATCAGTAAACACCCTCTTTTCCTTCTCAAGAAACTTATCGACTGTCGCACCGTCATCCTTACCATAGATAAGCCGGCACATTCTCTCTGCGTTCTCACTGTGCGTAAGCAGCGGAAGGGACTTGAATGAGTCCTCCTTCCTCAGCTCCTGCCTTGCCTTGTTATACTTCAAGGCGAACGGAAGGTGAAAAAGTGACGCCATCAATACACGCCTGTTAGTTTCCGAGAGGGGATAGAAAGTGCCGTCGATATCGAAGGCAACAGCCTTTATATTGTTGAGGGAGAGAAAACCCATTATTTACCCCGCTTCGCCTTCTGCTTGGAATTACGCACGATAATCTCGGCCTTTTCCCTTTCCTTACCCATTCTCGCCTTTCCGCCGGGTTTACGGCTTATGCCCTTCTTGACGGAAGAAGAGGAGGCGCTCTTCTTCATAACGCTCCTTATCTCCTTCTCTTCCTTTGTCGGGCCCCGGTCATTGAGGCTCGGGTTACGCTTACGTTCCCTCAGCGATATTTCAACAGGGACATATGTAAAGCCCAGATCCTTTCTTATGCAGTTCTTGAGATACGATACGTATGTTTCAGGAAAACCGTGTACCTTGTTGACGAAGAACAGGAACCTCACCGGGTTGCTCTCGACCTGTGTGCCGTAGAGGACTTTGAAGTATCCTGTGGCTGAGCGCGGCGGCTCCTGGTCCGTCGTCCACTTCTTCAATGCTTCGTTAAGTGTTGAAGTATCTACACGCTTTTCAAGCTGCCTGTATACCTGCCATACGATATCGAGCATCTTACCAACATCCGTTGCTTCGAGTGCGGATATCGGCACAAGCGGCGCAAAGTTTAAAATCGGGAATAAAAACCTCACCCTGTCCTTGATTGCCTCGAGCTCGTTATTCACTCCACTGAGCTTATCGATTTTATTGAGGCAGAGTACAACGCCCTTACCCCGCCTTACGATGAGCTGCGCTATCTTCTTGTCCTGCTCGGCAAGTCCCTCCGTGACATCAATCATCAATAAAACTACATCGGCTTCATCGATTGTCTTGATGGCACGGTTTACCGAGTAGTACTCGACATCCTCTTCAACCTTACCTTTGCGTCTTATTCCTGCAGTATCGAGAACTGTGTAGTCGGTACCTTTATAAACGAAGGTTCCCTTCATTACGTCGCGTGTTGTTCCCGCTATCTCGCTGACAATCGAGATATTGCGTCCCGTAAGAAGATTTGTGAGGGTGCTCTTACCAGTATTCGGCTTACCCATGATTGCCAGCTTTATGCTGTCGCTCTCTTCAGGAATTTCCTCCGTTCTCTCAAGGTTGAGAATCCCGAGAATGGTATCTTCGAGCTCCTCAATTCCACTCCCGTGTGCTGATGATATCCCGACAACACGCTGGAAGCCGTATGAGAAGAAGTTCCACACATTGTCCATACGCGACGGATCATCGACTTTGTTGACGACAAGGACTACCTTATCTGTATAAGGCCTTATCTCCTCGACGAGCATCATATCTTCAGCCGTGGTCTCCATGCAGTCCATCAAGAAGAGTATGACGTCACTCTCACTCAAAAGAGAGAGCGACTTCTGGCTCACCTTATTGTCGAGGCTGTCCCTCTCGAGCTTTACGCCCCCCGTATCTACAAGGGTTACGGGGTTGTTCCCGAGAAGCCATCTTTCGGGAATAGGATCACGTGTAACGCCGGGAGTGGGGTCGGTGATGGCCCTTCTCTTTCCCACGAGCCTGTTAAAGAGTGTCGACTTACCGACATTCGGTCTTCCTACTATAGAAATAAGGGGAAGTGTTGTGTCTATATCTGCTTTGTTTCTTATATCTAATTTCTCTGCCATAAGTAACCACCATTATGAATTAATTATTGAAAATTATTCTACACCTGAATTTTCAGAAAGGAACATGAAAACTGTAAATCCGGACTCGTCAGAATTCAGGGTGAAAAATATCACAATATCTCTAGGAAAATCACCCTAAAATTATCTATCAAACAGGGGAAAATGTTCGGTCGTGTTCTAAATGAATGACATCTCCATTTGAGTTTTTCCCGTCTAAGTGCAATAATCGTGACATGGAAAAAGACAAAGGCGATTTCAAGTATCTGACTGTCATGTATATCATCCTCATAGTCATAACGCTCCCACTCGCCTTTTTCATGCGTCCGGTAATCCTGGAAAACATTGAAAAATCCACAATTCTCGAACACTATGCCCTCTGGAAGGAGGAGAGAAGCGAAAAGAGTGTCACATACTCAGTCACGCTCTTTCTCGATAACCGCCCAGTCACAGTAGAGAGGGAAATGCAGTCGTCATCAGACACACTCCACGGCGCCGTTGAAGCGCTATTAGAGCCCCTGAGTGACGAAGAAAAGGAGATGGGATATATATCATTCATTCCCGAAGGAACAACGCTCGTCGGGATAAGCGAAGAGAGCGGCTTCTTCTATGTCGAGTTCTCATCATCGCTTCTTTCATCGAGTAACATTGCCAAGGCAACGAATCAGATAAAAAAGACCCTCGGAGAATACTACACCCTCGAGAGCCTTACAATTCTATGCGGAGCGACAGTCCTCAAGACCTGAAGCGCTTGATGCTCAATGCCTTTCCTGTGGCAGTGTCAACTTCGACGATTACTCCGTCGATTGTTCCCTTTCCGTCTGCAACCTCACTTCTAATCGGAAGCTGCGTGAGCTGTCTCTCTATCGCCTTATCTACCCGGCTTCCGATGACAACACCGTGCACGCCCGTAAGTCCCAGGTCCGTTATATAAGCTGTTCCCTTCTCAAGAATCTTTTCGTCCCTCGTCTGAACATGGGTATGTGTTCCGACAACGGCAGTGACTGTGCCGTCAAGGAAGAACGAGAGCGCCTCCTTCTCCTCGACAGATTCGGCATGGAAGTCGACAAAGATAACCGGGGTTGTCTTTCTTATATTCCTGACGATTGCCTCAGCCTTCTTGAATGGGTCATCGATATCCATCATCTCAACTCTTCCCTGAAGGTTTATAACACCAATCTTGAAACCCTTGCAGCTGCGGATTGTAAATCCCTTTCCGATGCACGGGTCGGGATAGTTTGCCGGCCTAAGTATATCGTCCTGACTATCGAGGAGAGTGTAAATCTCATCCTTCTGCCAGATATGATTTCCGCTCGTGATGACATCGACACCTGCACTCTTCATTCTGTTGTAGTCGTCGATTGTTATGCCGAAGCCGTCTGCAGCGTTTTCACCGTTGCATATTACAAAGTCGATATCATTTTCCTTTACAGCAGAAGAGAGCCCCAGAAAAAGGGCTCCCATTCCTGATGGTCCTGATACGTCTCCTAAAAGAAGGACACGAAGTTTCTTTTCCGTCACTTTGCGTACTCCACGACCCTGGTTTCTCTGATGATGGTAACCTTGATCTTTCCCGGGTATCTAAGCTCAGCTTCGATTCTCTCGGCGATGTTCTGGGCAATCTTCTTTGCACCTTCATCGGAAACAGTGTCACTATTGACGAGTATTCTAAGTTCTCTTCCGGCCTGGATTGCGTATGCATTCTCAACGCCGTCAAATCCCTTTGCTATGTTCTCGAGAGACTCAAGCCTCTTGATGTAGTTGTCAAGGCTTTCTCTTCTTGCGCCGGGGCGTGCTGCGGAGATAGCGTCGGCAATCTGAACAATGATGGCTTCGATACTTGTCGGCTCGACATCGTTATGGTGGGCAAGTACACAATTGACAATCCTGCTGTCTTCGCCCAGCCTCTTCACGAGCTCCCCTCCGATCTCAGCGTGGTTAGCCTCACTCTCCGTCTCGGCACCCTTTCCGATATCGTGTAAAAGTCCCGCACGCAAAGCAACTTCACTGTCAGCACCGACTTCGGATGCAATCATACCCGAAAGTATTGCAACTTCCTTACTATGAAGAAGTACATTCTGACCGTAGCTTGTCCTGAAATGCAAGCGTCCCAGTGCCCTTATGAGCTCGGGTCCCATATTGTGAATACCGAGGTCGAAGACAACCTTCTCGCCCTCGTCCACAATTATTCTTCCGATTTCCTTACTTACCTTGTTTACGACTTCCTCGATTCTTGCCGGGTGGATTCGACCGTCCTGCACAAGACGCTCGAGGGCAACCCTCGCAATTTCCTTTCTCACGGGGTCGAAACACGATATGACAACAGCCTCCGGGGTATCATCAATGATGATATCGACACCGGTAAGGGTCTCGAGGGTTCTGATGTTGCGTCCCTCCCTGCCGATGATTCTTCCCTTCATCTCGTCGGACGGAAGGGTAACAGACGTTGTCGTAATTTCGCCCGAGACCTCAGTCGCAAGGCGCTGGATTGATGTGATTATAATATCACGGGCCTTCTTATCTGCCGAGAGCTGCGCCTCCTGCTCGATCTTGTTGATGTAGACCTGACCGTCGTGCTCCGCCTTCTGCTTCATCTCCTCGATAAGAATGTTCTTTGCATCCTCACGGGAAATGCCCGCAATCTTTTCATACTCGAGAGAAAGATCTGCTTCCTTCTTTTCTGCTTCCTCTTCCCTCTCCTTTAATGCCTCTGCCTTCTCTCCCAGTTGGCGGGTTACTAATTCATTCTCCTGCTGCTTGCGCTCAAGATTTTCCTCTTTTTGCTGCAGTCTTCTTTCACTTTTCTGCAGTTCAGCTCTTCTATCGCGGGCTTCATTCTCCTGCTGCTGCTGTTCCTTGAGGAGTTTATCTCTCGTTTCGATGATAATCTCCTTAGCCTTCGCCTCAGCATTCTTTGAAGCGTTTTCTTCGAGAACTTTCGCTCTCTGTTCAGCGGAAGTTAATTTTAACTTCGCATATATGCAACGGCTACAAAAACCGATAGCAATACCTGCAATTCCAACCAAGAGATACCACAATACTGTCATATTGCTACCTCCTGCTTTAAAATATTATCAGCTATCTAGAATATTGAATCAAATTGCAACGCTGTGTCAAGGCAAAGAAAAAACCGCCACACACTGTGACGGCTTAAAGGTTTAAACCTTTCTGGCAGCAAAACTGCTTTGCGCATTCTGAAATGGCGGGACTACTTATCGGCCTTCTTAGCCTTCTTGTCATCCTTCTTATCAGCCTTTTCTTCCTTCCTGGTCTTCTCAACCAACTCAAGAATTACCATCTCAGCTGCATCCCCCTGCCTGTAACCGGTCTTGAGGATTCTTGTGTAACCGCCCTTGCGTTCCTTGAATAACGGGGCGATGTCCTTGAAGAGTTTGTTGACGACATCCTCGTCATAGATGTCCTTTGCGATCTCCCTGCGGTTAGCGACAGAGTCGACTTTTGCACGGGTAATCATCTTTTCAGCCATCTTTCTTACTTCAAGAGCCTTTGCTTTTGTGGTCTCGATTCTCTCATATCTGAAGAGAGATGTGACCATGTTGCGCTTGAGAGCCTTTCTCTCGGATCCATTACGTGACAGCGCGTTGAAACCAATCCTATGCTTCATTTTCCACTTCCTTATTTTCTGGGACTTTTATTGAATTTTTTAAGACACTGAAATCTGTCATGCCAAGTGTAAGGCCCCACTCCTTGAGCTTATCCTTGATCTCGGAGAGTGACTTCTTTCCGAAGTTCCTTGTCTTGGTGATTTCATCCTCGGTCTTCTTTGCAAGGTCGCCGATTGTCTTGATTCCCGCATTCTTAAGACAGTTGGAAGAACGTACTGTAAGTTCCAACTCCTCAACCGGTGTATCAAGAAGTTTCTTAACCTTTTCCTCTTCCTCATCAACCTCTTCAGTTGTACAGATCTTGTCCTCATCGAAGTTGATAAAGATTGTGAAGTGCTCCTTGATAATCTTTGCAGCCTCTCCAAGAGCATTCTCGGGTGTGATTGTTCCGTCTGTGTAGACATCGAGAATAAGCTTTTCGTAGTCGATTCTCTCACCTACTCTGCACGGCTCGATTGCATACTTAACCCTCTTGATCGGAGAATAGAATGCATCGATGGCAATTGTTCCCGGCTCCTCAGAGTACTTTTCGTTGAGTTCTGAAGGAACGTATCCACGACCAAGGTCAATCTGGACCTCCATCTCCATGTCACAGTCCGGCATCATTGTCATGATGTGGAGATCCTTGTTGGTGACAGTTACCTGATCACGCTCGAAGTCCGCACCTGTGATGTTGCCCGGGCCCTTGCACTGAATAGTCAGAATAGTACCCTCGCATTCCTCTGGCATACCGATATGTAGCTTCTTAATTGCTGCGACGATATCAGAAATATCTTCACTGACACCGGGAAGCTGTTCGAACTCTGATGTGATGACATGCGGTGTCTTGAGTCCGCCCTCTCCCTTGAACGTAGTAAAACGGATAGCAGAAACTGCATACCCCTGGATAGAGGAGAGAAGAACACGCCTGAGTGTATTACCCACTGTTGTTCCGAACCCTCTTTCGAACGGGTATGCCACGAACTGGCCGTAGTCGTTTGTACTGACGGTGTTTTCAGAGGTTATTCCTGAAGGTCTCTTAAATCCCTTAAGAAGATTTTTTCTTGCCATGGTTACTCCTATTATTATGCTGTTAAACAGCTATTCTGCGGGGAACCCCCCGCAGATACTCGTCAGACACGGCGTGTCTTACGAGGACGACAACCGTTATGTGGAATTGGGGTAACGTCTCTAATGGAACGAACCTTAAGTCCAAGAACACCGAGTGTTCTGATTGCGCTCTCGCGTCCGACTCCCGGACCCTTCACAAAAACATTCACTTCCCTGAGGCCGAAGTCCATAGCCTTCTTGCCTGCAGTCTCACATGTCGTCTGTGCAGCGTAAGGAGTTGACTTCTTAGCGCCTCTGAATCCGAGTCCGCCTGCTGAAGCCCAGCTGAGTGCGTTTCCGGCAAGGTCAGTAAAAGTAATGATTGTATTGT
>CAVIUT010000098.1:0-7487 GCA_963646155.1 Eggerthellaceae bacterium | reverse complement strand
CACCATGCGGGAGCAAGCTATCCTATGGAAGTGGTACTCTGTCTTACTTCATAGTGGGGTGTACTTTGTTTTAGGTCGCCCGTCAGGCGATATTTAGAAATTTTGTGGCATCAATTGAATGCCCATCTTCTCCATAATAAGGTCAATCTTCTTTCTGTCGTAACAGCGCTTCTCAAGAAAGAATGATACCGTCACATCAAAGAGACTGGAGGATGAGAAAGCAAATCCGGCCTTCCCCAATAGCTCTTCAGCCTCCGAGAGGGAAAGATTGAGCGCGATAGTAAAGGCGCACACCGTCTCCTTCGACGGTTTATAGCCCCTGTTGCTGTTTATCTTCGAAAAGTGTCTTGAGTCAACTCCAGCTGCTCTATAGAGCTCGGGGGCAGTTTTTCCCTTTTCCCTCATAAGACGAAGAAGGGTATCTGAAAAGGTTTCCTTCTTCTTTGCTTCTTCTATTCTCCTCAAGAGTGCATTCTCCTCGGGAGTGGGGACTCTCATCTGACAGCATAGACGGTCCTTCGGCTCATTACGCTGGAGAAGCATAGTCGGCTTCTCAAGCTCATCATAGTTGAAGATCAAGTAAGACGCATATGCTCTCACGAGCGCCCCGTCCGCATCGCATTCTCTTATAATTGAGGACGCTCTTTCTTCCAATTCTCTCTGTGTCACTTTATAAATAACTCCTACTCTTATACTACTCATACGAGGGATGATTTACAAAGACATTTAAGAAAGACGGATGGAGGGGAGTTATCCCCTCCACATGTTTTATTCGGATAACTCCATTTTCTTACCTTCCCTCTCCTCCTGAATCATCCTTGCCTTCTCGAAAATATAGGACGGCATCACACCCAGCGCATGGGCCAGTTTGATAATGAATGTGAGTGCGCAGGACTTCTGGGTCTTTGCTCTGTACTTCAGGAGCTTATAGACATTGCCCCTTTCCATTCCGAGCCTCCTCGTAAGTTCCCGCATGCTCATCTTCACTTCGGCCTTTATCGCCATCACAGCACTTGTAATATCTTCATAGGAGATTTCCACATCCCTGTAGCATTCTCCGAGGATGAATACCTCGATTTGTTTCAGGAATGTTTCAACCGAATACCCTTTCTCGAGGCACTTCTGCTGCAATTTGTAAAGTGTGACATACTCACCGTTCTCGTGAAACTTCTTCTCATCGGTAAGCTGAAGCTTCGCCTTTACCACGTCGTCATAATAACCTTGAATCTCAAATGGCATTATGCATCCTTTGCCACCTTGTGGCGTCATTAGCGATTCACCTTAAGCCGGCAAAATCCACAAAGGAATAAGTTGAATGCATTGTCCCAGATTTACATTGAGCGAAATGCCTTTCCCCTAATCCCTCCTTTTCTCCGGAGAGATACGAGCTCGAGTATAGTCTCTCATGAGAATTTCATTCTGTAAAGGCCCTGGGTTACGAAACAGACATTCCATGTCAAAATGTCCTATTTTCATGATAGTAAAATAATATATATATCGATATATATGTCCCCTGATAGGACATGATTATCTTACGCTTTTGAAAATGGCATCGCTTTTTTTGAAAGATTGTGATGAATAGAAAAAATAAGTTCTCTCTCTTTCTCCCATTATGTGTCCAATACATTGTAAATTAAGAGAAAACCGGACTTGAAAATCACATCCGTGTCCGAAGTCTTATCGCCGGACACAGATGTCCCATTTTTTAGAGATGAGAAAGAGGCTTACAACACTTTCCAATCCAGTCCAGGTAATATAAAAGAGAAGATATTCTGTACAATCAACGTCTGCGTTTTCTCTCCGGGACGGTAACCACTGACTGGCCCTTCAAACTGTCGCATCCTGCACCACATACAGAATCAAGTTCATCATCTGTAAGGGACACATCTCCGTTGAGGCTGTTAAAATATCCTCTAGCTTCATCCACCGATAATTCATATCCATTTTCCGATGCGATTTTCCTTAGTTCATCAACATTCTGAGCTTTCCTTGCCTTTGCTATTAAATCTTTATCAATCATTCCTTTCTCCTCCTTCATTATATATCCTCTTGAGTACTGTTGTGTTAGTTCTCTCTTAACAGCCCGCTTAAAGCACAATCGATAGACAGCCGTTGAATCCTTCCGTAATTGCTGTCCTATCGGGTACTTTTCTCCATCTCACGCTTAATCCAGCTCATCAAGAGCTTCACAAGCCTCTTCTGCTGCGCCTCGGTAAGCTCTATGTTTTTATCTACCCTATACCATTTCTCCAGGCATCCTCTGCAGCACACCGCACATGCATGCTGGGCGACAAAGACAGGGTGTCCGCGCATCGGGGTCTGCTTCCCGTCGTTCGGGATATATGACGGGGCAATCCGGGTGCGGATAAAGTCCTCTGCATGGTGCTCGATAGTTTCTATCCCCTTTTGTGATATATACTCCTTATCCTTTTCTGAAAGATGGAAGCGCGAGCGGAATGGAGAGGAAGAGAGGCGCATAAATGCTTCTTCAATCGTCTGCATTATCTGTACTCGACAACCTCGCTTACAGCCTTTCTGCTCTTCTTCGTATCTTTCTCGTCCTTCTCGTATCCGACGAGGAGAATATTGACTGGAACATAGTCATCGCTGAGTGAGAGTTCACTTACGAGTTTATCACTCTGGAAGTTACATACCCAGCAGCTTCCGAGTTCAAGGTCTGTCGCCTCCATCATCATGTGGTCCGTAATAATCGAAGCATCGATGTCGATAAGGTTTTTCCCGTCATACGGACGCACCCATGAGCCGTCCCTTTTCATGGCAACTATAATCGCCAGCGGAGCGCCGTAAGTATTTGCCGCTTTTTTCAGCTTTTCCATAGCTCCATCGGAAGAAACAACAATAAGCTTTTCCCCCTGACGGTTACATCCTGTCGGAGCAAGACGCCCCGCCTCGAGAATAAGGTCTATTTTTTCTTTCTCAACTTTTCTTTCCGTATAGGAACGAACCGAATGCCTATTGTGTACAAGTGTAAGGAAATCTTTCATATTCTCATTATAAATGAGAGAAAAAGCTTTTTACAGTTCCGGTATAGCAACAAAGTGAACAATTTCTTCAAAAATCCGAATTAATCATAGGTGAGAGGAAGATTCAGCAAACGGAAAGAAAAAAGAGAAGCTACAATCTATAGCACTGTATTCTCATCAGACGTGAGTATGAACGGACACTCATAATCGCTTCATCAGGGTAGAAAAGAGCTGTGGCATCTCCACTCTTGAAAAGAGCGCGGCTTACGCTCTCGTCATCCTCCTTGAATGATATTATGCACTTGATGTTTTCAAGAAATCTTCTCTTATATACTCTAGGAGGAGTTCTGTCGGATGAAAGAACTACATGAAAACCATGCTTCACTCCATTGTTAATTAAAACGCTAACCCATGAAAGAGCTCTCTCTTCATTTTCTGGAGAAAAGGAGAGACCGCTGAAGATGAAAAGCCTCTCTTTCTCATTCTCTTCCATTTCATCATCCGTTAAAATGCTCCCCCACACCCTGCTCATTATTATACGACTGCAGTAAGTCATAAAGGTTTCCTCATCTCTGATTACATCGATATCTGGAGAGATGTAGGAGTCGAATGCCCCACTGTTGTCCAAGTCAATAAGGACGAGATCCATGTCTTTTCTATCTATGAATTGACGAATTATAAGACCCAGTAGATTCTTCCGTCCCCACTCTAGACTTCCGTTGATGAGTATACTGTCAAGCACAGCCGCATTCAGGACAACTGGATTCCCGTCCTCTCTTTTTCCGATATGCAGCGGGAGCGAAAAGGTTTTCTTAAAGCGCCCGGGGTACTCTAGAGTTCTGTTATCATATCGCTTCAAGTAGACAAATATGGCATTGTACTCTCCCTCATATGATACCTGAGGCCTGTAGCCGAGAGAGGAAGAAAGAAGAAGAGAAATCTTATCCTCTCTCTTATCTGTCACAGCTCCAAAGCCGATTTTCTTGAAGACATAGAGGATAAAGGAGGGCCTTTTGACCTTTTTCACAAACTCAGCCTTTATTCTGTTTTGTTCAAATGCGTTCAATATCAGAGAAACCGGCCTTTCCACCTGCACTTCCTCTACTCTTCAAGCTTGAAACACTGCACTCTGTCACCGCCCTGGAAATTCACATCATAGATGAGTGCATCCCCGGGATAGTATAGGGGGATATTGAAATAATCCACCTCTGAGGAAAGGTAGTTATTATCTGGGTTTTCACACCTGAAAGATACAATACTCTTGAAAAGTGTTTGCTCCTCGCCTCTGAAGATATCAGAAATAACGGCAGACGAAAGGATGAGGAAAACATCAACTTTATATCCTTTCCTGGATACGTAGTCCGTAATCTTCTTTATTTCATTCTCATCCTTCGGGCTATCCAGCAGGGCAGTATAATCATCAATGACGAAAACCAACGCTCCAAATCTCTTTTTCTCCTCTTCAGTGGCATCTCTATGCTCTTTTTTTATGGTTTTCAAAAATTCTTCACGGGATTTTATCTCATTTTTGAGATTACTAAGAGCGCCTATTATCTCCTCTTTTTTCTTTATTACCGTATAGCACGGATCACTGAGCCTCGAGTCATATTCACCCTTGGCAAGGGAGTCCCCTATTATGAAGCTGAAGTATTCTTTATTTTTATACTCTTCTAGAAGAACCTTTATCAGGTTTGTCTTTCCATATCCGTCATCACCGTAGATAAGAACGGGTGTATATTCCTTAAGGTTATAGGATCTGAGATCATACTCGATTGCGTCACTTCCTGCCGTGAAAGTAAAAGGAGTTTCATTTTCCACATCAAAAGGTGTTAAAAGCTCCTCTTTTTTCGAATAATCAAGTACCTCAGGCGATGGATTTCTCACAATAACACTTATCTCTTCGAATATAGGGCTTATATCGACTTCGGGGACAAATGATAAGAGAGAAGTCATATCAGCCGTGATTCTCTTTACCTTGTTTTCTGAAATATCGCCTCCTGTCAGCCTTTCCAGCACATACTCTATCTTTGAGCAGCCTTCATACTTTTCAACTATCTTTACGCCTACCCTGTTTTTCCTGAATGCCTCTACAATTGCCTTTTCCTCTTCCATGATACTCCCTCTCTTCAGCTATATCATCACCGGCTCTTTATCCACTCTATGGCCTTGATGAATGCGTTGTCTTTTTCTCTTTCGAGCTCTGTTATGTAATCGGGCGTTATACCCGTCGTCTCGTAGCTTCTGCCCCCGCTGTCATTGAATTGATAGGTTGTCGTCTTTATCGTGAAGTAAGCACTACTGAAGGTACCTCCGTTATATACGGTCCTGTCGGAAAGTGTGCACGTTGCTCCGAATGTAGTTTTGCCGATAACACAGCAATACGGCAGATGATTCTTTGCAATAATCGTCGCGAGCTCAGAGCAGGATGCCGAGGAGCCGTTGACGAGAACGACAAAGGGTTTGTCATATACCTTTTCAACTTCTCCGGATACATCAGTCTTCTCAAGATATACATCCATCCATGGTGTATACTCAAGGCGCGAATATCCATCCTTATATCTCGAGGAGCCGAATACTATTTCATCGGGGAAGAAAGAACTCATCAGAGAGTCTAGAAAATAGTTATAGCCACCACCGTTACCACGAAGATCCATCACAATTCCCTTTATCTCTACACTCTCGCCTCCAACTGTCAGCACCCCATCCCTTGCAACTGCCTTAATGCAATTGAACATCTCAGTAAAGCCCTGCAAAGCCTTAAATTTTTTATAGATGTGTTTATAACTTTCATTATTAAACTGCTGGATGTCATCTCTGAATTTCTTCAAAGCCTTGTCAGCATCAACCTTCTTCTTTTCTTTAGGAGATAAAGTATCCTTGGTAATCAACTCATCAAGGAAGTCAGGGCCTAGGAAAGAAGAAAAATAGAAATAGAAGATATTGTCTTCTGTCACTCCGTAGAAGTAATCAAGAGAACTGGAAATTCCTTCTAATTCAAGTAGCTCATTCCACTCATCCGCAAGGCTGATTTCTTCGTCAGAGAGTCCCTCTTCACTTGTAATCTTACTTATAGAGTTACCGTAATATACCTTGTAATCCTGTTCAACATCTCCACTAATTGTATGAAAGGCCCCTGAAGAGGTGAGATCCTCTACTTCAAAGCAGCTCTCGACAGCTTCTCTTTTATACTTGTCTACTTCGTCTTGAGAGTATGCTTCTTCTTCCTTGTTGTATTTTACTGAAGCATAATATTGATTGCCGTCTATATCCTCAAGAATAAGGTCAGGATATTCCATTATGTCCCGACGGCTGTCACCTTCCACCCATTTCTGAAGCATTGCAGGAGAGAGTGAAAGCTTGTTACCGCTTATATCATATACTGTAAGGCGATAGTGGTAGTCCTTCATATCCCACAATATCTCTTTGAAGTATCTGAATGCAGTGACGGTGTCATCCGTTGATGAGAAATCGAGACAATCAAACTTCGGGAAGTACTCCTCATAAACGTCATCCCAGTCTATCCCGCTTTCGTCGGAGAAGTGGACATACTCTGTGTTCATCGCATCCCAGAACTTCTGGAAGAGAGAGGCCCATGTATCGTCGGGCTCTTTGACATCGTTTGTACAGGAAGTGAAGAGCAGAGTCAGTGCTATCAACAGAAAAGTCAGTATTTTTTTCATTTCTCTACTCTTCCACACCATCTACCGTGATGTTACCGTTTATTCTATAAAGAAGTCCGAGTGTGATTGAAAATGTTGAATTATGTATCGGGAACGAGCCATACTTCTGTCTTTTGTTCATATCTGAAATGGAATAAAGGTACTCGAAGGCAGTATAGACTTCAAATGAGTGGAACTCATACCCGGCACCGAGACAGAGCCTTATGCCACCGTCAAAACGATTGTAGCACGAAAAATCTATCTTCTCGCTTACATCCACTTTTCTGTCATTCTGGTTAAATGCCGTCCCCTCACGTGAGCCGTAGAGCCATACCCCCACGTAGCCCCCGAGGGAGAGAAAGACGAAAAAGTCCTTCATCGGATAGGATGCATAAACTGAAAAGGGGAACGAAAGAAAGCCGTTTCTTATAACATAATCAAAGTTGGTCTGATTATTGTACTCCACACTCTGGGTATACCTATAGTTCTTACCATATACCGCAATACCACTCTCAAGACCGAAGTAGTCATTGAAAGAAACAACAAACGGAACTCCCGCCTTGTACCCTGTCCGGTAGTCATATGTATAGTCACGGTAGCCCTTACCTGCTACAACAGTATTGAATGTGACACCACCATTTGCGCCTATATGATAGTCTACAGCAGAAAGATTCATCAAAATGAAGAGAAATACACAAAATACGATAAACTTCTTCATGCGATTATTATAAGGAAAAAACCATCTCTAAGAAAAGAGAAATCCCGAGTCAAATATTTGAAGCTTTGAGCGATAAATCTCTGTCGTAATCGGATAGCATTGTCTTCACTTCCCGGCTCAACGGCA
>CAVIUT010000097.1:0-7567 GCA_963646155.1 Eggerthellaceae bacterium | reverse complement strand
ATGACATTCACCCACCACCATGCGGGAGCAAGCTGTCCTATGGAAGTGGTACTCTGTCTTACTTCATAGCTTTTGATAAGTTCTATATATGATGGCAGGGGAGAAAAGAAGGGACCGCGCGCTGCAGTCCCTTCTTTCTTAGAATCAACTTAGCTTAGTTCAATTCAAGCTGAAGTGTCTTTGTTGTCAAATCACAGACTTCGCTTGGACCGTAGTACTGGATTGCACCAGGATAGAGGTAGCATGTGTTCTCGCTCCATTCGTCCCTGCGTGATGCGAAGTACTTGAAAGGCTTGCCGTCGAGCTCAACGAGTGCTTTCTTGATGACAGGCTTGTCGACACCGTTTCTGTGCTCGATGTTCATCATCTTTGTTATCGGCATACCACCTGCCTTCCATTCCTCAGCAGGAGCAGAGAGGTTCTTGATTGATGATAGATAACCTGTGCAGCCGTTTGCTATCAAGAGGAATGCATTGTAGCCGAGAGAGTAGCAGTAGTCGGCATCGAAGTTCGACGGAAATGCACAGCGTCCTTCATAGCCGAAGAAGTGATGGAGAGGATTGAACTTGCCGTTGTATGTGCCGTTCTTCTTTCTCTCAGCGAGTTCTTTCTCGACGATTGACGAGATAAGTTTTTCGCTTTCGATTTTCGATACCTGTACGTTGCCGTGCGGGTCTCTGTCAGCCATCATCTGCTCGCCAATCTGAGTAGGAAGTACTTCAAATACCTTATAAGACTCCTCGGAGAGGTATTTTTTCATGAATGCTGTCTTTTCTTCCATTGAAGAAAGGGCATTGAATTCCTTTTCCTTCTTGGCAAGTAGGTCGTTGATTTCGCTGATAAGTGCCTTTACTTCAGGTACGAATTCAACAAGACCTTCAGGAATTATACATGTTCCATAGTTCATGCCCTTGTCTGCACGCTTGTTGACGCTGTCTGCAACGTATGATGCAATCTCGGAGAGGCTCATCTTATTCTTTTCGATTTCCTCGCTTATAAGACATACGTTGGGCTGTGTTTCAAGTGCACACTCGAGTGCGATGTGGGATGCGCTTCTTCCCATGACCTTGATGAAGTGCCAGTATTTCTTAGCTGAGTTTGCATCCCTCTCGATATTCCCGATAAGTTCGGAGAATGTCTTAGTTGCGGTATCGAAACCGAAGGATGTCTCAATGTCTTCATTCTTTAAGTCTCCGTCGATTGTCTTCGGACATCCGATAACCTGTACAGGAACACTGTGTGCGAGGAAGTACTCGGCAAGAATTGCAGCGTTGGTGTTGCTGTCGTCGCCTCCGATGATAACGATGGCGTTGACAGCGTGCTCCTTACATACCTCTGTCGCCTTCTTGAACTGTTCCTCGGTCTCGAGCTTTGTTCTTCCCGACCCGATGATATCGAATCCACCGGTATTGCGGTATTCATTGATGAAGTCATCGTTGAAAACACAATAGTCGTTGTCGACGAGTCCGCTCGGACCACCCTTGAAACCGATGAGGGTGTTATCCTTATCAGCAGTCTTAAGTGCATCATAGAGTCCGCTTATGACGTTGTGGCCGCCGGGAGCCTGACCGCCGGAGAGAATGACGCCGACAGTGAGCTTTTTCTTCTCTGCTGTACTGCTGCCGGCTCTAAAGTTTATTTCCTTCTGTCCGAATGTATGGGGAAATAATGCCTTGATCTTCTCTTCGTCAGCAGCACTTGTTGTTGACTTTCCTTCTTCAGCCTTAATCTTATCCATACTCTCTCTCAGAATTGAGGGGAGTTTGGGGGAGTAAGAGTAACGGGCTTTCTGTAAATTTGAAATTTCCATATTGTCCTCCGATTGCTTAGTTTATCCAATTGTTAAGATTATATCCATTATAACTCAATCTACTAGCAATTAAGGTACATTCTTTGAATAATTAAGGCATGTTTAATGTCTATGTCGATGCCGATTCATTTCCGAGGGAACTATTGAGTATTGTTCTTAAGCGGCTTTTGAAGGAAAGCGGTTATATAACAAGTGCTGTCTTCGTCTCCGACAGGGTCATACCTCTTGTGAGGGAGACTGTTGAAAACCATACCCATGTCCTCAGAGAGGAGAGGAAGGACGAACTCGATAAAACTGAACTTAGAAAAATAAAGAGCAATATTTCCTATATCGTCGTACCGTCAGGACAGGACAGTGCGGATGATAAGATATTTGAGATTGCCTCCTCTCCCTCTCTTGCAATTACACACGATGTTCCTCTCTCATCCCGGCTCTGTGAGAAGGGTATTACCGTCATTGACGACAGGGGACACATCTACACAAAGGAAAACGTCAAGGAGAGACTCTCCGAGCGCAACTGGAACACAGAGCTCAGAGAGTGCGGACTCGAAAGCCTCAAGACTAAGAGAATGACCGAGCGGGATATCAACGCATTCTCATCTGCTTTTGACAGGGTTATAAACCAATTAAAAAGGTCCTGATTAGAGGACCTCATAGCTTAATACTCACATGTTCCGACTGCTCTCGGATAGGGGATGACGTCACGGATGTTCTCAACACCGGTAGCGTACCTCACAGCTCTTTCGAAGCCCAGTCCGAAGCCTGAGTGGGGAGCTGAGCCGTAACGGCGGAGATTCATGTACCACCAGTAAGAGGAAGTATCCATACCAAGCTCCTTCATTCTTCTTTCGAGCTTGTCGTAGTCGCTCTCTCTTTCGCTTCCTCCGATAATCTCACCGAGCCTCGGGGCAAGGATGTCCATACCTCTTACTGTCTTACCGTCATCATTCTGCTTCATGTAGAAGGACTTAATCTCCTTCGGGTAGTCGGTGACGATGACAGGCCTCTTTGCAATCACCTCGGTGAGGTATCTTTCGTGCTCGGATGCAATGTCGGACCCCCATTCGACAGGGAATTCAAACTTTTCATTGTGCTTTTCGAGTATCTCGATAGCCTTTGTGTATGTCATGTGCTCGAAGGGTGAGTTGACGACGCTCTCAAGCGATTCGATAAGACCCTTGAGAACAAAGTTCTCGAAGAATGCCATATCTTCGCTGTTTTTATCGAGAACAGCCTTGAGAATGAACTTCAAGAAGCTTTCTGCACACTCCATATCACCTTCGATATCACAGAAGGCCATTTCGGGCTCTATCATCCAGAACTCGGCAAGGTGACGTGAGGTGTTGGACTCTTCGGCACGGAAGGTCGGTCCGAATGTGTAGATGTTCTTCATCGCCATTGCATATGTCTCGCCTTCGAGCTGACCGGACACTGTAAGGGAAGCAAGACGGCCGAAGAAATCTTTCGAGTAGTCGACTTTTCCTTCCTTTGTCTTCGGGACATTCTCGAGGTCTAGTGTTGTAACCTGGAACTGTTCACCGGCACCTTCACAATCAGATGCTGTTATAAGGGGAGTGTTGACATATACAAAGCCGTTTTCCTGGAAGAACTGGTGGACAGCATATGCCATTGTGTTCCTGACCCTTGTTACAGCCCCGAAAAGGTTTGTCCTGGGCCTGAGGTATGCCATCTCACGGAGAAACTCCACTGTGTGTCTTTTCTTCTGTAAGGGGTAGTCGTTGGGGCATTCTCCGACAAGAGTAAGACTCTCGACGCTCATTTCGACTTTTTGGTTGCCACCCATTGACGGTACGATTTTTCCTTCTGCAGATACTGCAGCGCCAGTTGAAATAGAGTCAAGGAGATTGTCATTATTGAAGGAAGCCTTGTCGATGACAAGCTGCAGTCCCTTGAGTGTGGAACCGTCATTTAAATCCAAAAAGCAGACATTCTTGCTGTCGCGCTTTGTTCTTACCCAGCCCTCTGCACATACCTTCTCGTCCGAAGGGGAGCGCATGAGGAGTGATTTGATTCTTTCCTTCATAATTTATCTCCAAATAATTTTTACGTTATCTTCTCTCTTTACCTTATTCTGGGTCAAGCCGGATATTCCCAAAATTTCCTCTTACGGCTATTCTTTTTCGTATGCTTCAGATTATAGGGCGAAAGGACAACAACGATTACCGTAAGGCAGTACGATACTGTAAGGAACACCGTATTCCCTTCCAGGAGGTGAATACAAAAGAGTACAAGCTCTCGAAAAGGGAACTCGACTCTATATTCTCTTCGCTCTCAAACCCCGATGATGCAATAGATAAGAGCAGTGTCTACTACAAAAAGAACGGCTACGGGTGGCGTGAATACAACGCGCGAGAGGAAGTCGAGGAGCACGTTGAGCTCCTTATCAATCCCATACTCAGAAATAAGAATAAGGTTGCTCTGGGTTTTGATGAAGCTTTTCTCAAGGAGAGCGTACTTTGATTCATTATTGTGTCCTCTCGACGGGAAGCTGCGGTAACTCATATGTCTTCTATGACGGTGAAACATCGGTTGTAGTCGACCTGGGAGTAACATACACGAAGTTCGTAACTCAGCTCGAACAGCACGATATCCCGCTCTCATCAGTCAAGGCGGTATTCCTGACGCACCTTCACCCGGATCATGTAAAGGGGGTAGGGGCAGTCCAGAGAAAGATGGGTGTTCCCGTATACCTATCATCCACCGCTTACCACAACGGTAAAAGTGAGATAATGAAGCAGAAGATTGATAAGGATTCCCTGATTCACTTCGAGTGGGGGGAGAGGATAGATGTAGCCGGTGCATCAGTCACTTCCTTTGCTGTCTCTCACGACTCTCCGGGGGCCAGCGGTTACTCAATCTCTTTTCCTTCCTCTTCCTTCTTCATCCTTACCGATACTGGAATTATCCCAGACGGAGCATACAGCTACGCTTCTTCAAGCTCCGTCAAGTTCATCGAAGCAAACTACGACGAGGATATGCTCCTCTCCGGGCCGTACCCGGAGTGGCTCAAAAAGAGGATAAGCGGCCCCTACGGACACCTGTCAAACACCATGGCAGTTGAGTTTGCAGAGAAAGTATCAAAGAGGGGGGACCAGATTTACTTTGTCCACCCTTCAGAAAACAATAATAAAACAGCACTCTTGAAAGAAAAGGCCGAAAAGAGAATCGAGAGCGGCATCTTTCTTAAGTGCTGTGAGCGCGGTGAGATGTTCGAAGGCTTTATTGATTAGCCTTCTTTTTCCCGCTGAAGAAGTAGATACAGAGTCCTATGACAGCTCCGAGAATGGAGGGAACGAGCCACCCGAGTCCTAGTGACGAGAAGGGGAGAATAGACCCGATTGCCTTTACAATACCGCTTGAACTTATTGTCCTCGGAAGTGATGATAAAAAGTCATAGAGAGAGCCCACTGTCGTGAAAGCAATTGTCGTGTTGTATACAACCCTGCTGTTATTAAAGAGGTGACCGGTAATTGCAAGAATGGAGAGTACGATTGTATAAGGGTAGAGGAACATCAATACCGGAACGCTTATCTGAATAATTGTTGTCAATCCTACGTTTGAAATAAGGAATGAAACAGCTGTGAAGATAAAGACCCAGGTTCTGTACTTCGGGCCGTTCTTGAACATCCCGGAGAATGTTTCGGCGCAGCTTGTTATGAGCCCGACAGATGTTTTGAGGCAGGCAAGTGTTACTGTGATTGCAAGGATGTAATAGCCGCCGTAACCGAGGTAGTGTTCGGCAATCTCTGCCAGTGCTATGCCTCCGTTAGCGGAGACAGCAAAGAGCCCTCTGCTCTCTGCTCCCACCTTAGCCATTGCAAAGTAGATTATGCCCATCAATAGACAGCTGAAGAAGCCCGAAAGTACTGTGCTCTTTGCTATATCCGTATCCTTTTCGACCCCGAGGCCTTTTATGACATTGACGACGATTATGCCGAAGGCAAGGGATGCAAGCGCATCCATTGTGTTGTAGCCTTCGAGGAACCCTTTGAAGAAGGGCGTTTGAGCATAGCTTTCGGCAGCTTCGACACTTGATGCACTTGTGGACGGATTGAAAAGTGCCACAGATACAAGAATCAACAAGAATAGGAGAAAGAACGGATTGAGGATCTTACCAACCCATGTCAGGATCTTTGACGGGAAAAGCGAGAACATAAGTGCCGCTAGGAAGAAGAAGGTTGAGAAGATAAGGAGAATCAACGATAGGTTTGAACCCTCGGGAAGGATTGTCTCGATACCTACAGTAAATGATGTTGTTGCACACCTCGGGATAGCGAAGAATGGTCCTATCGAGAGGTAGAGCGCGCATGTAAAGAAGTAGGCGAAAAACTTATTTACAAAGCCGCTGAGCTCGAAGAGCCCGCTTGTTCTGCTCATTCCCAGAGCTGCTACTCCCATTAATGGAAGACCTACTCCCGTAACGATGAAACCGATGGAGGCAGTAACGAACTGTCGTCCGGCTTCCTGTCCCATATGGACTGGAAAGATTAGATTGCCGGCCCCGAAGAAGAGACCAAAGAGCATTGATGCAACGTAGACGTATTCCCTGAAGGTTAGTTTTTTCTTCAATTTTCCTTACCATTCCTTTTAAGATTAAAAAATTTAGTGTTTATAATAGCAGAAGATGATAATTAGAAAAGTAGGATTTTGAATTTTGTTGAAAAAATAATTGAAAGGTAATATAACTCAATTAATCTGGAGGACGAAATAAGATGAAAAATACAAAAACGAGAGTAGCAACTATGCTTTTAGTGCTATTCGCTCTGTGTCTCTTTCTCACTGGCTGTGCAACCAAAGTCAAGACGACGGAGAGTTATGAACTATGTACGGCAGAGTTTGACGGTAATTCAATGGATTACCTTGTCTTCGGAGAAGGAGAAAAATCTTTTGTCGTTCTTCCTGGACTTTCAATACATACAGTTATGGGACTTGGAGAAGCCGTAGCTAAGAGCTACAGCCGCTTTACAACTGAATATACTGTATACCTCTTCGACAGGAGCGCAGTTCTCGAAGAGGGATATACAATCAAAGACCTCGCTGACGATACGGCAGGAGCGATGAAAGCAATCGGAATAGAGAAGGCCGATATCTATGGGATATCGCAGGGGGGAATGATAGCGCTCTCGCTTGCTGTTTACTACCCAGAGTTATGTAACAGAGTTGCTGTTGCCTCGACTCTGGCGCGCACAAACGACACCTTCGAGAGTGTCATCAACAACTGGATAAAGCTTGCAGAGGAAAAGGATGAAGAAGGACTTCTTCTCTCATTTATTGAGGATGTCTATTCTGAAAATGGTGTTTCTGCATACAAAGATGTTCTCCTCGAGTCCAACAGGGGAATAACGGACGAAGAATACGAGCGCTTCATAATCCTTGCCAATAGCTGCCTGGGATTCGACATATATGACGAGCTCGATAATGTAGTCGCTCCCGTCCTTGTTCTCGGCGCAGAAGGCGATAAGGTTATGACAGTCAACGGTCCCGTCGAAATCGGAGAAAAGCTTGGTTGTGCCATGTACATCTATCCCTCGGAGTACGGTCACGCAGTCTACGACGAAGCTAAGGATATAAAGTCCACGATACTGGAATTTCTTGGAATAGTAGAAGAATAACCTCAGCCTACAGAAACTCTATGAAGTAAGACAGAGTACCACTTCCATAGGATAGCTTGCTCCCGCATGGTGGTGGGTGAATGTCACTGGATATATGTTTAGAAACAGTCGTGATTTGTGGCGC
>CAVIUT010000096.1:0-7630 GCA_963646155.1 Eggerthellaceae bacterium | reverse complement strand
TGACTCGTCTGAGGGCTCTTTGAGCTGTCATAATCCCCTATTTGGTAAATCTGGGGTGTGAATAATAACTTCAAATTGACTACATTTTTACCTTCGTCCAAGGTATATCGGCTCTTTAGTCTAGTCGATTATTTTTTTCTTTCTCTTTGTTATCTTCTTTGATTCAAGAGTGGTACGTTCCTTGACAAAATCTCGTCCAAAATCGTAGCTTTCTTCGTCTCCTTTACAGGGGCTACAGAAACACAGTCAAGCTGTTCGGCTCGTCTGTTATCTCATCCATTGCATCAAGTCTTGCAGCAGCTGGTGAGGCTGTAAATAAGCTTGCGACTAAGTATGTCCACTATGGGGCCTCTTCTTGGTACGATAGCAACAGTGATAGAGTACATAATAGAAGGATTTGGAGAGGCGATAAGTGTAGCCATTGAACTTTTGACTACATATATCATAGAGCCCTTGAAGGAAGTGGGTATGGTATTGGGTATAATACTTCTTCCTGTTCTTGATACACTGAATCCCATATTCGAGACTCTGATGTATGCCGTTAATCTCGTGGTCAACAGTATGGGAAGTATGCTTCTTTCGTTCTTTGAAGCACTCGGAAACTACTACAGCATACTAGAGCCGATTTTGGATGTAGTTATAGAGTCAGCAAAGACGATATCTGGATTCTTGCAGAGTTTTGCTGTTGTGTTCTCGTCAATCCTCGCACCGGTGATGAATCTCATGGTGACCATAATGAAGATTTCTCTTTATCCTGTTCTGACGATAATCTCGGGAGTGTTGGAGGCTATTTCTCCTGTCCTGAAGGTATTTGCCAAGATATTCGTCACAGTCACGGGGGCTATTGAGTATGTGTTTACCGTTTTTCGGCATTGGGTTGCTGTAATATGTAATTGGCTTGCTGATTTAATCATATTCGACTGACATCCCTTTTGTGGGCTCGGGATGGACGACCCCGGAAGTTTCGATAAGTATTCATCCTACATCAAGAACAAATGGGCAGAGGTGGATAATGCCTTCGATAACCCTGATACAATAACCGGAACAACCACCAACGCATCAACTACAACAGCTGTTTCAAGTGCTTCTTATCAAGGTGCGACACTGGTGACAATCAACATCTATCAGGAAGCGCATGTAGTGGGTGACGGCGACATGAGACGCTTTGCTCAGATGATTAGAGAAGAGTTTGAGTGCTTAGATTGTTACAGTACAACGATTTAGAAAATTCTTTACTTTGTTCTGGTGGTGGGACTATCATTGATATATGAGGAAAATTTACATATTACTAATATTCTGTCTGTTGATTTTGAGTATTTTCACAAGTTGCGATGAGCCGAATCAACCTCAAGCAATCACCATAACCCTTGATTCAGGTGTTCTGGAAGAAAAGGCAACAACAATATCAACAGTTGAGAATAAGAAAGTAACACTTCCCTCTGGCGAGACTATCTGGAAAACAGATAAGTATTCCTTCTCGGGATGGGCAACAACAAAGGACGGGGAAGCCTCATACAAAGCTGAAACAAGTTTTTCTTCATCGTCAGATGTAACACTCTTTGCTGTATGGAAAGAGCATGATTTACTTTACACACTGAATGAAGATGCTAATTCATATTCTGTTAAAGCTGCAAACACTAGCATTAGTGGAAGTATCACAATACTGAGCATATACAACGAAAAAAACGTCACTGCAATTGCCGACTATGCTTTTGCCGACTGTAAGGATGTGACATCGGTTATCATTCCCGATACCGTAACTTCAATAGGACTTGGTGCGTTCTTCAGAAGTGGAATAACGAGTATTGAAATTCCTGACAGCGTCACAACTACTGGAGGAGCTGTATTCTCCAAATGCTCTTCTCTTGAGAGTGTAAAGCTATCTGCTAATATGACGGAGCTTAAAGCCGGGAACATAAACACGGAAACTTATAGTTCAGTGGGGAGTGGCTTCTTCCTGGAGTGTTCAAAGCTGAAGACAGTCGAGAATCTTGATAAGATAACCACCATCGGGGAACGAGCCTTCTATAAATGTTCAAGTTTTGAGAGTCTCAAATTGACAACGGCTACAACTTCGATTGGCAAGAAAGCATTCTACGACTGTACCAGCCTAGAGGAGGCAACCATTCCCGGCTTGACATCAATAGAGTATGGTCTCTTTGATAAATGTAAGAGTTTGAAAACAATTGACATTCCAAACTCTGTTACATCAATCGGCATGGCTGCATTTAGCTCTTCCGGATTAACATCAATTGATATCCCTAGTGGAGTGACATCAATTGGAGATAATGCTTTTGATGGTTGTAAAAATCTTAAAACAATAAGTATTCCTGATTCGGTTGTGGCAATTGGAAGCTTTGCTTTTAATTCTTGCTCGTCTCTCTCGAAGATTACAATACCCAGTGGAATAACAACAGTGGCTCTGGTGGCTTTCGGATATTGTGAAGGACTGACAGAAATCACAATTCCTGGAACAATTCTATCGATTGACCCAGATGCTTTTTATGGTTGCAGCAATTTGAAATCAATTTATATTGATATGGATGAGAACAATGCATTAGACACAAAGAACAACAAATGGGGCGCAGAGGGTGCAACTGTTATCTGGAAGAATTACTATTCAATTTCCTCCGACGGGGTGCTTGAGAGAGTGACAGGTGCAGAAGACAAGTTCACTGGAGCTGTGGTCATCCCTAGCAAAATAGGAGGAATTACAGTTACTGCAATTGCAAATAATGGTCTTATCGGGTGCGATTTCACTTCGGTAACACTTCCCGAAACCGTGAAATCTATAGGAATAAATGGTTTTAAAGATTGTAAGAAATTAACTTCGATTATTGTCCCGAATAGCGTTACATCGATGGGCTGTGGTGTGTTCGCTGGATGCGAGAAGTTGGAAGCAGTCACTCTTTCTGAAAATACCACCGTTATTGGAGATAATAGCTTTGGTGGATGCAGAGCTTTGGAATCCATTGTGATACCAAGTAGTGTGGAAACAATATCGGAGAATGCCTTCAGTCAGTGCACATCGCTAAAGACAATCACAATCAACAAGGCTGAGAACTCAATAACCGGCTCTCCCTGGGGTGCTGATACAGAAATTACAAATATAAAGTGGGGCGACTAGCATGAGTAATAGACACGCAAAAATGCAAAAAAATCGTCATGTTCTAAAACGCTTTCGATTGACAAGGTACATAGGGGTAGTCTGTCCTAAAATAAAAAACCAAGAAAACGACTACACGGAATACAATGTTATGTGTAATTTGGATACACCGGATGTAATGTCCAATGAAGATAGAAAATCTATTTTCAGATTAGGGTGTAGGGCTATCATTGATATATGAGGAAGATTTACGTATTACTAATATTCTGCTTGTTGATTTTGAGCATTTTCACAAATTGTAAGGAGACGGAATTTGTTACCATAACATTTGATTCTGGGCTTCTTTCAATGGGTGTGGAGGCAATTGAGACTGTTAAGGACAAGAGCGTTATCCTTCCCTCCGGTGACAGTCTTTGGGAAACTGACAGTTATTTATTCTCCGGATGGGCTGTATCAGAAAACGGAAATGTTAAGTACAAGGCAGGTGATAAGTATTCTGTTGCAGCAGAAGTAACACTTTATGCCGTCTGGAAGAAGAATTGGGATATCAAATATTATAACGGAACTACACTAATAGGAGTTGGATATCCAACTACAAACAGCGTGACCATAGGAGACGGAAACGGCTTATCTAAAGATGGACATGCTCTCTATTGGACTACTTCTTCAAATGGTACCGGTATCTCTTATGATATCGGGGAAGTGTATACCGGATTTGACAGTCTAGTGCTTTATGCCCAGTGGCAGGAAGATGACGGTTCTCTGACATACACTCTGGATACAACATCGAAGACTTATTCGGTGAAGGCTTCCAGTACAAGCATAAGCGGTGAAATAGAGATTCCAGAAATTTATAAAGGAAAGAAGGTTACAGCCGTCGATGAACTGGGCTTTGAGGAATGTATAAATATAACAGGTATGAAGATTCCTTCATCAGTCACATCAATTGGTGGTGGAGCATTTTATTGTTGTACGTCTTTGGTAAGTGTAAACATCCCCGACGGAATTACGGAGCTTAAACCTTACGAAGAACGAGATGTATATGACAAAAAAGGTCTCTTTGAACATTGTTTAGCTTTGGAAAAAATTGAAATACCGAAGAGTGTAACAAAAATTGGTGATAAGGCCTTTGTGTTTTGTGTTAAATTGCCATCCTCGTTTAAAATTCCAGACACTGTTACATCTATCGGACAAAATGCTTTTTACTTTTCAGGAATAAGAGGGGAAATAACTTTACCTGAAAGTTTGGAATCAGTCGGCGATAAAGCTTTTCTTTATTGCTATGATTTGACAAAAGTTACAATTCCATCCTCAGTAACTGCCATCGGTAGTTATGCTTTCTCTGGTAGCTCGAACCTTACGATATCAATTTCCAACATAAACTTGGAATCAGGGAGTTGGAATTCAATCCTTGCGGATTATGATGGGTCGGGAACATATAGTGTAATTATAGAAAATGGAGAAGCTGAAATTGGCAAACAGTTCCAAAACTGCGCTAATGTCACATCAATCTCTATTCCGTCATCGGTTACATCGATTGATTCCAGTGCGTTCTCAGGTTGTAGTAAATTGACATCAATCTATGTTGATAAAGACACAGATGCTTTGACAGGTTCTCCATGGGGTGCGCCCTCGACGGATTGTACGGTCACATGGAAGTAAATTTCTGTGGTTGGCGATACTATCACTCTCGGAACAATAGGATGGCGCTGGAATTCTCTGGCAGGCACTCAGCGTTGATTCTGAGAGCAAGTGTGCCTTCCTCATAAGCCAGGATGTTCTGGAGCAGAGAGTGTTTTGTCTATCGGAATTAATAAAAAGTCGGCATTTGGGAATTAATCCCGACGTCGGAATTATTGATTAACTCACAGAAAATGATTGACCCGAATTTGTGGTTATCTCTTTGTCATTCATCTTGCACTCAATCTTTTTCTTGGAAGATTTAAGGGATAGGCAACACTATTGATGAGGGCAAGATGACAATTGTCTTTTACTCTTTTCCGTCATTTTACATGAGCTCTTTCTTGTGATAATATTTTCCTGATGACAGAGAGAGAAGAACTCTTCAAAGAGACTGAAGAACACATTGATGATACCACGAAGAAATTGAGACAGCATTTCTATGCACTTGGTATCTTAGTGTACAAAAATCCCCAGATTCTTCCGTCCCCCATGGGGGTAAGTCTTCTCAAGGCCGTAGAAGAGACAGAGGCGGCACTGAAGAAAGCTCAGGAAAAAAAGAAGGACGACGAGAGCTTCTTGAGTGAGTATGAAAAGAATAGAAGTGAGAAGATAGAGAAAGATGAAATACTCGAGAGGCTGAGAAATGAGGAGAGGGAGATAAGACTCAGACTCGGCGCGTTGATTTACGAGCAATGTTCTCTTTCTCTTCTCCCAAGAGAAAACTTCTCCTCAGTTTATGATGATGCCGATGAAGAGAAGGCCCTCAATGAAAAGGCCCTCTCAAAATCTTTCTGGTCACGTTTTACATCATCCTCTGCTCTCAGCAGATTTAAACACAGTGATACATCCCGTTATCTTGATTACTCATCATTTGCAGACAAGGATGAGAATGCAGTCCTGATTAGTGGCGAGAAGGCTCAGTCTTTGATTTCCTCCCTCAATGGAATAAAGGAAAAGAGGACGATAACGAGTGGAGAAGAGGAAGCGCTCGAGGAGTACCTCTCATCAAACCTCTCACGTAAGAAACTTCTCGATAAGGGAGAGATGGAGGAGGATGATGCGCTTCTTGAGGAGAAGGAAAATGACTATCGGGAATGCGTCATAAACTACGGCAACTATCTCTATGACCGCGGAGGTTCCTGGATAGGAGAGGAAACTCCCTCGGATGTTCTGGACGTAATCCAGCTTATTCTTGAAAACCAGAAGGAGTACTCGACTCTTACCAAGAGAAAAGAACAGCTGCAGAAGGAAGCCAAAGCCGATGACTACAAGGCGATGATTGAAGAGGAAAGGGAGAAAATAAGGATTCTTGAGGATGAGAAGAGGAAAATCGACAGGGAAATCGAGGAAATTGAGCGCGAGATAGAGAGGCTGTCGGGGCTGGTGAATAAGCTTGTCAAAAATCCGGGAGGGATGTGAAAGTCATCTTTTCTCCTGTTCTCGGGTGGGTGAATGTGATGGATGAGGCATGAAGACAGAGTCGCTCTCCGTTTTCATTCGTGCCGTATAAATTGTCGCCGACAATCGGATGCCCAAGTCCCGACGCGGCATGGACACGGAGTTGATGTGTGCGCCCGGTGTGCGGAAAGAAAGTTACGCGTGTACAGAGTTTTCTGTTTCGTCTTTCAACTGATACCCTTTCCCAGTGAGTGAATGCACTCTTACCGTTCTCATAGTCGACTATCTGGTGTGGGCGGTTATCTACATCGAGGCGGATAGGGAGTGAGATGTCGCCTTCGGTCTCCTTTATGACACCTTCCAGGAGGGCGGTGTATGTTTTTTCAACCTCCCTGTTTTCAAACTCCAGAGACAGTTTTTTATGCGCTTCCTTATTGAATGCAAGAATCAATATGCCGGATGTGTCCATATCGAGCCGGTGGACATGCGGAACCTCAGGAGAGGAGGGAAAAAGTGTGTGAAACCGGTATGCAACACTATCTCTCTTCTCTTCTCCGCGCCCGGGTACACTTAAAAAGCCCGACCTTTTGTTGACGACGGCTATATCTTCATCGAGGTGCATGTAATCCAGTCCGAGCATCTTCTCCATTAAGATAGAACATCTCTCTTTACACGGTGGATAGAATGTAATATCCCCTGAATGGGTGTATCTGAATTCGGCAAGTCCTTTTATCTCCCATCCCTTCTTGAGAGCGGTGTTTATGAGCTTGAGGCCGGCACATTCCCCAGTTCCTGTCGGAGAGTGTTCGGGGAGCCCATATATCTTTTCTCCGTTCCAAGTATAGAAGGAGAAAATCTTCTCGTATTCCGTCTGTGCTTTCCGACTCAGATTAAGCCTCTCTTCTTTTTTCTCAGGGAACCCTTTTTCTATTTCATCCGTAAGTTCATGTATCTTCCTGTCATAAAGTGACATGTAATCAAGGTAATCTTTCTCTGAAAAACATGTGTGAACATATCCCGGGATATTGTAGATGCCGCTGATTGCTCCCGAGTAGCCATATAGGACTTTCCTTTCTCCACCTTTTGTTTCTGCTATCATAACTCCGAACATAGTCCCTTCCTTAATCAGGGACAGGGGATAATCGTCACTGGGAGGAAAAGAGACAGACCTGCTCTCCTTAAGTTTCTTCAGGAGCTTATATGCCTCTTCTTTAACACTGTCTGTCAGGAGAAAATAATCCATGACCCGATTATGTTATTAATCGAGCCGATATGGAATAGGGGGACGCGATTATCTCGGCGATAACGAATGTATTACCGTACGGTATTATTGATGGAAATAGATCCTTTTCTCAAGAAGCCCATGTTCTTCATTGTAGTAGCATGAATTTTCCTTCAAAAATCGGATAAATCTTTATATTTTTTAAAATAAATGCCCGAAAG
>CAVIUT010000095.1:0-7739 GCA_963646155.1 Eggerthellaceae bacterium | reverse complement strand
AGTCAGGTACTCTGTAACCAGTTGCTCTGAGAGTATCGAGTTCACGCTCAACGCTTGTTTCGTTCTCAGTCAGGGAAGACTTATTGAATGCAGTGAAATGGTTACGAAGTCTGAAGAGAGCACGTTATACAGAAGTTTTGATGCCAAGGTCTGAGCAAGACAATATCTGTACAATGGATGACTTTGTTTGATAACTGTTCTCGTTGTGCAATACATCCGATACTCTCTCTCCTGCAATATTATTGTAGCACAAATTGCGCCACAAATCACGACTGTTTCTAAACATATATCCAGTGACATTCACCCACCACCATGCGGGAGCAAGCTATCCTATGGAAGTGGTACTCTGTCTTACTTCATAGAGCCTTCAGACCCTGATAGAGGAATGGTTATCGAACTCAAAACAGCGCTTACCTTCCAATCCCTTGAGAAGAGAGCAGATACGGCCGTCAATCAAATCAAGACTAAAAACTACACCGAATATCTGATGATGGAAGGAAGGGAGAATATAACTATCTGGGGGATATCTTTCTACAAGAAGAGATGCTCTGTGAAGGTTGAAGATTCTAAGAAGGAATAGTTTTTCTTTACAAAAGCTTGATTGGAGAAGAAAATAAGAAAAAGGTTGGTATCACAGACCGCTGCCACGCCAGACAGAAGCTAAGGGACCTCCATATGAGAGGAAATTCTTTATGTCGAGATTCATAGTTAACGGAAAACAGATAACAGAAGAAACAAATAAAAGCCTTTTAAGGTTCCTTAGAGATGACCTAAGGCTTACCTCCGTCAAGGATGGATGCTCCGAGGGGGCGTGCGGAACATGTACAGTCATAATCAACGGCGGAGCTGAGAAGGCATGCACATACACAACAGGTATTCTCGAAGGCGCCGCGATAATCACAGTCGAAGGTCTGAGTGAGAAGGAAAAGGAAATATACACCTATGCATTCGGAAAAGCCGGGGCCGTGCAATGCGGTTTCTGCATTCCTGGAATGGTTTTGTGTGCTAAATCCTTACTCGACAGAAATACAAAACCGACGGAGGAGGAGATACGCCACGCCATAAGAAACAATATCTGCCGCTGCACAGGGTATGTGAAGATAGTAAAGGCAATAGAAATTGCAGCTTCGATTATCAGAGGAGAGGAAGAAATAAAGCCATCTAGTCAGAAATGGAGAATAGGCGACAGAGTCCACCGTGTTGATGTGGAGGAGAAAGTAACGGGAAAGGGAATCTACCCTGACGATATATACCTACCCGGAATGCTCCACGCCTCCTGTGTGAGAAGTAAATATCCCCGTGCAAAGGTCCTTTCTTTAGATATATCCCAGGCGGAGAAGATGCCGGGCATTGTGAAGATTTTCACCTCCAATGATGTTCCGGGAAACAAGGTTGTGGGACACATTACGAAAGACTGGGATGCATTCATAGCAGTTGGTGAGATTACACGATTTCTCGGGGACGCAATATGCCTTGTGGTGGGAAAGACAAGAGAGGAGATAGAGGAGGCAAAAAAATACGTTAAAGTCGAATATGAACCCCTTCCCTTCATCTCGAGCCCGGAAGAAGCAATGAAGGAGGATGCCCCGAGAGTCCATGAAAACACACCGGGAAATCTTGCTGTCGAAAAGCACGTATCAAGAGGAAACGCTGAGGATGCGATAAGTAAAAGTGACATCGTCTACACTTCGCACTTCTCAACGCCCTTCACGGAACATGCATTCCTCGAACCAGAATGTGCCGTTTCCGTTCCTTATGAGGACGGCGTCAAAATCTACTCGACTGACCAGGGTGTTTATGACACCCTTCATGAGACTGCGCCTTTCTTAGGCCTCCCATATGAGAAGGTCATAGTCGAGAACTGTCTTGTCGGCGGAGGCTTCGGAGGAAAGGAGGACGTTACAGTCCAGCACCTCTCGGCAATGGCGGCATATCTACTCGGGCGTCCTGTCAAAATGAAGCTCTCACGCGCCGAGTCCATACTCTTCCACCCCAAGCGTCATCCCATGGAAATGGACTTTACCGTCGGTGTCGACAAAAAGGGAAAGATACAGGGCGTTAAGGCAAAGGTTATTGCAGATACCGGCGCGTACCTTTCCCTCGGAGGACCGGTACTCGAGAGAGCATGCACCCATGCCTCGGGGCCGTACAACTACCACAACTTCCAGATAGACGGTTACGCTTATTACACAAATAACCCGCCTGCAGGTGCATTCAGAGGCTTCGGTGTAACACAGACGTGCTTTGCTATCGAAAATATGCTCAACTCCCTTGCCAGAGACGTCGGCATAACTGAATGGGATATTCGCTACATAAATGCAATAAGGCCTGGAGAGGAACTCCCGAACGGTCAGATAGTCGACTCCTCGACGGGGCTTGTGGAGACACTCCTTGCAGTGAAGGAGACATACGACAGGGAGAAAATCAAGGGAATAGCGTGCGCAATGAAGAACGCAGGAGTCGGAGTGGGACTACCCGACTGGGGACGGGTAAGGCTCATCATAAAAGAGGGTAAGGTGCAGGTGCATTCAGCGGGAAGCTGTATCGGACAGGGACTCTGGACTGTACTCAAGATGATTGTATGCGACACCACAGCACTTGATGAGAAAGAGGTTGAAGTTGGGGCTGCAACCACCCTTGACCCCGACAGCGGAACAACAAGCGGAAGCCGTCACACCACAATAACAGGTGAAGCGTGCAGAAGGGCCTCGGTCAAACTCAAGGAAGCCCTCGAGACAAAAACTCTAGCCGAGCTCGAAGGAGAAGAGTTCTACGGCGAGTACCTTGGTAAAACAGATAAACCCGGATCCGATGTACCCCACCCCGTAAGCCATGTCGCCTACGGCTATGCAACACAGCTCTGCGTACTCAATGAAGACGGGACAATCAAGGAGCTTGTGGCAGCACACGACTGCGGTAGGGCCGTCAACCCGACAAATGTCGAGGGGCAGATTGAGGGCGGCGTCGTCATGGGTATGGGATATGCTCTGAGGGAGCGCTACAGGCTTGATAAATGTAAGCCTCTTGAAAAATACGGCTCTCTCGGACTCTTCAGGGCCGATGAACTTCCCCCCATAAGGGCGATAATCATCGAAAAGGAAGGACTCAAGACTTCAAACGGTGCAATAGGTATCGGGGAGATTACATCAATCCCGACAGCACCGGCAATAAGTAATGCCTATTATCATTATAACAATGTAGTCCACCATTCTCTTCCACTCGAGAATACCCCCTACCTTATTAAGGAAAACAGCGAAAAAATAAAGAAGAAGGGAAAGCGGCTTCTGGTGCAGTCTCCAGAAAGGTGTATAGGATGCCTCGAGTGTGTTCGAACTTGTGCCGGGACCTTCTATAAAGAAGAAGACAGGAGACTGGGTGCCCTCAGAGTCGAGAACAAGGACGGATATTTTAAGCCTGTCGTCTGTATGCAATGCGGTAAATGTGTCACGGCCTGTCCTGTCAGGGCTATCAAAGCACTCCCGAGCGGCGTATGGACGATAGACAAGAAACTCTGTACAGGGTGCGGTAAATGCCGTGAAGTCTGTCCATTCTCCGTTATGGTCGAGTCCCCCACGACAAAACAAAGCTCGAAGTGTATTGCCTGCGGTAAGTGCGCCTCCGCCTGCCCGATGGGTGTACTTGCCGTTGCAGAGAAAGCTTAAGGGAACAGCACTTTCCACATACCTTCTTCGAGGAGGTGTCTGAAACGTTCAGGCTCATTCTTTATCCTTTCTCTCAGCTGGTCTTTATCCTTCGGAGGATTAAGCGCGAGGGAAAGAAGTGTGTGTTTATCCATAACACGGGAGGAGGGAACATTGAAGCGGCGTGCAAGGTTGTCCCTCACGATGAATAGTGCTTTGAGCCTCTCCTTCTCATCTTTCTTCATCTTCCTCCAGTCTCCGATATTCCGCCAGCCGGGCTTGGGTTCCTTTACTACACTTACTCTTTTCTCGCCCTTTTCAACTGCATCCTGAAGGTGCTCTTCCTCTATTTGAGCCATTATGGCCTCTTTAAGGGCGAAGAGGTATCTTACGTCGCCGAGAGCATACTCGATTAGGGTGCTCTCTATAGGCCTCAGGAGCCAATTGGCCTGCTGGTTCTTCTTTTTATCAACTTCGCTTTTGACGCCGAGGAAGGTCTCCTCAAGAGAGAGAAGATTACCTTTGTAGCCGAGAAGCATTGCGGGGACACGCACATCGAATACGTTGTTAATCATCAATTTGTACTTCTTATAGACAAGTGACGCATCCCCCTGTATGTCGAACCAGATCTTTTCCGAGGGAGAAGAAAAGAAGACTTCGAGTCCCTTTGGAGTGACGGAGGGAGACCGCACATCGATGAGATAGAAGGAAGAGTTATCATAAATCTGAATAAGAGCAAGGTGCTCGCCGTATACATGAAGGTTGGACTCCCCTTCAAAGTCTACTCCCAGCGGCTTTCCGTTCCACTTTCCCACCGCATCTATTATCTTTTCATCTGTATCAAGTAATGTATAAGGTGTCATACTTTCTCCTCCCCTAAATTCAAGGCACACTTTTTTATTATCTCCTTGTATCGCTCTACAAAGGAAGGTGGACTCACCGGGGAGCTATCAGGAAGGAACGTCAAAAGCTTACCCATTATTTCAACATCGCTCACGGCAGGAACGGAGAGTAAATATGAGTCATCATCCCACCATCCCTGCTGCTCCGTGTGCCAAACCTGGTTGGAGACGATATTGGCCGCAACCCCCTTGAAGCGTATTGTGTACCATACCCTCTCTGCTTTATCTGAAAAGATGCCGTAGCTTCCTTCATTCTCCTCGAGCTTTTTCTCGTCATACTCAAAGTGTTTGTCCGTCTGTTTTATATCTTTGATACGGCTCAGCGAAAAGGTACGTATGCTTCCGTACTCGGTCTCCGCCCTCAGATACCAGATCTGCGAGTAGTTTATGAGCACCATCGGGTTTATATCGAGCACGTTTTCCTTACCCTTGCTGTTGATATATCTCACACGGGTTGTGAGCCTGTCCTTTATTGCAGATACAAGTGTTGTAAAGACCGAGTAGTTCACCCTTTCCAGTGCCGTGTACATATATCTTACGGGAGGAGGTGATTTCCTCTCTCCCTCCTGCGCTTCAAACTGATCGCGGAGTGTATTGTCCCCCGCCCTCGCAAGGGCCTCGGCAATCGTGGAGTTTACGAAAGCTTCATTGAGGCGGGGCTTATCACCGTTGAAAACGTAGTAATTCCGGCCGCCGCTACGGACGAACTCGACTGTGGAGAGTTTATCCATGTAGCCGATATCACAAAGGCGGTCACGGATGAAGTCGATATCTCTCCTAAACTCTCTATTCGAGATGTTGTATCTTTCCTTTATGTAGTTGTAATTAAGTCTTCCGCCATCAAGACAGAGGACGTTAATCATATCCATTATGCGCTCTATCCTACTCACAGATGAAATTATAAAAAGAAAACGGGCCGAAGACTATTTGTCAACGACCCTTTTATGCATGAAGAAGCTGTTATCTTAAGCCGTAGCGTGATACGAATGCCTCTGCATTCTGAATCGAGCCGCCTGCTGCACCCTTGACAATGTTGTTGACGAGGAGACAGAAGCCGATTTTTCCTTCCTTCTTTCTGAGTCTTCCTGTATAGACAACCATTCCTTTCGGTGTTCCCCAGAATGCATACTTGGGCTGCGGGAATGTATTCTCGCTTGAATATACAACTGGCTGAGCCGGAGTCGACGGCAGATCTGATGCCTCTTTGAATTCGCTCCACGCCTTGATTATATCCTCGCACTCTACATCCTTCTCCAAATCGAGCCATACAGTCTCGAGGTGGCCGAACATGACGGGAACACGTACTGTGAAGGCATAGACAACAGGGTCTATCGAGAGAATCTTCTTGATTTCCTTATCTATCTTCTCCTCTTCGCCCTTGATGAACGGAATACAGTTATCTGTGATATCGAAAGAAGAGAGACCGGGGTAACCTGCACCCGATACGCTCTGGTAGCTGTTGATTGTGATTGTCTTTATACCGAACTTTCTCAACGGCGCAAGTGCCATTGCAAGTCCTGTTGTGACGCAATTGGCATTTGTTACACAGAACCCCGTCTGTGGATAGCCCTGCTGTCTGATTAAATCAAGCTGTTCGACGTTTGTCTCAGGAATAAGAATCGGGACATCGCTGTCATAACGCATTGCTGCTGCATTGCTGAATACATAGAACCCGTTGGCTCTGAGCTGGGGTTCAGCTTCCCTTGCGACCTCTGCCGGAAGTGCAGAGAAAACAATCTTAACACCGGAAGCAAGCATGTCGTCATGATTGAATTCCTTTATCTCGAGGTTTTTGATTCCCTCAGGCATCTCAAACGGCATAACCCAATGAACCGTTTCCGAATATTTCATTCCGACTCTTGCAGCGGAAGCAGTAACATAGCTGAGCTCGAACCATGGATGGTCAGAGAGCATCCACATAAAAACCTGACCTACGGCGCCGGTAGCACCCAAAACGGCAACTTTGATTTTCTTGTTGTCCATTCTTCAATACTCCTCAGAACAAAAAATTAACTAACTATATCCAATGGAAAAAGAAAGAACAATAGAATTAGGATAAATTAACTCAAATTTTTAACATAATGTTATCATAAAAACAAAACACATCTTATTTCACTTCAAATCAAGAAAATATAAGCATTAAAAGCCGGCCGATTATTGTCACGCTTTATCAAACTTGGTAGACTGTCTACTTGTGGTGGTATGGCTTTTTTCAAGCTTTGTGCTTTATAATGGCCATAATCAAGGAGTTACAATGGCTGGTAAGAAAGATAATATTGTTCTTGGTCTGGGCTGCATCTCATGTGCACACAACAAAGACATCAACCTCTACAAGGATATGTACAGGAAATCGACTGAAAAGATTGCGTCCCATGCTGAGGAAGGTGCAGAGTTTTTGAAGAATTTGATGCATAACTCCCCATCCCGTACGGAATGCAGATTCTACAACAGTGATGACGGATTATTATGCGAATACTTTGTAGAACGCGATTATGACAAGGACGGAAGCTGCCCCGATTACCTCCAGGTAAAGTTCGAGAAGGCACCGGCTACACGCACTAAGACTGTCACGGAAGAAGACAGGGATGATGTTGCTGAAGGCGAAATCAGAGAAGTCGAAGACGATGAACTGGGCGAAAACGAAGATGACGAGCCGGCAGAACTCAAGGACGAAGGCAATTACCTTGAGGATTACGACGAGAACTAACTGTAGTTCCCTGTCAAATGTTCTTATAACAAGTTAACTCGAAGGCGGACGTTTGTTCCGCCTTCTTACTTTATCCCTCATAAATTACTAACCTACACTATACCTAAGAATAACCCCATGCCGAATTTGACGTAGCTTATTGTATGGACTCAGATGTCTCCTCCCAGGCAGGTCAAATCGTTAATTAGTATGTTTACAAATCCAACTTTTATTGTTGTAAAAACACTATGTTGTGTTATGATGCAAATATGAAGATTCAAGAGGAAAAGTGCAATGGACAAGATGAATGACAGGCTAAAAAAGGCAAGAACGGATTCTCATTTATCACAAGAGTATGTTGCAAGATTTCTTGGCATAAACAGAAGTGCTGTAGTTGAAATGAACTACCACTCCCATGCGGTGACTTCGTCGTCCTATGGAAATGGTATCTAAACAGTCGTGACAGTTACCTGTTTCCAACCTCTCGGCTGTCCGTACCGTTATGGCCTG
>CAVIUT010000094.1:0-7763 GCA_963646155.1 Eggerthellaceae bacterium | reverse complement strand
ACAAGTAGGCCATGTGCGATGAAAAGATATGTCAGGTTCATCTTTTCCTGAAGATCTACAAACATGTTGATAACCTGTGCCTGAATCGATACGCCAAGTGCTCTGCCAGGCTCGTCACAGACTATGAACTCCGGGCGGATTGCAATTGCACGCGCAATTTCTATACGCTGTCTCTGACCACCTGGAACTCGTGGGCATAACGCGAAGCATGCTCGCTGTTGAGACCGACGTAGCTCATGATCTGAAGAACCCTCTCTCTTCCTTGGATGAATACATTTTGTGAACATCCAGAGGCTCAGCGATGATGTCCTCGACAGTCATACGCGGGACGAGGGATGAATACGGGTCCTGGAAAACCATGGTTGCCTTCTTACGGTAGTCGTTCATCGTCTCCTTATCAACCTTTGCATAATCTTATGTAAAATTTCATCGCATGCTACCAAATGAATAGAAGATTTTAAATAAAGCAAGTAAGCATAAATATGCGACATTTTGTATAAAAAGCGAAAATTCTGTTATTATACAAACACTTTTACTTCCGCTTTCTCCCGTTTTTCCATAGAATCAAACCATGACTATAAATAGAGCTGAATATAAAGGTGTTATTACCGTACCCGCATCGAAAAGCCAGACAATCAGGGCACTCCTCATTTCCCTGATGGCCGGGGGAAAGTCGAAAATAAGGCACCCGTTGTTTTCAAGTGACACACTTGCTGCAATCAATGCAGTCAAAACTCTCGGCTGTTCTGTCGAGAAGCAAGGTGATGATATAGAGCTTGACTCCTCACATCTCAATATCGGGAAAGATACCGTTACAATAGATTGTCTCAACAGCGGAACAACCGCTGCTCTCCTGATGCCTATCCTTGCGCTCTATTCTACGCCTTTTATCGTCACAGGCGACAATCAGCTTAAGAAAAGACCGTTTCTTCCTCTTTTAAAATCCCTCGAGGACCTCGGGGCCGAAGTAAAGACCACGAACGGCTTTCTCCCATGCTCTATAAAAGGCCCTCTCAAAGGCGGTGAGACGACAATTGAATGTAAGACAAGCCAATACCTCTCGGGGCTTTTACTCGCCCTGCCACTTGCAGAGAATGACTCAGCTGTCACATGCTCGCTTTTATATGAAAAGCCATATGTCGAGATAACACGGTGGTGGCTGAAGAGGGAGAACATCGAATTTACCCAGACGGAAGACCTTATGAAAAGCAGGATAAAGGGACGACAAAGCTACAAGACAATCGACGAATATATCGAAGGAGACTTTTCCTCCGCTTCCTTCTTCTTCGTCCTTGCCGCAATACATAACACTTCAATCACCATAAACGGCCTCGACAGAAATACCACACAGGGCGACAGGAGGATACTTGAAGTTTTAGAGGATGCAGGGTGCACTGTCGAATGGGATGGTATGAGCGTGACGGTTACGGGCCCGGAGAAGATCAAGGGGGGCGAGTGGGATATAAACGACATTCCCGACGCACTTCCCGCCCTCTCTGTTCTTGCATGCTACTCGAAGGAGAAGACGATTTTCAAGAATGTTGCACAGGCAAGAATAAAGGAGACGGACAGAATAAGCGTAATGAAAGCCGAACTCGAAAAACTCGGGGCCGATATATCAGAACTGCCGGACGGACTTGTCATCAAAGGCAAAGGACATCTTAAGGGCGGCTTTGTCTCGGGGCATTCCGACCACCGTGTGATTATGGCCCTCTCCATTGCAGGAACGAAGACAGACGGGGAGACAACAATAGACAACGTAAGCGCAGTCGATGTTACCTTCCCAACCTTTTATACATTACTCAAGGAGCTCGAGAAATGAAGAAAACAATCCTCTATTATTCAGCGGCAGGACATACACTCTCTCATGCAAGAACATTTAATCCCGACTACCTCATTGATGCATGCAGAAAGGAAGAAATACCCGGGGACACAGATGTTCTGGGCCTTGTTTTCCCTTCCGTCAATTCCGGGCTTCCATTCCCGATGAAAGAGGCAATAAAATCCCTCTCTAATCGTGACAACTCAAAGCTCGGGTACATATTCGCCGTTGTACTTCTTGACAGCAATAAACGCTTCAATGGAAGGATAGTCGAAAAAGAGCTTGAGGACGCCGGCCTTAACCTCTCCTACTTCAACTCCGTCAACCTCAATGATGAAGAGAAAGTGAAAGAGGTAGTAAAAGAAACAGAGGAAGAGAAGATTCTTCTTCCGAGTGTCTCTCTCACCTACAGACTCCAGAAGAAGATAACAGAGCGTCTCAATAGGCCTTCCCTCCCCGTTGGTCTGGAGGTAACAGAAAGCTGTGACGGCTGCGGAATATGTTCCCGGCTCTGTCCGATGGACAACATAACTATTGTTGGAAGAATAGCAAAACTGAACGCAGGGTGCATACACTGCGGGGAGTGTTTCTCCTTCTGTCCGAAGAGTGCTATCGAGGCGAAGGGCGAAAAGAAGACCTTGATGAAAGCCATTAAGCTCGAGGACCTTTTTAAAAGGGATTAAATAGGTCTTTCCGCATCATCTTTAGTTTAAAGTGCCTGTCCCCGCTTTTCGTGAATTAAGCAGAATGACAACAAAAGTGAAGACGCTGTATAATGAGAAAAAAGGAAAAACAATGCACTCATTCGACACAGCTCCCGAGAGGCGGAACACCAATAGTATTAAGTGGAATAAAGAAGCATTAAGAAACCTATGCTCAAATGAAGACGCCCTTCCCTTCTGGGTCGCTGACATGGACTTTTACAGCCCCGATGAAGTAATCGAAAAGGCCAAAGAAATAAGCGGAAACGGAGTCTACGGCTACCCGGCTTTCAATGACCTTGAGTCTATCTTTTCCTCCTGGCTCAAACGAAAGCACAACTGGAGTGTTGAGAAAGATGACATATCTTATTCGATGGGACTTCTACACGGCATAGCACTTACAATCGATGTCTTTACGGAAGAAGGCGACAGGATTATCGTCCCGTCCCCGACTTACAGGCCTTTCAGAGAACTATGTTCACTATCGAATCGTGTAATGGACGAAGTTGAACTCGACTACTCAGATAACCGCTTTTCACTGGATGTGGGAAAAATAGAAGAAAAGCTCAAAGATGGAGCCTCAATGATTCTCTTCTGCTCACCCCATAATCCATCGGGAATAGTATTCAGCGAGGAGCAGCTTATAGAAGTTCTCAAAATAGCAAAAGAATATGATGCGGTGGTTATATCTGACGAAATTCACGCCGACCTCGTGCATCCGGGGAAAGTGCATATACCGATGGGGAAGGCAGATGAGAAGGTGGGGGCGAAGGTCGTAACATTCATGGCGCCCTCAAAGACCTTCAACCTCGCAGGCGAACACTCGGCATTCGCAGTCTTTTCAGATAAGTCAATGATGGAGAAATGGAAAAGAAAGCAGACTTCCCTTTTTCTCACCACCCCGGGCTATTTCATAGGTGAGATGACAAGGACGTGCTACACAAAAGCCGACGACTACAACAAAATTCTCTGTAAATACCTTAAGGAAAATTCCGACTACATCGAAGAATTCTTCAATCATTATGATATAGGTATAAAGAAGGTCAAAGGCGACTCATCGTTTGTCACCTTCCTCGACTGCTCGGAGGTATATTGCTCAATTGAAAAGGAGGTCCTTTCCAATCCCGAGCTCTATACTCCAGGAGACGACGGAGGAATCCTTTCACACTTCTTCGGGGTTAAAGCCTCGGTTGCGATGAACGACGGAACATGGTTCGGGAAACAATACTATAACTTCGTGCGCTTCAACTATGGAACAAACAGAAAGGAAGTAGAGAAAGCGCTTATGAGGATAAAGAAAGCAATTGAAGAGTTATAGTGAAAAAGAAGCCTTGAGGCTGAAGTACATTATCACGCTTATCCTTTCACTCCTTATGTGGATTTTCCCGGGAGGGGCAATATCGTATATGCTTTGTACTCTTCCCTTCTTCCAAACAAATAGAACCGGCGTTTTCATCCTCACTTTCGTTCCTCATATAGTACTGCTGCTTACTCTTATCGTTATATTCAGATTCGGCCTCAACATGAGAATCACAAGCCTAGTTGGAAGTGATGATAAGAAAGCAAAGAAATTTATAAGAGATAGCCTGATTGCTCTAATTATCCTTTCTTTCTTCTCTGTTATCACACGTGAAGGTATCGTTTACAACAGCGAAGATACCGCACTCGATAAACTTTTCTTCTTCCTCCTTGCCTCTATACTCCTCCCCGGACAGACACTTGCGGAAGAGATTGCCTTCAGAGTGCTTCCCGAGAGAATACTATCGCCAGAGGGGGAGAAGCTGACACTACTCAAAAGACTTCTACTCTCTATTTTCTGCGGCATTTTCTTTCTCCTTCCACACATAAAAAACGTAGAGGTTACATCACTTTCAAACCCGACAATTCCTCTTCTCACATACTTTTTATGGGGCGCGCTCTCGTCTTTTCTATCGACAACCCTCAAGAGCTACATCCCGGCCTGGGCGATACATTTTGCCAATAATCTATACTCAGTCTCGTTTGTCGGCTCGAAGAACTCCACGCTTATCGGGGCACCCCTCTTCTTCTCTCCCGATGGGATAAGTCCTCTTATAATAGTAGTTGTTATCGTGCTCTTTTTACTCGTTTTCCTTTTTGAGAGTTATATTACAAAAAGAGGAAAATAATGAAAGAAAACCTGATTGGCTACATCTTGAGAGAGGGCTCCGTCACCCTTGAAGAGTCTCCCTTCAATGAAGTTGATGCCCTTATACTGTCAGTTGTAGTCTACAGAGAGTTCGAGCGCCTCCCGTCCTCGGGAAGGGGAAAAACCCTCAAAGAACTCTATGCCCCGCTATGTCCGCCAGCAACAGTAAACAATGACACCAGGCTCTTAAAAAGTGTCGCCTCGACAGAAAGGCTTTCTTCTCTTATTGTTGATGACTTTGACTCCTCGCTGTCAAAGATAGATAAGAGCGAGGAGCAGTTTGCTTCTCTTTCCCTGAGCTTAGACGAGTCTCTCGGCTATGTAATATTCAGGGGAACGGACTCCTCCATTACGGGCTGGAAGGAAGACCTGAACATGGCATTCGAAGATGAAATTCCCTCTGAGAGGAAGGCACTTAAGTTCCTCGAGAAGGTTTCAAAACGCTATAAAAAGCTTATCATTGCCGGTCACAGCAAGGGAGGAACCCTTTCCCTCTATTCAGCTCTCAAAGCTGAAAGAAGTGTCTTCGATAAAATCGTGACTATTTACACATTCGATGCTCCGGGGCTTCCAGACAAAACAACCGAGGCGCCGAGATGGAATGATGTGATAAAGAAAAGCTTGAGCTTTGTCCCCTCCTCTTCGTTATTCGGAGTCATGTTCAATACGATCCCCTCTCCGAAGGTTGTCAAAGCCGACGCAATCGGAGTCTTCCAGCACGATGCATTCTCATGGAGAGTGTCGGGTAATGCATTCGTTTACGAGAGGGATATCTCGCTCATAAGCAGACTTCACGGAGAGGCATTGAGGCTCTTTTTCTCATCCTCTACGAAAGAAGAGCGCGAGAAGGTCGTCGCTGTTATATACAAAGTCCTGAGTTCGGTAAAAGAAGAGAATGTTTTTCACATTCCACTTGTAATCATCGAGCATCTTGATTTGTTTAATAATGAGATAGCTTCCCTCACAAAAGAAGAAAGAGAAGTAGTGAGGAAACTCCTTAAAAAATTAAGGGAGTCGAGAAGAAAAGGCTATAAGGCGCTTGAGGAGAAAATAAATGGCAAAAAAGAAGAAAAGTAAGAACACGGCACTAAGGATAATATTTCTACTTCTGTCGCTTGTAGTCATATTCTTCGTACTCTGTTACATAACACCGACGGAAAGTGAAGTCGGATTTGAGAGCCGGGGCGAGATAGCATCACTTGAAATACCAATCGGCCCTGATGATTCGATTGTGGTGTCACACACGGGCTATACCCTCGCCTATTGCGAAGAGTATGAACTTCCCTATTGGGTTGCCTATAAACTTACAAAGGAGAATCTCTCTTCCTCCACTGTTTCGAGAGACGACAACTTCAGGGAAGACGAGAGCATATATACCGGTTCGGCAGCACTCAGCGACTACAAAAAGAGCGGCTACGACAGAGGTCATATGGCGCCGGCAGCAGATTTCAAATGGTCGGAGGATGCAATGAGCGACACCTTCTATCTCTCGAATATGTGCCCCCAGACGCACTCTTTCAATGCAGGAATCTGGAGCGACCTCGAAAGTGCCGTCAGGTCGATTGCCTACGACGAAGGGGAGGTATATGTAGTTACAGGTCCCGTATTGACCGACGGTCCGTATGAGACTATCGGGGAGAATGAAGTTGCTATACCCAACTACTTCTATAAGGTGATTCTTGACTATACAGATCCCGAGATTAAGGCTATAGGCTTCATCATGCCTCACGAGAACTCATCGCTCCCGCTTTCATATTTTGCAGTCACTGTTGACGAAGTTGAGGAGATAACGAATATAGACTTCTTCCCCCTCCTTCCCGACGATATAGAAGAGGTAGTCGAAGGCGAAGTTGATGCATCGCTATGGGACCTCAAACCCTTCAGCTTCTCAAGTGAAACAGCCGACGAGAAGGCTCTCGAATACACATCGTCCACCACAACAGAAAGCACGCTCTCAGAAACTGCAGAAAAACTTATCACGCTCTTCAACAGGAACTTCTATCTTTTGAAGAAGGAAATATTCAATGCACTTGGAATAACATCCTACATGAGGAGTTTCGGCTTCATTTAAAGGGACGAAATGAGAGAAGAGAGTATTTTATCTGCTTCCTCACCCTTTATATTCTGAACCTCTTCGCATGTGATGTAGAATCTGGCGTCCTTACCATGATGGACTGTTTTCTCCTCCCCTGGCTTTCCGGACGACATGTCTGTCCATAATGAGGGGTTTATATGACGCGACATTTCGCAGTCTATGAAGAGCGCCATCGGATTACGGTTTTCGCTCCCCGCCGGATGCCATGGACGTGCAAGATACACAGTCTCGTTTGCTACATCATCATGAGCTATAAATGAACAGTCATGAAAGACAAAGCCGATTTTGTCATCCTCATATGTCGAAGGGGCCGCAACAAACCCACGTGCTTTCGATACTATTTCGCATCCCTGGAAAAGCGCCTCACCTGCGCCGAATATATAGTCGACGGCACCCTCCACAGTCGAGTCCTCGAATGACGAGAGCCCGTAGTCTATGTATAGTGTGTCCTGCCATCCTTTGAATGAGCATGAGCGGAAACTCGAGCGCACGGCACCGAATACGACAGCGACGGCAACTGCCTGCAGATCTTTCTTCTCGCTCTCGTCATGTTCATCGTTCCATTTTCTTCCTTCCGGCCACGGAAAAGAGTTTTCAATTGTAATACCCATTGCCGAGAAGTTCGGAGCACTGACTGTCAGCGTTGCACTTTCTTCTGTATTGAGAACGTGGCCGTTGAGAATATCACCATGTCTGTCGCCGTAACTGATTACAGCTCCCTCTTCACTCAGAATTGTAACATCAGGCCTGTTGACAAAGACCTTCTCATTCCAGGTACCCTTACCGAGAATAATGGTAACCGGACCCTCCGGTGCGTCGGATAAGGCTTTATTGATGGAATCCTTCGCGCTCAAACTGATAGTTGTCATACCCAAGATTATAGTGAGTTGTCTCTTTTAATTCCAGCGCCCCGAAAAAAAGTCCAAAAGTGTCACTTTTCTAGCCATTTTTACCTGTTTTCTTTTGATAAGCTTTAAA